>NZ_CP117418.1:329960-659920 GCF_028607105.1 Novosphingobium humi | reverse complement strand
CAAGCGGGCTTCAACCCGATCGGCTCCGGGCTCGTCGAACAGCAGGCAAAGCAGCGCCGAGGCATCAAGGACAAATGTGGGAATGAGGGCGCTATCGGTCACGCGCTGCCTCAACGCGTCGCTGGGCGATCAGTTCCTCCGACACGAACCCTTCCGTCGGGGCAAAGGCCTTTAGCCGCTCCTGAACCCGCTTGAGTGCGGACCTGGCCGGTCGGATGCGTACCTCATCACCCTGCAATTCAAAAAGGACCGTATCGCCATTTTGCAAGCCGAGAGCCCGACGCATTTCTGCGGGCAGGGCGATACGCCCACCGGCAATGACTTTACCTCGTGCGATGTTCATGCCCATCGTCCCGGATCGAGTACTGATTGGCAAATGGTACCATGATGGCATACCTCGTAGCAAGTCGGTCTCGTCTCCCCGATCTTGACGGAAGGCGATTGCGATTTCGGCGCTCGCGGCAACAATCGTGTCGATCACGCGGTCGAGGGCGGCCCGGCTGTTCCATGTGAGCTGGAGATCCGTTCGGCGATGATCCTCGAGACTGGGCTCGCGAGTGAGGGCTCCCAGTTGAGCCAGTCTGGCCGAGCGGCGATGCGGCTTCGACACGATTTCATCGGTCGACAGGCAGGCCTGATAGAGCGTCTTCCCCTCGATTTCGGCGAGATAGACCTCGAAGAGGAGCGCAACATATTGCCTTGCGGAAAGCAGCGGCCCCAGGCTTTCGAGGATGACCTTCTCGACCCGCAGGAAGGCCCGGCATACCAGCGCGCGTGAGCTTGCCGACCAAAGGCTTGCGGGCTGGACGTCATTCGAGTTCGACATCACCGTCATAAGGACACTCCGCTTTTGTCGATATCGGAACGGTCGCGGGCAGGGGGATCAACCTCGCTGTATGGGAGGCCGGGATGCTGGGCCCCCCTTCCACGACGCATCGCTGCCTTGTTGTGCGAGGCGCTGACGATGGCGCCAGGTTGCGACGATCAGGACGATCTGCGCGACCCACCCCCATACCGCCAGGGCATTCATGTAGGCTTTCCATCCTGCCGCTGGAACAACGATCTGGCCGACATGGATGAACACTTCGGCCTGCAGCAGGGCGGCCACCCATATGGGCCAGAACCGTGTGCTGCGAATGGCAAGCCATAGAAAAATGGCCAGCAGCACCATGTCGATTATCAGGATTCCGGTCTCGAGCTGGCGAAAGTGTGCTCTGGTCGGATCGGCCGCAAATACACTGGCCCAGGCTCCGCCAAACAGAGTAGCCGCCCCGATTTGCTCGGGTCGGCCACCCCGCATGGCCGCGTAAAGACTGCTGGCGATCAGCAGGATGAGGAATGCGACATGTCTCGTCATATTGAACCTGAACCATTATGGAAATCGGTGTCAGGGAACCCTGACAGGCATCAGGCAACCCGCAGATGATGTCCCACATCAAGGGGTTCAACTTTGCCCGGTTTGACCAGATCGCCATAGCTGACTTCGCGCAGACCGATGTCGTCGCTCGCCTGTTTGAGATTGGCATGGGTCGCGACGATCTTTTCGCGGGTTTCAGCAACGAGCATCATAGCGGATGCAGAGCTCAGGATAGCTTCCTGTCCGACAATGGCGGAAATCCCTCCATCGAGTCGGGCAAGCGGGAGGGCGGCATTGAGTTCCGCGATACGGGCGAGAGCGATATCGAGGGCAGTTTCTGCGGCAAAGAGCCGTTCGGCTACCGTTTGGGCAATGGCTAGGCGTTGAGCACGCATGGTTTCTCCTCCCCGTTCCTGCTGAAGGAACGGATTGTGTTGGATGATGATGGAAGGGCTGGCCTATGGGCGAAGCAGACTGCTCAGCCCGGAAAGCAGCGATACAGCAGAACCGACCGTAACGATGATACCGACGGTCACGGCTGCGATGACGATGAGGGTTCTACTCGCACTCAGATCATTGGCTTTTCTCCCGTTCAGACGGAGCGGCACCAGATCGAGCATTGCCGGCCTGAGAACAGCAACGGAATGTATGTCCTGTTGCTGAGCCGGCAGGGCGTCGACGATGATGGTGTCGTCCGTGTCTTTCGAGACGGGATCAGAGAATGCTGAATCGGTCGGTTTGGAAAGGTCCAGAAAATGGGCGCCCATTGACTGCCCCCCTGCAGAAGGGGAGGTTTGTGCCTCCCATTCGGCAAACACCCGGCCGGCTTCGCCGCGGTTCTGCACCCCAAGATGGCGGCAGGCGGACAGGACATGCTTATAGACCCGGCTCTCTGAGATGCCGAGCATGGCCGCAATTTCCTTGGTGAGATACCCCTTGGCAACCAGGCGCAGGCAATCCTGCTGACGCGAAGTCAGTTGCTGCAATCGTTCCCTGTTGCTTTCCACGAACAGCTGAATGCGGTCATTTTGCATCGCGCCCTCCTAAGCCGGGAGACCAGACCGCTGAGGGCGACGAGCGCAGTTGGCGAAGTCATTTACCTGGCCTCGCGGGGCAGGCCCAGAACGATCATGACATAAATTCAATGAATTGTTTGTGCTGCATTACAGCAATTTGACACTCTTGCGCAATTGTCTGATCGCGATGCCGCACGCTTTGGGCGGCGTGGTTTAGCGCATTGCGGCAGAATGAAGGGGAGAGGGGAGGAGCCGCCGTAACTCGCTTGGCGACGGAGTCCCTGACCATGACCACCTTTGAACTGCTTACACTGTTGCGCGAAATTGGCGCGGCCATGGCTATCCATCAACCCCAACGGCCGGACAGCAAAGCGCAGCTATGGTCAGAGCTGCAATCGCGTCTTGAAACCGTTCTTGGCCGCTTCGAGGGCGAGCCGCATCCTGCCATCGCGGTTGCGCGAAGTAAGGTGGATGAAACATTGCCTTTTCGGATCGATGCTGACGAACGAATCGTCGAAGAGGCAAAAAATGCGGTCTGGGTCAGGGGCTGGATGCGGGTCGATTCGCAGGACATCGAGGCGAATCTGGCCTTGAGGATCGATAAATTGGGCCGGGCCATCGAAGCTCTTTCGACGATCAGGCAGGCGGTTTTTCTCGCCCATGCTCGCGATGCGTTGCTCTACGATGCCATTGCAGATCGCCTCGGGATTGCCCTTGCCGATGTCCAGCGCGAACTTGCGGCTGCCCTGGCGTTGATCGATGCCGCCGTCAACGAGGACTGAGGGCTGTAAAATGTCCGACAGGTCTCTCCTGCTCGACGCGCATGGCGCGCAATTGGTCAAGGAACTGGGCGGCCTGTGGCAAAACGGGCAGGGGCTCTGCCTGTGCCCCGCGCATGACGACCATAACCCCAGCCTTTCGATCCGGGTCGGCGAACGTGCCTTGCTCTTCAAATGCTTTGCCGGTTGCGACACCGCCAATGTGCTGCGTGCGATCCGACGGATACATTTGCCCTTGCCGGACAGCCGCCTTCCCGAGCCATCCATGAAGGCCAAGCGGGTCGAGGCGACGCCGGGCGTGGTAAAACGGCTATGGGACGGCTCCCTTCCGCTGATCGGAAGCCTGGCGCAGGCCTATCTGTGCAACCGCCTGCTCAGGCCGCCCTGGCATGACCTGCGTTACAATGCGCGCACGCCGCTGGGCCGGGGTAGGGCCGTTGTTTTTCGTCCGGCCATGATCGCAGCTGTAAGGGAGGGCAATCGGATCACGGCGGTTCACCGCACCTTTATCGAGCCTGGAACGGCGTCAAAAGCGAGGGATCTCGCCACCTCTCGGATGATGCTCGGACGTCCCGGTCGCGGCGCGGTTCAGCTTGCACTGGCGGCCTCGTTGCTGGGGCTGGCGGAAGGCATAGAAACCGCGCTCGCGGCCATGCAACTTCATGGCATACCGGTTTGGGCGACGCTTGGCACCGAACGGGCAGGCCATCTATTGCTGCCACAAGGGCTCGATCGCCTCATACTCTTGTTCGACCGCGATGCAGCGGGCCTGGAGGCTGACCGGCAGGCGCGCCTTGCTTACCAGCGCCCGGGTCTGGAAATCGAGAGCTTATGGCCGCCGGCGCCGCACAACGATTGGGCGGAGGTTTTGCTGGCCAGATCTCAGATGGCCTGATGAATGCGATGGGCGCTGCCCTGCACTGGATCATGCAGGGCAGCGCAAGCCATTAGCCGTTGAGGCGGTCCTTGACGGCCTTGGCGGGCGTGAAGCCCAGCTTCTTCGAAGCCTTGATCGTGATAGTCTCGCCGGTCGAGGGATTGCGGCCTTCACGCTCCGGCGTTTCCTTGACCTTGAACTTTCCAAAACCGCTGAGCGCGATCTCGTCGCCATTGGCAGCCGCATCGGCGATCACCCCAAACACGGCATCGACCAGCTTGCGCGCGTCGGCCTTGGTCAGCCCATTGGCCCCGGCGACGGCTTCGGCGAGTTCGGCATTGTTCATTCAAATTCTCCTGCTTTTTTGATTCTGCGGCTTTTTAGCGAGCAGGCTGCCCGGCGTCACTGCGCAAACGTCGCGATCAAAGGGGGAAGGGGGAGGGGCCAGACAGGCGGTTCGATGTCCGGGTCGCCACACCGGAGTTCATGGTATGTCTAAGTCCATCATCTTCCTACCGGCAGCCAATCTTGCCAAATCGCCGGTCAATGTGCGCAAGCGGACCGATCCCCGCGCCGATGCGGAACTGGAAGCCAGCATCGCCAGCCACGGTCTTTTGCAGAATCTGGTGGCTGTGCCAGTCGCGCGCAAGAAGGGGCAATATCGGATCACGGCGGGCGGGCGCCGGCTCGATGCCATTCACCGCCTTATCGAAAAATCCCTGCTTCCAGCCGATTACGAGGTTCCCGTTCAAATCCTGTCCAACGCCAAAGACGGGCGCGAGATCAGCCTTGCTGAAAATTTTGATCGCTTGCAGATGAACCCGGCCGAGGAATGCCGGGCCTTTCGTGATCTGCTCGAAGTCGAGGGCCGCGCCCCGGCCGAGATCGCCAAACGTTTCGGTATCGAAGAGCGCTTCGTCCTTGGGCGCCTGCGTCTCGCCAATCTGGCCGAACCGATCTTTGACGCGCTCGAAGGTGACGAGATCACCCTCGATATTGCCAAGGCCTATGCAACGACCGCCGATACAGGCCGTCAGATCGCCGTCTGGGAACTGCTGCGCAACAGCTATTCGCGCGATAACGTCAATGAAATCAGGCGCTCGCTCAACGGATACAGCTACCGCGCGAGCGATCCCAAGGCGCTGCTGGTGGGCCGGGATGCCTATATCGCCGCCGGCGGGCGCGTCGAGGATGCGGATCTGTTCTCGACCGCCGCCGACGAGCGTTGGATCGATACCCATATCCTTGATGAACTGGCCGAGGCCCGGCTTGCCGCCGAGGCTGAACTGATCCGGCAGCGCGAAGGGATCGGCGAGGTTCGCATCGTTACCGGCCAGCGTATCCCCTATATGGAGACCTATGCGCTCGAGCCGATCACAGGGGTTGCTGCACCGCTGACGGATGAGGAAGAAAACCGCAAGCAGGAGATCGAGCAGGAAATTACCGTGATCGAGCAGCTTTACGAGGACGCGGATTATGAGCCCGAGGCCGACGATGAAGCGCGCTACACCTCGCTTCAGGACGAACTGGCCGCGATCGTCGAGCGGGTTCCGGTGGTTGCCCCCGAGCAGAAGGCCTCCGCGCTGGCCTATATCATGCTCGGCGCCGACGGAACGCCGCATGTGCATCACCAGCTCTATGTTGCGCCGGTTACCGAAGACGAAGGTGATGGCGCCGAGGACGGCAACGAGGACGACGGCGATGAAGAACCGGTCGATGGGACTCAGGATGCTGACACCACCGAGGATGATCGGCCTGCCATCAGCCAGCGCCTGCGCGACATGCTGGCCATGATGAAGACCGAACTGCTGGCCGTCCATGTGGCAAGTGACCCGGCCTTCGCGCTCGATCTGGGCACGTTCATCATGGTGGACCGGGAATGCCGCTATGCGGCCTATGACATTCCGAGTGAGCTTCGGGCATCCGCCGCGCCTCGGCTTCTTGGCGATTTCAAGCCGGAAACATCGGCCGCTGCTGAATGGACCAGACTGGATGAGGCGCTTGATCGTAGCTGGGCCTCGCATAAGGCCATTGAGGAGCGTTATGATGCCTTTTGCGCCCTTGATGAGGAGGCGCGATCCGCCTGGTTCGGTTGGGCCATCGCCCGCACCCTCCATGCTGTTCCCGAGGACCGCCATGGTGCCGGCTTTCTCAATCATCTTGGCCGCAAACTTGGCATTGACGTGGCCGCCTGGTGGCGACCGACGGCGCTCACCTATTTCGACAAGCTGACCAAGCCGGGTATCCTTGCCCTCTTCGAAGAGATCGGCGGCGCAGACCTGCGTGTCCGTTACTCCGGTTCGAAAAAGCATGACCTCGCCGCATCGGCCGAGCGGCTGTTCAGCGGAAATGTCGTGGTCGAACACGATTACCTCAAGCGCGCCCTTGCATGGCTTCCCGACGGCATGCGCTTTGGCCCGGCAGAGGTTGATGGCGAGGCGCTGATGCCTGACGACATGGAGCTGATGGCGGCGCCTGATGAGGCTGCGAGCGCCGACGACGCAGACTTCGAGCAGGCTGCCTGAACACGAGCCGGGGGCAGGATTGATCCTCTGCTCCCGGCTTTAACCCGGTGCTGGACCAAATGACGGTCCAACACCGACATGCTGTCGTGACCTGCTTTCTCACCGATTCTTCGCAAATTTCCGTGCCTGCTTTGAGCCTTGCTCAATCAGGGGCGGATGCCGGTCGGCGCGCCCTGCAGAGGCGGATGAGAACGGTTCTGTGTCTTTTCGAGGTGGCTCATGAATATTCCCCAGCTTGCCCTGTTGCCGGCGACCGATACGGCGTCGCGTCTGTACGGGGCTGCGCAATCTCTAGTTCTACGCTGGCGCGGCGGAGGAACCGTCACGCGCCAGTACCTCAAGCGTCTTATGATCGAAGCCTTTGGCTCTGACGATGCCGATGGTGTCTGGTCCATGCGCGATGCCTATGACGCCCTCGAAGCGGCCCAGGTGCTGATGCTCGCGCAGCCCGATTGCCCGTTGGTTGACCATGCGTCTCCGGCTGAAATCTTCACCAGGCTGACCGCTTTCGAACGCGCCCTGCCGACACAGACCTATCGCTCCGAGCATCAGGTCAAATTTCAGCAATTCAGCACGCCTTTGCGCCTTGCCTGGCTTGCCGCGCTCGCCGGGCAAGCTCGCCCCGATGATATCGGGCTCGAACCATCGGCTGGGACCGGCATGCTGGCCGTCCATATGCTGCGGGTGGGCGCGGAAGTCATGCTCAATGAGTTTGATGGCAGGCGCGCCGATCTTCTTGGCCGCATCCTCGATCAGAAAGTCACCCGCCACGATGGCGAGCATATCGGCGATCTCATCTCGGCCTCACCGCGCCCGACACTTATCCTGATCAACCCGCCCTTCAGCCGCAGCGCCGGACGCGGCGTGGATCAACATGCCGGCGCCCGCCATCTGCGAGCGGCCCTCGCCAGACTTGCGCCGGGCGGGCGGTGCGTGGCGATCATGCCGCCCAATTTCGCAGCCGGCGGGGCGGCTGTGCTGGGCTATGCCACCGTTACCGAAATGGTGCCGCCGCGCGCGGAAATCACCATTTGCGGGCATCCCTATGCCAAACACGGAACGTCCATCGGGGTAAACTTGCTGGTCTTCGACAAAGGCTGGGCCGGCGAGCCCCAGCGTTACGAGGCGGACACGATCGATGATGTGCTTCCTCTTGTACAGGCGATACCGCCCAGATTGGGTTCGGGAAATCCGCTGCCTCCGCCCACGGCGGTGACCATCGCCCGCCCAGCGCCCTCATCGCGTCCGTCACACGCATTTCGTCCATCACCTGCCGCTTTGATCGGCAAGACTCCGTCTCGTCGACTGGTGCCGCCGTCCCGCATCTTAGCAGAAAGTGACCTGCCTGAACCTCTGGTCTATCAGCTCCTCGACGCGCCACTTGCGCCTGGTGAGCCGGTCGGCATCTATTCGCCCTGGCGTCTGGCACGGATTGCGATCCCCGAGGTGGCGTCGCATCCCGACGATCTTGTCGAATCGATCGCCATGGCGTCGATCCCGCCGCCCGCGCCGATGCATCGCCCCTTGCTCCAGCGCCGCGCGATAAGAGCGCTGTCGGATGCTCAACTCGAAACCGTCATCCTTGCAGGCGAGGCATTCTCGCGCGATCTGCCCGGGCGGTTTTTACCCAACAGCGCGGGCGACCGCCTCGAAGAGCGTGCCGATGGCCATATCTATCGCACCGGCTTCTTCATCGGTGACGGCACCGGTGTGGGCAAGGGAAGGGAGGTGGCGGCCTGCATCTTCGACCGTTGGAACCGAGGGTATCGCAAGGCTATCTGGGTGAGTCGCTCAACCGCCCTCTTAGAAGATGCCAGAAGAGACCATTCCGCTCTGGGCGGGCTGCCCATCGATATCCAGCCGATCGACGGTTTTCCGCCTGGAAGCCCGATCACCATGACCAGCGGGATCTTGTTTCTCACCTATGCGGCCCTCCGGTCCGCTCGCCATGACAAGCAATCGCGGCTGCAACAGATTATTGCCTGGGCAGGCGAGGACTTCGAGGGGATCCTGGTTTTCGATGAGGCCCATGAGATGGGCAACGCTGCCGGCACGGATAGTGAGTTTGGTTCTGCGCGCGGCTCCGAGCAAGGGTTGGCCGGTGTTCGCCTGCAAAATGCTTTGCCCCGAGCCTGCGTGCTCTATGCATCAGCTACCGGGGCGACGAAGCCGGAAAATCTGAGCTATGCCTCTCGTCTCGGCCTTTGGGGGCCGGGCACCGCCTTTGCGGATCGCGATCTGTTCCTGTCTTCCATGGAGGAAGGCGGCGTGGCTGCCTTGGAAATCGTGGCTCGCGACCTCAAAGCCATGGGTCTGTACACGGCGCGGGCTCTGAGCTTTGCCGGTGTCGAGTATGAGCCGCTGGTTCATCAGCTCACCTCCGAGCAGATCGCCATTTACGATGCCTTCGCGGACGCATGGGCCATCGTGCATCGGCATCTCGAATCGGTGCTCAAGGCGACAAACATCGTCGATCGCATATCGGGCGCGACCCTCAATTCCCGCGCCAAGGGATCGGCGCTCAGCCGGTTCGAAAGTTCCAAACAGCGGTTTTGGCTGGCTCTTTTGGTGGCCATGAAAATGCCGACGCTGCTGCCCGAGATCGAAAAGGAAATCGCAAAGGGGCAGGTCGCCGTTATCCAGCTGGTGACAACCGCCGAGGCCATTCTCGAGCGGCGGCTTGCCGAACTGCCCGCAGAGGAACGGGCCAACCTGTCTCTCGATGTCTCGCCGCTCGAGATCCTTGTCGAATATCTGCGCCATGCCTTTCCCGTCCGCCAGATGGCGGTGTTCCGCACGAGCGATGGCGCCGACAAGTCCGAACCGATGGTCGATGCTTTGGGCGAGCCTGTGCTTAGCCAGGAAGCACTCGCCGCACGTGAAGAACTGATCGAGCAACTTTGCGCCATGCCGGCGGTGCCCGCCGCGCTCGACACGCTGATCGCCCACTTTGGCACCGACCGCGTTGCCGAAGTCACCGGCCGCTCGCGCCGCCTTGTCGTCAGACCCGATGGTGGGCAGGCCATTGAGAGACGCAGCGCCCGGGCCAATCTTGCTGAAACCAGCCTGTTCATGGATGGTACCAAGCCCATCCTGGTCTTCAGTTCGGCCGGAGGCACTGGACGCTCCTATCACGCGGACCGATCTTGCAAAACGGCGAACAAACGCCGCATCCACTTCCTGCTCGAGCCGGGCTGGCGAGCTGACGTTGCGATCCAGGGACTTGGGCGCAGCCACCGCACCAATCAGACCTTTCCCCCGGTCTTTCGCCCGGTGGTGACCGATTGCAAAGGTGAGCGGCGTGCCATCTCGACGATTGCGCGGCGGCTGGACAGTCTTGGCGCGCTGACCCGCGGGCAGCGCCAGACTGGAGGGCAGGGAATGTTCGATCCATCGGACAATCTGGAAAGTGACCTGGCACGCGAGGCTCTCTCCCAGTGGTACCGGCTACTCCACGGCGGCAAGCTGACCAGTGTCAGACTGGCCGCGTTTCAGGAAATGACCGGTCTTAAACTGGTCGATGATGAAGGCATTCTGCTCGAACGGTTGCCACCGATCCAGCGTTGGCTGAACAGGCTGTTGGCGCTGCGTATCGCGGTTCAGGACGCTATCTTCGAGGAATATATGGGCCTGATCCAGGCCCGGGCCGATGCCGCGCGTGAGGCAGGTACGCTCGATGTCGGCGTCGAGACGATCCGGGCCGAGAGGATCGTCATATTGACCGACCAGTGTTTGCGGACCGATCCGCGCACCGGCGCCGAGACCCGATTGCTCCATCTCGAGTTGCACCTCAAACCTCGGGTGACGAGGTGGACCCGGCTGATGCGGATTTGGGGAAACCGCGAGGGCGTTGCCTTCTTGCGCAATGCGCGGTCGGGACGCGTTGCTCTGGCGGTGCCTTCATGGTCGATCACCGATGAGGAGGGGCGTGTCGTTGCCATGCTATCGCTCGAGCGGCCGACCGGTTCCTCACGCATAAGCGAGGCCGATCTGACCGCGAGCCATTGGGCTTCTATCGAGCCCGATAAATTTGAGACCCTATGGGAAGCGGAGTGTCAGGAGGCCTTGACCCAGGTTGAGATCGAAATCGTCCATGTCGCAACCGGCCTCCTTTTGCCCGTCTGGCACAAATTGCCCAGTGACGATGTCCGGGTATGGCGGATCGATGATGGCGCGAAGGTCACGATTCTTGGTCGCATCATCCATCCCCGCACGCTTGGAAAGCTTCAGGAGGCCTTCGGTCTGGACGGCAGCGCTCTTGCTTTGACACCTGATGAGCTGCTGCGCGGCGCTGAAGCGGTGGAAGGCGTGGCAATCCCCGGGCTGGAAGGAGCCAGACTGGTAACGGCCTTGGTGAACGGCAGCCACCGCCTCGAAATCCGCGACTATCCTCCTGAACGCCGCAACTGGCTCAAGTCCTGCGGCGCGTTCAGCGAGGTTCTTGCCTTCAAGACTAGGCTGTTTTTGCCGCCCAATCAGGTAGTTGAAATCCTCCGGGCGATTGCTTCGGTCCAGTAACGGGACGTGTCGCGGTCATGATTTGCGAACGGGCCTCGATAGAAAGGGGTGAGGGGGAGTGAGGCGGGCGGCAGGAGCGATGGCGTTCCTGTCACCCTGCATCTCAAGGAGACAGTTTCCATGGCGACTCTTGAGCCCATGAGCGACACGTCCGGCGTGTCGGCTCCCTATCGTATCGATGTGTCACGCGGAGGCATGAGCCGCCGGGTATCATCTGAATGGTTCTCACGCCCCGATGATGAGAAATTCCTCTCGCTCTCCGCGCTCCATGACAGCGTGCGCCTGCGGGCTGACCGGGCCTCCACCCGCATCGTCGAAAGCCGTTCGATCCGGGTTGAAGCCAAAAGCGACAATCCCGAACGCCTGATGCTGATGGCGCCGGGTGACGAGCGCCCGATTGCCCCGACCAACTGGTCCTTTGGCCAGATGGCCAGCCTTGTCGGCGCGCCTGCCTCCTATTTGCGCCAGCTTCCGGCTGCCCTTGCCGGGATCAACCTCCAGCATGGCCTCATGACCCATCGCGACGAACAGGTAAAATTGCTGCAGACAGACGGCGGCCGCACTGAACTGCGCGCGGCGACCGGCCCCGATTATGGGCGGATCTGGGACCATGAACTGGTGCAGGCCATCATGGCTTTTGCCGGTGATGGGGTCGGCGATACGCGCTGGAAAGTTCCTGGGACGATCCAATGGTCGAGCATGACCTACAACCCGTTCGTCGATATCACCAGGGAAACGACGACGCTCTATGCCTCGGACCGGGATGTGTTCGTGTTTTTGGTCGATGACACCCATCCTATCGAAGCGGGCAAATTGCCCAATGGCGAGCCGGATCTCTACTTTCGCGGGTTTTACGCCTGGAACAGCGAGGTCGGCTCGAAAACCCTTGGCATCGCGACGTTTTATCTGCGCGGCGTATGTGCCAACCGGTGCCTGTGGGGGCTGGAAAATTTCGAGGAAGTGAACATCCGTCACTCGAAATTCGCCGCCGCCCGGTTCGCCCATCAGGCAGCGCCCGCGCTGGAGCATTTCGCGGATTCCTCGCCGCAGCATTTCATCACCGGCATCAAGGCTGCGCGCGAACGCATCGTTGCCCGCAAGGACGAAGATCGCGAGACGTTTCTGCGCCGAAGGGGGTTCTCCAAAGCCGAGACGGCGAAAGTCATCCAGACCGTACTGGCCGAGGAGGGCCACCCGCCCGAAAGCCTCTATGACTTCGTCCAGGGGATCACGGCGGTTGCGCGTTCCCGTCCGCATCAGGACAGCCGGCTCGAACTTGAAGGCAAGGCGAAGAAGCTGCTCGAACAGGCGCTCTGACCCCGCCGTTCTTCTCCCGCTTTTCCTGCCTTTCGCTTCCCATTCCGGCCTGATGCGCCGGGATGGCCCTTGTCATGATCTGTCATGAAAGGAGGCCGCCATGCGCGCCCATTTGACCATTCCTTTGCAATCCTTCACCGTCGATGTCGCCTTTTTCAGCGACGATGATCCCTTCGCCACCGAAACCTACACGGTTCGGGCCACCACCTGGTTCACCGCGCAATTGCAGGCGCTCGAGCTTTCTGTCGGCAGCGCTTACGATAACGTGCGGATTCCGGGTCTCCGCCGGGCTGCTACCGTTCGGTCGGTCTGATCCGGAAGCTGCGCGCCCTTTCATTCTGGCGCGGTCAGCGCAGCGCCTGGCGTGGCATTTGTCCTTCGCTCTTTCCGGATCGAAGGGCCGATGGTTGTCGATCCCATCGGCTACCGAGCCCGCGCGCGCTGCGCTGCCTGCCTGAGGAATTATCTCCATGGCACAATATACGCTATCCCATCTCGAGACTGCCGCTTGCCTGTGGGAAGCGATCCTCGAATTGCGCGATCGTCCGACCACCGATCCTGACGCAATCGCTCGGGCGCTGGTGATGCGCAAATCCTTCGACGCGCTGGGAACGTCGGCTCTGCGCTATGTTGTGGTCAATTGGGTGGATGCCCTCGAAGCCGCCTGGGCTGCGAGCGAAGACGATTATCCTCTGTCCTTCGATTGGGACTTTGTGCCCCGTTGGATCGTCGAGACGATCGATTGGTCGGACCCTCGAAATCCTGTGATCCGGGAGAAGACCCCCGCGTCAAGTGCTGTGGAAGAGGTTCAGACGCTGGCTGGCCCGGTTGGTTCCACGCCTGCCTGTGCGAGTTACCGCGATCACCTTGCCCTGCTTGCCAGAGCGCGCGCAGCGCTTGAAACGCCCGATGACCTTGATGCCGCAGCCCTTGCCGCCTTGATCGAGGATATCGGGGTTTGTGAAGATGCTTTGAGCCTTTCGTCCCTTCCCTGGCCGATAGACATCCATGCCGCCGCGATTGAGCACAGGCATGGGACCAACCTCCATGTGGCGGTGGATGGCGCGTCCCTTGATGCAGAAATCGCGGCATTCTGCCGCGAATGGTGGAGCGAGATCGGTGACGAGCGCGATTCTGAAGGTCTGGACGACGGCGAGGTCATAGCCGCCTATTTCGACCGGCATCCTTCGGAAAGTTACATCAAGGACCGGGTCCGCCTTGTTCCTGCCTCGCATCTTCAGACCGTTGTGGCAGAGACGATCGAGCAGGGGCGATATTGTGTGCTGTCGACCGCCCATCTGACGGTTCAGACCGCGCGGCTGCTCGATGAATGGGCCGCCTGGCCGCCAACCGAACGGCCGATTGATATAGCCGCCTCCGTCTATGGCTGGTTCGTACCCACCCGGCTTCCGGGTCAGGCCCAGCAGGCCAGATTGCCGGATGACCTGCTGAAACTGATGGCTTTTGGCCGCGAACGTGCTTTTCGGTTTCTGCTGCTCGATTGCGATGGCGATAGCGCCGAAGCTCTGCCGGTTCATGATTGGTAGGTTGTTCCGCTGTAGGGAGGCATACCGACTGATCGGCGTGCCGTTCGATCAAATTGCGCGGCTGGTCGAAGCAGGCGATGCGATTGCGCGCGGCGTCCGCTTATTGATCCGCCGTGCGGGCCGCCGCCTTCTGCGAATGGCCCGCAATACCGCGAACGCACTTTCGTGTGCCGCTCACCATGGTTCCTTGGCTCGTCTTAGGCGGATACTATGGGAACCTCTCCCTGTTCATCCCCGCTGCCTCGGCCTTTGCGCGGCTGCCGCCGCGCCTTCAGGCGCATTCTCTCTTTCATGCCGCCTTGCTCTGCGTCTGGCCCTCTTTTTGGTTTGGATTTGCGCGGAGTTACGGGGTGGCTGCGGCGGTTTGTGGGGCAGGCAGGGTGCCGTGTTGGCGGAGAGCGGTGCGCTTGCGGGCGGACGTGCGGCGCATGGGGAGAGGGCAGGAACCAGAGGAGAGAAGGAGCGGGGATTGTGTCGCCGGAAAATGGATTTCGAGCGACATTCGAAAGGTCAAGACGATGAACATCGGTGAAATTTTCAATCAGAACGGCCGCCTGACGGGCTCGATCGCCACCCGCACGATCGATCTTCCCCGCATCGGGCTGCGCAAGGTGGAGAGCGAGAACGAAAAGGCTCCGGTCTATGAAATTCTCGCGCTCAATGTCGCGCGCCGCTGGGTTCAGGTCGGCGCGCTTTGGGAGGCTGCCTCGAAGCGTACCGGTGAGGTTTTCCTCGCCGGCAATATCGATGATCCCAGCCTGCCCGAGCCGCTGCCGGTCGCGCTCTTTCCGGCCGATCACGGCGGTTACATGGTCGCCTGGCGTCGCGACACCATGCGTTCCGATTTTGGCGGGAGCATGGGCGTGAGCCGCACCAATTATGATGATCGTGGCATGCGTGATCAGGGCGGGTTCGGCGAAAGCACGGCGGGCAGCAACGGCGAACTGACCGAGGCCGGCGGGGCATTCGGCGAGGAAGACCCGTTCTGATCACCCGCTGATCGAAACTCGGTTCGGGCCGGGGAGGTGTCAAAGCCTTCCCGGCCCTTTTTCTTTTCTCCGGATGAGGAGAGAGACCATGTCGCTTCCTTCTTTGCGCGGGCTTGACCCGCTGGTTGATATTGCGACCCTGTGCGATGCCATTATGGCCAGTCCCGCCTTCAGGGATATGTTTGTACCTACGGCCTCTGCCCGGAATGGCCCGGATGACCGATGGATCGGGGTCACCTGCGGCGAGCTTATCGCCGCGATCTATGACCTGCTCGAAGGCACGCCTTTGGCGCCTTTGGCATCCGACATTGCCGGAGCTGTTCTGATCCGCGCGGTTCCTCGCCCGGGTTCACGGCAAACGACTCATTGATCCGGCTTCACCCAAAGGGGCGTGCGCCATCCGGCGTTCACGCCCCTTTTCCTGTTTCATCGAGAAGGGGTTTTCCTCATGGCTCATAGTCAATCTCGAAGCGTCAGTCGCTTCACCGACCTGCCGGCACTTTTCGCCGAAATGACGGCCACGCCTGAGTTCAGGCGCGCCTTTGGCGACCCGATACCGCTTTCGATCATCCAGCCGGGCGATGAACCCGGCGAGCATGACATGCCCGATCCTCTGCATGCGCAAGCCGATTGCGCCGCGATCATCGCCACGATCTTTGATCTGCTGACCGACACCCGTCTTGATGCGCTCGCAGCCGAGATCGCCTGGGGCTTCGTCAACAGCTTTCATTATGTCGCGGGCAAGCTCGAAAAGCAGGAGGACGCGCTGGCCGATGAACTGCGCGAGATGATTCGGCACAGCGACATCTCCGAGGTGTTCAACACCGAACTGGAAGAGAAACAACTCCTTTGCCAGTCGCTCACCGAGCAGCGCGATGCGGTGGAATGCATGCGCGACTATGCCGCTGAAATGTTCCGCGTGCTCTCGGGGCGGCCATGGTCAGCGGCGCGAGGATCGCGGGTTTCGAAAGTCAGCACCGCGACGCAGGTGGCGATCAAGGATTTCCTGAGGGCGCGGGAACTGGCGGATCGCGAGCGCTATCGTCCCCGTGGGCCGATTGTCGTCGCGTCGGGGCATGCCGAATGGCACGACTGGCAACCGATCTGGGACCGGTTGGACAAAGTCCTCGAACGCATCCCGCATATGACACTGGTAACGACAGCCCAGCGGCGCGGCTTCGATGCCATCGTTGCGTCCTGGGCGGGCAGCCGCGAGGTGCAGCTCGTAACCTATTCCCTGACGGGTTCGGGACGCGGCGCGCCTTTTCTGCGGAACCGCAAGCTGGTCGATCTGCAACCGGTTGAAGCGGTGCTGGGCGAGGGATCGGGCATTCAGGCCAATCTCTATCAGGCGCTGCGCAAAGCAGGCGTCCCGATCCATGCCTTCCGTAAGGCCGATCAGGCGCCGGTCGAAACAATCATCCCACCGCAGCGGCGGAAGGTGCGCCAACCGGCCTGATCCGCGCGATTTTCCGATGGCCTTGTCGGGGGCGAAGCCGGGCTACGCCCCCATTCTCATGGGAGGAAACCATGGCGATACCTGAGCATCACCGAAGCAATTTTCAGACCCTGCTGCGTGCCGCCGAGGCCGGAGATCTGGCGCTGATGGAATGCACCGACGCGGCAACGGGTGAACCGCGTTACGTCCTGTGCGCGGTCGGTCGCGACAAAGAGGAATTCCTCTTCACGCCCTTTGGCCATTTGCACGATGGCGATCCCTTCGCTGCCTATATTCCGCCGCCAGCCGGGGCATAATGTCCTGACGCGGATCTGATCCGCCGGAAGGGAGCCAGTGGAATAGCGAGGGTCAGGCGCTGAGGCAAAGTTTTGAGAATCGGGGGCATCGAGCCCCCGATTCTCAAGCCTCCTATCTCTCTCAAGAAGTCCAAGTCTGGCACGGGACCGCGACGGCCTCAAGGACGACGGGGCCCCACCATTTTTCGGGGCGGGTCAGATATGGCGCCCCAATCGCCACCGTGGCGACCGCCCCAAAAAATCGTGACCCCCATCGCCGGCTTCGCCGGTCGCTGCGCGATCCTTGACCCCGCCGCTCGGAGCCCGCGCCGAATGATGAACCTCTTTCCATTCTAAAGGAGGTTCCAATGACCATGATCAACCGTTCCGTCCGCGCATTTTCCGACATCGCCGAATTTATCGCCCGGGAGACGGCGACGACCAGCGACGATTTCCACGCTGCCTTCTCCTCCGACCTTGAGGGTATCCGGATCGGGCATGCCGAGGAGGAAATGACGACTGACATGCCCGATCCGAGGGCCGCGCAGCTTGCTGTCGAACTCATCGTGACGACGCTTTTCGATGTGCTGCTGGACACCAGATTGCAGCCTGCCGCCGAACGCCTCGCCTGGGGGATCGTCAACAGCTTTCACCACGTTGCCGACCAATGGGAGGGCCAAGCCGATAGGGCGACGCGCGAGGTACAGGACCTGCTGCGTTGCGCCGACGGCAGCGAAATCCACAGCGTCGAACTGGAGCAGGCACGCGACAAGCTCGAATGTCTGGATGAAGCAACCGAGGCATTACGCTGCATGAGAGATTATGCCGCCGAGATTTTTCATGCCGAAACCGGGCGTCCGTGGTCCGCGCCAAAGGGATCGCTGGTGTCGAGCAAGCGCACCGCCTCGGTCATTGCCTCCACCGACTTTCTCGCCGCGCGCCGCCAACGCCGGATCGACGCGCATAACCCGCAAGGTCCTATCGTGATCTTCTCCGGCGGAGCGGAATGCTGGTTCGATGACAAGCTGATCTGGGGCAAGCTCGACGAAGCGAAAGCCCGTCATCCGCAGATGCTGCTGGCAACCACAGCACAGGACAAAGGGTGTGACGCGATGGCAGCTGCATGGGCTGCGGCACGCAAGGTCACGCTGATCACCTTCCGCCTCAGTGCCAAGCTGGGTAAGCGGGCGGGGTTTGTCCGCAACGAGCAGATGGTGGGATTGCGACCCGTCGAGGCGCTGGTTTGCGAAGGCTCCGGACTGCAATCGCATCTTGCGCGGCTGGTGAAGGATAAGCGGGTGCCGGCACGCTATGTCACGCTGGCCGATCAGCAGTGGGAGGCGCAGTGACGTTGCGCAGCGAGGGCCAGTCCGGTTTGCCGGGCTGGCCCTAGTCTTTCTTTTTGGCGTCAATCTTGCCCCCGTTCAGGGACCCGCAGGCGGGTCCGTCACGGTGGCAAGACGGCTTTACGTCCTGCACTACGGTATCGACAGAAGCGCGTTTCTAACGGACCACTTCTGTGAGTCATCGCCGTAGCTGCTCAGGCGGGTGTCAGGACATTGGGGATAATCCCTTCATCGCCGCCAGCGCTGCCGTGCCGCCCACCCTGATCGCCTGTGTCAGAAGTTCACGAAATTCTCGCTCCGACAGCTTCTCGACCGGTAGGTCATGCATCATGGCCGCATATTTTCCGCGCACCATCCGGCGGGCATCTTCCAGGTCTTCAGTCAGCTTGCGTTGACGTGCTTCAAGATCGGCAAGCCGGTCCCTTTCGGTCATCTTTGGCATATTCCATCGTCCTTCCCGATGGCCTGCCCGTCAGATTCAATTCTGTCACAGATCCGGAACAGAGCAAGAGGTGAACGTCACGCCAATCCTCAAAGCACGACCCTAAAATGTCGCCTTCGCAGCAATTTACCTTTGCCTCGGGGAAAGCGAGCCGTAGGTTGCTCCCTCGATCACAAGAGACTTAGCAGCGGGCTTGCGCGGCGGAATTCGCACAGCACAGCGAGAGGCCGTTTGTAATTGACCCTACGCACGCGTGCTGCCTATAAACTATGGCTTTTCAATGATTTGGCGTTGCTTTTGACGCTCTGTCAGGACACATTTTACGTGACGCTGGACGAAAATCAAGGGCCGTCGTTGCTGTTCGCTCGTGCCATAGCGTCTGTTTTCCAGCAAGACTTTGAAAGTGCGTTCCGGCAGCCGACCGATGGCATCCGTCTTGTGGATGTGGAATCCGTTGGGCCTGAAACCCTCGTATAGCCGATGGCTGGCTCTACTTTAGCCCTTGGAATCTGCGAGATCGCGGGCGGCAAAAGTTTGAGCATGAGAAATTAAGGCCTTCACACAGCTCCCCGATTGCCTAAATCGTTGGCTTCGAGGTGGTGGTTATCCATCGGCACCAGTTCAGAAAATTGCTAGGAGTGTCTGAATGAGGACCGATCTCGATCATCTGCCGGCCACCAAGCAGCGCGAACTCGAGCGTGTGGTACAACTCCTGTTCGAGGAATTTGACGGCGCGCACATGGATGCGACCGGCAGGCGCAAAACGGGGAAGATCGTCAAGATTCTTCTGTACGGTAGTCATGCGCGCGGCGGCTGGGTGGACGAACCTCACACCACCAAGGGCTATCGTTCGGACTTCGATCTGCTGATTATCGTCAGCCAGAAGGAACTGGCTGATCGGGCCGCCTACTGGACGAGAGCAGATGAACGCCTGATCGAGGAGATGATCGCAGGGCGGTTGCGAACCCCGGTCAATTTCATCGTCCATTCGCTTCAGCAGGTGAACGATGGTCTCGCCCATGGGCGGTTCTTCTTCATGGACATCGCCCGCGAAGGTATCGCGATCTACGAGTCCGATGACCGTGAGTTGGCAAGACCGGTGCCGAGAACGCCGCAGGCCAATCTCGATATGGCGCGGGAGTATTTTGAGGAGTGGATGCCCGGGGGTGCCAGCTTCCTCAAAGGCTATCACTTCTACATGTCAGAACGGGATTGGAAGAAGGCAGCGTTTCTTCTGCATCAAGCAGCGGAGAGCCTCTACCACGCGGTCCTTCTCGTGAGCACACTGTATACCGCACATAATCACAACCTCGCCTTCCTACGCACTCAGGCCGAGCGGCTGGACCTTCGGCTGGTGGAGGCATGGCCCCGCGAATTACGCAAGGACCGCGCCCTGTTCGAAAAGCTGAAGGACGCTTACGTCAAGGCGAGGTACTCAAAACATTACCGGATCACCGCCGAGGAACTGGCATGGCTGGGGGAACGGGTCGAGGTACTCGGCCGGATTGTGCATGCAATTTGCATGGAACGGATCAGTGCGCTTGAAGCAATGTTAGGTCTAGGGACGACTTCAGCTGACTGATCGAGGGGCGACGAACTGGTAGGTTTCAAGTGCTGAGATTGCATAGCCGCCTCTTGCAGGGGATTTGTGGTTATAACGACTGCCGATAGGTCGCGGACGTGCCCAGGGGGGCACGAGGAGGCCGGTGCCTGCCAATATGGCAATTCCGTTCAATGGTTCGGACAATCAGCAGAGCACCATTACGCCGTCTCGAGGCACATAGCACCGCGCCATTGTGTAGCGCACTCCCTATTCGCTGTCCTTCTGGGCTGTCTTGAACGCAGTTGCGGCTAGCGCTTTCATGACGTATATACGATGTCAGTACCTTGTGGAGATCCCCATGAAAGACGCCGTGTTCACAATGAAGCTGGAACCCGATTTGAGGGCTGAGTTCATGGCTGCAGCCGAGGCCAGCCATCGGCCAGCATCGCAGGTCGTGCGCGAATTTATGCGCGCATTCGTCCAGCAGCAACAGGCGCAGCGCGAGCATGACGCTTTCTTGGAACGCAAGGTTGAAGTTGCCCGCGCCTCGATGCAGGGCGGTCTTGGCCGTTCCAATGAAGAGGTTGAAGCAGCCTTTGCAGGCCGCCGCGCTGCCCATTCGTGAAAATCGTCTGGACACCGCAGGCAGAACAGGACCGCATCGCAATTTGGGATTACCTTGTTGAGCTCGATCCTGCCGCTGCTCTTCGGGTTGATCAGCTGTTCAGCGAAGCCGTAGCTCGGCTCGCCGAATTCCCCTTGCTGGGCCATCATGGCACTGTCGCCGGGACGCGCGAACTAACCCCGCACCGGAGTTATCGCATCGTCTATGAGGTGACGGGCGATAAGGTGTGGATTTTGGTTGTGATCCACACCGCTCGACAATGGCCGCCGTTGCAGAACTGAAACGTCCTGTTTACATCAGCGTAATTAATTGTAAGTCACCGTTGTTGCCCCGGCTGTTTTCATTGTCCTGCACAGCAACAGTCGATGGCGATGCTTGCGCCTGGCCGCGGTCCCGGCGCCAGTCCCAATGGCGCTGGAACCGGCAACCCCCGACCGATTGTGTTGAAAAACTCCTTAAGCGGCCAACCGGCAGCGATGCTGCGTAACATAAGTCCGCAGATGCATCTGAATGAGTTACTAAACTTCAACTGGTGGCCACTTATGGTAGCGATATTTCGGCGCTGGGCCGTGTGATCGGCCAACGAGGAGTTTTTCAACACAATCGACCAAGTCCCGCCGTTTGCTGGCTAGTTTCGGAATGGTAACTTCTGTCGGAACCCGCCATCGCCCGCCGCGAACAGAGCGTGGCCGCTGTGGCCGCAGCAAGCGGTCTGGTGCGATGCAGATCTCCGGGATAATGAAGCGGCGTTGCACGAGGGCCAAGACCGATATTTGGCAGTCACCAATTGCAAGTGGCTATGATGCGCAGGTCGGCTCTTTACCGAAAGTTATGACGTTTCTAGAATGAGTTGGTGTTCGGCGAGGGGCAGACGATTTGTTGAACCTGGAAAAATCTCCCGAAGGCATCGGGTTGCTGGGCTGGAACACAGAGCTTCCGGCTTCTGGTATCGACGATCCGCTAGGAATGACGCTCAGGGTCGGCGCGCGACTAGCCGCCGAGCTGATGCACTGCATTACGTCCGTGACGCCGCGCGCACGTTACTATTCGTTCTACCCCTGGGCATTTGAGCGTACTTATGGACGTCTTGGAAAGGCGGGCACACTGGCCGGTGCGATGCAGATGGTGTTGCTGGACGAACGGGCTATGACACTCGGCGCCGTGCTTCATCATGAGGGTCGAACCTGCGATGGAGGCGCGCTCCAGGGCTCTACCGAGGCGATCCATTTCGCTCGGAGCCCAAGCGGCGAATCCCTAGACTTGCGATCCTGGAGTCACTTGGCCGACAACGCCAGCGGGTTCGCGCCATACAAGGGGTCTTTGGTGAACCTTGGCCTATTCGAAGATGGCGAGGTGGGCGAGCAGGGAGAGGAAGGGGAAGAGGCCGGAACTCTGCGGTCCGGAAGACTGTCCGGCAAGGGGCGGCGGCTTGCGGAGGCCTTTGGTCGGGCTGTCGCCAATACCCGCTTCGTTCATCTGAAACCGGAGGACTCTGCGGTTCCTCTCGATGTGCTGAAGGAATTTGGTGCCGCAGCGGGCCTGTGTGAACTGATGTCGGCTGACGACTGCGATCTTCGGCCGCTGCGCGATCTGTTCTTCGCAACAGATCTCGAGGATGAAAACAATTCGCATCATCGCCGACGCATGAGCCTGCTGCTCCTGCTGTGGGCCGTGGATACGACGCGAGTTGCGGGTAGGGATCTCGATGCCCGGACGTTCGACGATCTGACGTTCTATGGCGTGGTTTTTGATGAGAACGATAACGCAAGCTCTGTCGAGGTGCCCGGCCCACTTGCCGACATTGCCCAGCGATGGCGCATCTTCCATTTTCACAACTACCTGACCACAGCGCTCGAAGCGTTGCTGTCGGGTCTCGTTCGGTCGCTTCGGTATCACCCGGCGGGGCGATCTATATCTGACGTGCTCGAAGCCTTCAACAGCGACGAAGCAAACACCGGGCTTGCCGAATACTTCAGGTTTGAAAGTGATGTCCGGTTCATGGAACTGACCCCGATCGATGCTCTCGCCCTGATCGGGATCGATGCTGAATCTTGGCGTTCACGGTCATCGACAGGTGGTAAAATGATGTTCGGTGATACTCTGATCGAACGAAGTATTCGCGCGGGCTTGGTCGACGATGGGCTCGTGTCAGGGACGATCGGGCCGGCACTCTCAATTCTCCTGCTGCTGGCCTTGGTGCTTCGCTTTGAACACACCGTGGCAGAGGCATACCAGGGATGGAACCGGGCAAAGGCCTATCAGCCGCTTTCGGATATTTCGATGCCGACGCTTGCTCAGGCGCTCGTCATGGAGCTTGGCAGTAACTGGTGGACGAGGCCTTTGCGTGACGTCGTCGCACGGGTGATGACACGGTTCGTTGTTCGCCAGCACGAGACCATGAGCTACGAAAAGGGGTATGGTGGCAGCCCGCCCCTGTTTCGCGTTGACGGAGTGATGATCGTTGGAATGGATCTCGTTCTTGACAATATCGGGGCCGGCAATCCGCGGTTCGGCAGCGCCATGCGGGTGCTTCGCGACCTCAGGCTGATCGTGAATGATGCCGAGGAGGGCTTGATCCTGACGGCCGAAGGGCGCGGACTGCTCAAGACCTTCCTAGAGAATGCACGATCATGACTGTCGACTTTCTGGATTTTCTGAAGGGAACCAGAGGCAAGTTCGCGTTCGTTGCCACCTACGAGTTCGATCCCCTCTTTTTCGAGCGACGGGTGCTTCCGACATCCGCTTTTGAAGGTGCGATGGTCACCGTCTTCGTCGATAGAGAGAGATACCAGCAGATCTTGGCCGATGGCAGGCAGGGTGCGGGGTTCGACCGGGACTACTTCGTGATACCCGTCAGGCGCGAGAGCGGGGTCTTTCATCCCAAGCTCTATCTCGCGATCGGTGACAAGGGAGCGATCGCTTCTGTCGGCAGCAACAACTGCACACCTGCCGGGACCGGGCACAACTTCGAGCTGATCTCGACTCTTGCCGGTGGCGATGCCACTGACCGGCACCCGGCAAGCCACCTCATCGCAACGCTGTTCCGCGAGTTCGAACGGTATTCCCGGGATGCCGGCCCGGTGGAACCTTGGCTGAGGCGTGAGATCTTCGGTCACGCGCGCGTCCTGTACCCATGGCTTGGGGATGCATCTGGCGCGGATGCCTCCGAAATCGACTTCCTGTCCAGTCATGACGGGCCGATCTGGCCCATGATTCTTTCCCGGCTCGACGGGGTAGAGGTGAAGGGGGTAACGCTCATGGCGCCCTTCTTCGATCTAAACCTGCGCGCTGTGCAGCGGGTTCGCGAACGCTGGCCCGATGCACCTATCAAGATCATCAGCCAGTCGGGTTACAGTAATCTGCCGATCGAACGCTTCTTGCGTCTCAGTGAGACTCTCGGAAGCATGGAGTTGCTGACCGCGACCCCTCACAAGGCTGGCCGCAATGTCCACGCAAAGGCACTGGCATTCGAGACACCGGACTGCACGTACTGGCTCGCCGGGAGTGCGAACATGTCTCATGCCGCACTTTCCGGCGGAAACAGCGAGGCCTGCCTCTGGTTTGCTACCAAGCAGACCTTTGCACGCGCTCTGAAACAGGACGGCCTGAAGTTCGAATCCATTCCGCCTGAGGATTTCAAGCCTGCGCCGATCGAGGAACCAGCGGCGGAGTCCGCGGCGGGCCGTCTGCGCCTGGACTCGCTGATCCTCGATAATCAAGGAACCCTGCTGGCAAATGTCTCGATCCCGGATGACGCCCAAGATGCCGTGCTTCGCATCTTCAAGCGAAACGAGGTCCTCCCGACGTTCTCCTGGAAAATCTCGGGCCCCAGAGCGGATTTCGCCATCTCTCTGGACGATGACGACTGGAGTAAATTCGACGGCCCGGCCATAGGTCGATTGCATGCGGTTATCGACGGCCGAGAAGTTTCCAGCGGATACTGCTCAGTGCAGCAACTCTCCCGGCTTCTGCGAGAGCGCGCTGCGGGCAACGCGGCCGGGAACCGCTATCAACGGGCGATGGACAGTGGCGATGGCCTGATAGAGTATGTCGACGCGCTGGATGGCATAGACGCGGCCATCGACTTCATGAACACCGCGACTATGCGGTTCATCGATGGTGCGCCATCTGGGGGAGGTGCCGGCAAGCCCCATTGGCGCGCGCGCGACCCGTTTTCGGGCGATATCCCCGAGCATTGGCAGTTAGGCTCCAGCGGAGGGTCGCTGCTCGAGCTTCGCGAAGCGATCTGGGGGTTTGTCCAGCGTCACATCGATAGGCGCCTCTATCGCCATGCGAGGCGCGGGAACTTGGGGGGACTCGCGAACTATCTCGATATCTTCCGGACGATGTGCCGTGTTCTCTTGGCATGGCACAATCGGCGCCTTGAGGGCGAACCGGTCATCCCAGCGGCATATGTCACCACTGGGCTACAGGCTATCCTTTCGACCCTGATCGGCGCCCGGGGTGAAGCGCTCGATGAAGCGCCCGGCCTCGGGCGCGCGATCCTTGCAAACCTCAGCGCAGACGAGAAGCTCGTGCGCGAACAACTGCAGCATTTTCGAATACCTGCAGTTTTGCGCGCGACCGTGGAGGAAATGACCCTTGTCCGCGCGGTCGCACAGCGGCGTCCTGCTCTCGATTCATGGTCAAAGGACAAACATCGCTGGATCGATAACTGGATCGACGAGATGGGCCTTGCCGCTGCGAGTGAGGCTGAAATGCAGGAGATCAGTCCGGAATTCAGGCTGGCGGCCTGACGCGGACGGTGACCGCCTGTGCTATACTAAAACAAGGATGACACCCAGGGGATGCTGGCACGTCGAGACGGACATACAGTCTTACCTAAGATCGCCATTTGCTGCGACTTGGAACAGGACAAGTACGAACCCGCTGGCGCGGGAGTGGTGCTTTCCTTGAGGTCAGGCCAGTGATCGGCGGTCTGGGTCTAAGTTGAGGTGTGGGCCAGGTAGGCAGACGATTGCGGCTCCTTTCAACCAAGGAGTCGTACCATGACCAATGTTTTGTCTGATGCTCCCGTCACTTCGCTGCGTCAGCGCATGATCGAAGACATGAACATGCGCCGGTTCACGCGGAAGACCCAGTTCGATTACGTGCGGCATGTCGCGAGGTTCGCCACATATCTTGGGCGTCCCCCCGATACTGCGACGGTAGAAGAACTCCGGCAATTCCAGGTCGAACAGCGCGAGGCCGGCATCGGGATCCCGACCATGAACAGCATCGTGTCTGCGCTACGCTTCTTTTTCACCCACACCATTGATCGCCCGGATCTGTCCCGCAAGCTCTACACGGTCAAGAACCCTCGCGCATTGCCCGTTGTCCTCAGCCGCGACGAGGTTGCGCTCTTACTCGGCGCGACCAACTGCCTGAAGCACAAGGCTGCCCTGTCGGTTGCCTATGGCGCTGGCTTGCGCGCTGCCGAAGTGACGATGCTGAAGGTTCGCGATGTCGACAGCAAGCGCATGCTCCTGCGCGTGGAGCGCGGCAAAGGCGGGCGCTATCGCAACGCGCTCCTGCCCGCTGACCTTCTTGCCCTTTTGCGCGAGTGGTGGACGGTGGGCCGCAAGCAAGGCGTCATGCACGCCGATGGCTGGCTGTTCCCGGGCATGCACTATCTCAAGCCGCTTAGTACCAGGCAGCTCCATCGGATCGTTGTCGATGCTGCCGAGGCTGCGGGTATCAAAAAGCGCGTCGGCCCACACACTCTGCGGCACAGCTTCGCCACGCATCTGCTGGAAGACGGCGTCGATATTCGGATCATCCAGGCGCTGCTCGGGCATGCGAACCTCGAGACCACCGCTTTCTACACCACGGTCGCAACCCGAACGGTGCGCGCGGTCATCAGTCCGCTGGACAAGTTGACGACGCTGCTCGAGGCGCAGGTGGCTCCTCCCGGCTGAGCCGGTGCGCGCCTCGCTCGAGGTCGCCGATATCTTCCGTAGCGCTGGGCCTGCATATCGCGCAGCCCATGCCGGGCATCTGAACCTCGGCCAGCTCAAGGTCATGACGGCCATCGAGAATTGCCGCACCGCCGCGCTGGGCGGTCACGTCGAGGCCTGCGACGACTGCGGGCACTGGCGGATCGCCTACAACTCATGTCGCAACCGACACTGTCCCAAATGTCAGGGCGCTGCCGCACGCACATGGCTGGCCGCGCGTGAGGCCGATCTGTTGCCGGTCGGCTACTTCCACGTGGTGTTTACCGTGCCTGCCGAGATCGCCGACATTGCCTGGCAGAACAAGGCGGTGGTCTATGACCTGCTGTTCCGCGCCGCCGCGGACACGATGCTGACCATCGCCGCCGATCCCAAGTACCTGGGCGCGCGCATCGGCATCACCGCCGTGCTGCACACGTGGGGATCGGCACTGACCCACCACCCGCATGTGCACATGATCGTGCCCGGCGGCGGCATCGTGCTGGACGGCACGCGCTGGATCTCTTCGCTCCCCGCCTTCCTGCTGCCGGTGCGTGTGCTGGGCGCGCTGTTCCGCCGGCTGTTCCTCACCCGCTTGCTGGCGTTGTTCGATGCCGGAAAGCTGTCCTTCTTCAGCACCTTGGCAGGTCTGGCCACGCGCAAGGCCTTCCTGCGGCATCTATCGCCGATCAGGAAGAAGCGCTGGGTGGCCTATGCCAAGCCGCCCTTTGCCGGGCCGCAGGCGGTGCTGGCCTATCTCTCGCGCTACACCCATCGCGTTGCCATCTCGAACCGGCGCCTCATCGCCTTCGACGAGACCGGCGTGACCTTCCGGTATAAGGATTATCGCCGAAACGGGGCCGAACGCCAGCAGGTCATGACGCTGGCCTCCGACGAGTTCATCCGCCGCTTCCTGATCCACGTCCTGCCACGCGGCTTCCACCGCATCCGGCATTACGGCCTGCTCGCCAGTTCGACGCACAAGGAGGCCATGGAACTCGCCCGCAGGCTGCTGGGCGTGGCCGCGTCGGTCGACGAACCCGAACCCGACGAACCGCCCGACCATCGCCCGCCATGCCCATGTTGCGGCGGGCATATGACCATTATCGAAACCTTCGCCCGCTGGTGCCAACCGCGCGCACCGCCGTCATCGGCACCACCTGCCCGGGAGAGTATGCCATGATCCGGCATGGCTTACCCTGCATAATGGCCGTGAACACTGCGCTCCGGCCCATGGGAGTAGGTGTGCCAACACCGCCACCACAGACAAAATTGGGCTCATTGCCAGCAGGATCAGCGGCGCATCGAGCAAAAAGGCCATCTGACTTCCACGCTATTCCGCCCAACAAAGGCTGGGCGGCAGGCTTGCTTCAGCCAAACCAAGCCACACCAAAGCCCTTTTTCCCATAGACCAGGGCGAGCCTCACCGCGGGTCGTACTTGTAAGACTTTCGTACGCCTGCCGGCGCCCGAAACCCTTCGACAAAACTGCCGTTCGCGCTCAAGTTACCGAATGGCAGCAGTAGGTCAGATTGTGTTGAAAAAGTCCTAGGTAAGTAGGATGCGTCCTTCGGCGCGAAACAATTGATCCTTCTGTAGGGAAAAATGCCACACGTGACGCCTCTCGTTGGCGCATTTGGGTAATTTTACTGCCAATCCGGCCTTCGTTCGCGCCGTTGGCGGAGTTTTTCAACACAATCGGTCAAAAAGTAGTCGTTCGTTTCCATGTTACAGTTGGCTTGCTCACAGATGTCGACACCTGCTCTGATGTCCGAAAGGTGGGCAATACAAGGGCGTTGCAGTGGCATCGTCGCGTTGATGCCACTGCGCTGGTTTGCAAAAGTCAGACGTTGACTGAAAACCCAAAATTCATCCTGCCCTTCGCAACAGACGGATACGGACCAGACCGATTCGATCCATGGGAATAATGGTTAGGCGTTCGTCCCCGTTGATGACGCGCCCCACCTTCCAGCCCTGTTCGTCGAAGCGGCCTTCTTCTACCCTGTCGATTTCGGCAAGTCCCGCCTTGTCGGCAAAATCTACAGTGAAGCCCCGGCCTATAACCAGAAAGCTGCCATTGCCCTCATCGATGACAAGGCCGAACGGACGGCCATCCCCCGGCGCTGGCTGGCCATGCTCGGTCTCGCTGGGCAAAGGTGCGGGCGTAGGGGGTGCCTGAAGGCCAGCATCCAGCAACATTTGCTTGAGCAGCACCTGCGTTTCGCGCACCTTGATCGTATAGCCGCCTAAATGGATTTCGGCCGGTTTGCCATCGTCGATCAGGATACCGGCGATACGCTTTTCCGCCTGTGCCCGCGTAATGACGCCATCCATATTTGCAAGCAGTGCATAGGCCTGCGCCAACTGGCTATCGGGCTTGCCATCCTCGATACCAAAGATGGAATAGCCCAGCGCGCCATGCTGGCCCAAGGCCCAGAACAGATTGCCGGTGCGGAATTGCGCCTCGGGCACAAAGAGTGGATTGCCCGCGTGGTCATAATCGGCCAACGGTTCCTTGGCATCCGGCACATAAATATCGGGCGAGAGCATGTCGAGCGATGGGGCCGCAGCCTTCCATATGTCCAGCACCCGCTTGGCCGGGCCGCCACTGGGATATTGCCCCGCGATCGGCTGCCCTTCCTGCGGCCCCAACCACCCATTGACATACATGGGCAGAGGCAGGGCCTTTTTGCCCTCTGCGGCCAACGCCTCCATATAGCTGGCGAAATGCCACGCCATAAAGACCTCCTCAGCCTGCCAGTCCGTGCCAAAGACCTGCGCCCAGGTTCCGGTGCTGCGGCGCCCCTGGCGCGCCCACAATTCCGCCAGTTCAGGACGCAAATCCTGCCGATGAGCGGCGAGATACTTCAGCAGAGGCGAGGGTACCTGCTGCCCCCATGCCGCATTGGCCAGCGGTGAGCGGTCCCGGCTGTCATGCAACATGCCGGTTTCGTTGTTGACCTGCATCATGATGACGCGATGATCGGGATCGGCCTGCGCCAGATGTTTCATGAAAGCAGCAAAGGCGCGGCGATCGGCATTCAGCAGTTCGGGCGAGAAAACCGACAGCACAGGCTTGGGCATGGCGCCGGGATAGGTGAAGGCCTCTGCGAACTGTCCCTGCGCAACGGCGCGGGGAAAACGGGCTGGATTGGCGCGCACCCAAGTGGGCGCATAGGTCGAGCTGGCATTCTTGAACGCCCCGAACCAGATCAGCACCAGCCGCAAATTGTGCTTTCGGGCCTGCGCAATCTGGGCATCGATCAGAGCGTAATCGTAGCGGCCTTCCTGCGGTTCGAAATCCTCCCAGCTGACCGTGCTGACCACCGTGCGGACGTGCATTGCTTTCAATTTGTCCCATACCGGCAGCATATAGTCGGAGTTGGAAGCGCTGGAATTGTGCAATTCGCCGCCTAGGGCAAGGTAAGGCTTGCCATCCACCAGCAGTTGCCGGTTCCGGATGACCGGCAATTCCTCAGCGTGAGCGACAGGAATGAGCGCGCCCGTCGCCATGGCCAGCAGCAAGCCCCGAAGGATCTTATTCACAATGCATCCCCTCTTTGATATCCGCTCAACAGCGCATAAATCAAAAGTAGGACTATTGTTCTGATATGGCAATGGGGGCATTTGCCGAGCGTGATCCAATTTGCGGGGCAACCCCATGTATGGCCGCTTTCGAGACAAGCGGTCGTTCGAGTGCCAAATGCCTGACGGCTTGAATTGGTCGGAACCTACCGGTTGAAGCGCCGCCATAGCTGTCGTTCCGAGGGCCGGATCGTGCCATCGAAACTTGCCGTTCATTCACGGATGACCCGGGCCCATAATCGACCATCGTTGGGACATTAGCAACAGTCGGCTTAGGAGAAGTCTCTTGGCTATTGCTGCCGCTGAGGGGTTGACGTCGATTTTTAGCTTCGCGCTAATCCAAGGTACCAAGTGCCAATGTCGACATACTGCATAGCTAAGCGATAAGAAAATTATTGCAGCACCTCAGGGAAGAATAGCAATCTGGGGCGTTGGGAATCGCCTAAACATCCTTTCAACGTGTTTTCCGGTCGCAACGGACACCGATGAAGTCGATCCGCTCGCGTGCGATATCGCAGGCCTTGGCCACCGTCCGTTCCATCTTTTCCCTGTCCGCGCCTTGGTATCGCAGAGTGGTAAGGCCGGCGAGATCGGAGGCGAGCTTCACCTTCGAGTCGGCCTCGACGAAAAGAAACGAACGCTCCCGGCCGATCCGCCCGACTGATATACCATACTCGAAATGAACATTGTCGCGCGGCACCTTGTGGGTCTCGTTTCGCGTGACGAGAACGTCGTCGGCCTGCGCCACGGCAATGGTGAAGTCTGCCCGTTCGATGGCATCCTCGAGAGAACTGACAGGATAATCGGAGATGGCGAAGGTGCCCTGATCCCAGAGATATACATGCATGTCGTCGGCATCGAGATTCTGCCGTACCGCTCGCGCCACGTCCCTGGCCTCGCTGGAGGAGATCACGAAGATGCGAGGGTGTTCGTTCACGGCACCCACCTCGCGGTTGCGATGATCCAACTGGTCCGCAACAGCATCGGCGGTCGCCTTCCAGAACTCCACGTCGGACCCGACGATGTCTTGGAGTTCGGCGTTGCCGACGGCCAGAACGAAGCTAGGCTTCGTAGCCTTTAATGTAGCCGTCCGTGATCGGGACGGACTGAGGCCTGCCAGTTCGCCAACCGCCTCGCCAGCCGTGCGCAACTGCTTCCGTTGACCGTTGACCAAAGCCTCGAACTCACCGGCAAGCACGAAAAAGAGGTCATTTGCCCAATCGCCTTGCTCGACGAGGACCTCCCCAACGGCTAGCTCCTTGGGGCGCCCAACATCCGCGAACCTCTCTGCCAAGGCCCGGTCGCGCCGGATGAGAGGCTGGCGGAGCAGCGCGTCGATAATGCCATTCCGGCCGAACCTGTCACTCAATCCCGTCATCTGTGAAACCTCCAAAATCAATATCATCCATTAGATCTCGCTGCCTCGTGTCACGAGGTCTCAGCCAGAGGGCAGTTGTCCATCGAGCCGCAGCAGGGTGAACCCTTCACAGCTTGCCAGAAACGCTGCTCCGCGACGGCCATCGCATTAAGTTCCATCGCAAGATCTGCCGCCGCCAGTGCATGATCACCGCAGGACTTCAGTACAATCGGACGCGCACCCGAACCCGCCGGACAAAGGCAAGGGCCGCGCTGGTTCACCGCGCGGCGGCTACGTTCCCAAACGGCGAATAGGCGCTTGCGTCCATTCGTAACTCTAAGGGCGGTCCCCTCGGCACTCCCCGCCTTCCTAACGACAGTCAGGGCGCCTTCAGCCATATCTGTCGCGAATGGCTCGCCCAGCCGGGCCGCAGCCGCTTCCGCACGATGCTGGTGGACGACCGCGAAGCCATGCGCACGCGCCTTCCCGTCAGGCCAGCGGCGCTGGCGTGCCGCGCGAAACTGGAGCTGGAGAAAGCGAACCAGCGTCTCCAGCCATGCGCGGGCCGCCCCCTCACAGTCGATCTCGATGCCATCGACCGCCCGCCAATACAGGCAGAAGCTCCCGTCCTCGTTGATGTGACGGTCGGGACAGAATGCAGGTAGGTGCGATGGCGTCTTTTCGCGGACTGACGCGGACGTGCCAGAGACCGACAGGTCTAGGATGAAGACAGGTTCGCGCCCATCGCTCAGTGGAACGGGGATGGAGACACGGATCATTCCAGTCTCGCGCAGGAGTTCGGTCGCTCCGAATTCCGTTAGTCGGTCGGCGAGAAGGAGTATGGGATCGACAAGCACCACGACGGTCACCTGCTCTCCGCATAGGGGCGCACGATGCGGTCGGAAGCTGCCGCGATTGCCGGAGCCGCTGCTGCGAACGCAGCGGCCTTGACGGCCTTGGCTGTTCCGTCCCCTTTCTCGGACAAGGCTTCCACGGCCTCGTTGTAATCTAGCCCGCTGACCTTGCGCTTGGAACCGAAGAGGTCACGGACCGCCTGGGTCGCAGCGCCATAGGCCAACGGCCCGATGGCGGTCTCGTCCCCGGAGCATCGGGTCTGCTCCTGCTCGGACGCCAAGACGCCGCGGCTGACCGAACAGCGCACCCGATCGCCACGCATGCCGAGGCGGGTGACGGTCATCGGGCCGAACTCGAAACCGATTGCCAGTCCCAGACCAGTCGTGTCGATGCCTTCGTCACCCAGCTTCTCCAGGCACAGCTCAAAGCTTGACCGCAGGGCTCCAGCGCACAGCGTCGCCGTGCTAATCGTCTCGGCCTCATCGGTGACCTGGACGGTACCGTTGCAAAGCAGCCCGTGCAGGCAGTCCCCAATGAATCGGATGCGTCGGCCGTCGAAGTCGCAGGTGAGGACGCGGTCCAGTTCCGCGCGTATGACATGAAAGACGCGCACCACGTCCTCCGCCTCCTCATCGATATGGTCAGCGACAAAGGCGGTAAACCCGTCAATGTCGGCGTAAGCAGAAGCTGCCTCCTGCCGACGTGAGTTGCCGGGCGTCAATTTGGTGATGTCGAGGGTGCGCAGCGGCGGCGTATGGCGGGAGAAGTCGAATGCACCGATCGGGTTCGCCTCAAGATCGTCCTCCCATTCCTCCACGATCTTTTCCTTCGACACGCCGAGCTCGGCCTTCTCCTCACAATCCTCGATTTCCGCCGCGGTGAGTGGGGTCACGGCGGGCTTATTCACGCTGTCGAGACCGATAGCCTCTCGGGCCTGGTTGGTAAGGAAGATACCGGGCTTGGTGCCACCCCCGGACATCTTGGCCGCGTGATTGGCAGGCGCACCTAGGAACAGCGGTTCACGTCCACCCCGCCGGCCGTTGTTCACCGCTAGCGCCGTCCCGGTATCAATGCCGACGCGCACCTTCGCGGCGGGAATCTTCTCGTCCGCATCGCCGGTTTCCTGCAAAACGTCGATGATCAATTGAGCCATCGCGACCGAACGACGCACGCGCTTGGCCTCGGCGTCGGTCTCCGTGTTATAGGGCTTCGTCAGCACGGAGTGGAGCCGCTGATTGTGGAAATCCACCCGGCGTGCGTCGCAGCGGTCGAGAATGCGATGCACCGCGCGATAATGGAGATTGAGGAAGCGCAGTGTACGGCGATGGCATGTGACGCCTTCCTCCGATGTCACGCTGAGCATCTCCGAAAGATTCAGGATATCCGCGTACAAATGGACACCATCGACGCGATAGGCCTTATTCGTCGGGATGCTCTCCAGCGACATGTCGCGCCGATAGTCGACGATGGAGACGGTCTCGACATCCTTGATCTTTTTCTTGATGTGGTCCGCCGCCTGTTCGTATTTCCAGCTTTTCGTCACTGCCTTTAGCTCCATTTTGCGCCGGCTCCTCATTTCAGGCTTGCCAGCGCCGCGACTCCGTTTTCCAATGACTAAAGGCGGACCGGCCTGCGAATTCGGACAATGTTTTTTGCGTGTCCGAGTTTTCAGGTTGCCCCGCCTATGCCGTTGAAGGGGGACTGAGTCGGTGCAGACGAATGCAGAAGTGATCGATGATGACGAACCGGCATATCTGTCGGTAGATGAGGTGCGGGCGATGATTCCCCAACTCACAGCGATCGACGCTACGCGCATACTCCAGGCCGCCCGCTGGTTCTCGGCACGCTGCGGCATACCCGCTGACGACCTGCGACAGGAGGCGTTGACGCGCCTGCTGTCCGGCGATCGCCACGCTCGACGGAATGCGTGTTTCGCTCGCGAGGTCGCCGGCATAATCAAGAGCCTAGCTTCGTGTGAGCGCGACGCGGTTAAGAGCGGGTTACGGGAGGTCCGACCGCCACCGGACGGCGTGACCTCGCCCGATTTAATGGACCCTGCGCCGTCTCCCGAGGCGCTCGCCATCTCGTCGCATGACGACGGTCCGATGCTAGCCGAAATCGGCAAGATCATAGAAGATGACGAGCAACTCCAGCTCCTTGTCGAGGGGATATGCGACAAGATGAGGGGTGAGGAGTTGGAGGAGTTGCTGGGCACCGACACCAAGGGTCTGGCTGCGGCGCGCAGGAAATTGAAGAGGCGGCTGCAAAGCGCCTTTCCGAAGGGATCGGGACTATGAACGGCAATGATGCGGATCGCATGTCGTTAATCGATGACCTCATGATCGACGAAATCTTCGCTGACGATATTGAGGAGGATGCTGGTGCGTTAGAATCCCTGCTGAAAAGCCTCGATGGTGCCGAACTCGCGCTGCGAAAGAGCCGGTTGGCCGTGATCAGGGCGCAGATCGATAATGAGCGTCGGAATCCGATCGCGCTTCATGTCGATACAGACCGGATGCGTGCGAAGCTCCGGGCCGCCGCGAATGATCCGGATGTGAAGATGACCCTAGCAGCGCGCAACGCCGTGGAGGGCGGCGATGACGAGGAGGAAGGGCTGCTTGAGGATCTGGCGGAGTTGGAACGGGACAGGGCGTCCGAATCGGAATGAGCGCTACAGTCAATGCCGCAGAGCACGCGCTCCAAGCGCTTGGAATCACTGAACCGGAAGAGATCGATGTGGAGGTCGTCGCCCACTCGCTGGGAGCGAAGGTAAAGTATCGCCCCCTGAAGTCTTGCGAAGCACGGATCGTAGGGCAGGATGGGCGGGCGATCATCACGGTAGACACAGCGACGACGCTTCGGCGCCGGCGCTTCTCCATTGGGCATGAGCTCGGACATTGGCACCGGCACCGGGGTTTGTGCCTGAAGTGCCGCAGCGCAGACATCGGGAGGCAGACGAGCGACGGAAGGCGGACGCCTCCCACCGCGGAACTCCAGGCGGACGCCTACGCTTCCGACTTGCTCCTTCCAGGATACATTTTCAGGCCACTCGCGGGCGATTTCGATCGGCTGACCCTGGAAGCCGTGAAGATTCTGGCCGACAGGTTTCAGACAAGCATCACGGCAACAGCGATAAAGGCGCTTGGTACGAATCGCTTCCCCTCTTTGCTGGTCTGCCATTCGCAGGAGGGGATGCGCTGGTTCCGCCGTCCGCCTATCGTACCGGATCGCTGGTTCCCGCGATCAGATCTCCTACCAGAAAGTCCAACCTTCAGGACGCTCTTCAACGGCGGTCAGGAAAGCCGAAAGCCGGTCTCAGTAAAGGCGTCTTGCTGGTTCGACACTCCAGCGGCCGAGCGTTTCACGGTAACCGAGCAAACCTTCGTTCTGCCAAATAACAGGGTGGCTACGCTCGTCGGGTTCACCGATCGCCGCATGTTGGAGGTCTAGGTGGCTAGGATATCTTGGTTGCTGCGCAGGCGGCTATCGAGCATGTGGGCGAGTGAGTTCTTGGTGTGTTCATCGCAGAAAGCTGCCGCGATCGCGTTCGTCGATACGGCTTCTATTCCTAGACGTGGGTCGGCTTCAAGGGCGAGGGCGTGTTCTCTGGCTAGATCGGTTCCGAAGAATCCCGGATCGTCGGTCCCGAGCACAATGGCGCAGCCGGCATCGACCATTCTCCCAACGGGGTGCTCCGCGACTGATCGGTAGAGCCCGAGGGCTAAGTTGCTGCCGAGGCAAACCTCGAGCGGCATCCGGGCTTCGGCTAGCTGCCTCATGACGTCTGGCGACTCCACGGCCCTGATGCCATGCCCAACGCGGTCGAGGCCAAGAAGCTCGATTGCCTCTATTATCGTGTCGGCGGGGCGATGTTCGCCGGCGTGGGCCGTGGCGCGCAGGCCCTCACCTCGCGCGATGTTGAACGCCTCGGCGAACTCGCCCACTTCATGCTGATGCTCGTCGCCGGTGAGCCCGAAACCCACCAGCATGTCGGATTGAATTGACGTAGCCATACGCGCTGCCTCGACAGCGGCCCTTGGCCCGAGATGGCGAACAGCAGTAGCGATCAGGCGCGAACGGACGCCCCACTCCTCGGCAGCCCGATCAGCTGCGGCGGTGAGAGCCTTCAACTGATCGGGAAACGGAACGCCCGTGCGAGCGAGGTCCGGTGGCGACAACATAAATTCCACATAGCCGCCGCCCAGCTCCGCGCACCGTTTAAGGTAGGAGGTTGTGATCACCTCTAGATCGGCGGCGGATTTCACCACAGAGGTGACGAGATCGTAGGCCTTTAGAAAGGTCGCGAAGTCGTGCCAGCCATATCGCGCATCGGCGAGAATGGCCTCAGGGATTGAAACAGCGTTGCGCTCCGCAAGGAAGAGTACGGTCTCCCGGACCAGCGTTCCCCTAAGATGTACGTGAAGGTCGACTAACATAAGATATGGCGATAGACGCTGACGTAAAGAAGTGGAAGGCGGGATGCGAATTAGATTTCTTTCGAAGAACGGGCACAAGATCGATGAGGCCAGAAAAATTCTTGAGCCGCTCGGCGCCGAGGTGATTCCGATCAGCGTCGCGATTGATGAGATCCAGACCCGGGAGGTGAAAGCGATCGTGCGAGACAAGGTACTCCGTGCCTTTGAACGCATCGGCCACAGACTCTTTGTCGAGCAGACATGCCTCTATATCGATGCGTTAAACGGCTTTCCTGGTGGGCTAACGCAACCGTTCTGGGATTCGCTAGAGGCCGATCGGTTCTGCGAACTGTTCGGCAATGGGGAGATGCGCGGCCTCACAGCTAAAACTTGGATCGGCTACTGCGACGGTAGGCGGATCCATCACTTCGAGGGCGAGATTCGTGGAACTGTTGCGTCGGTGCCGCGTGGTGATCGCTCCTTTCAGTGGGACTGCGTATTCATTCCGAATGGACATGAGCTGACCTTTGCGGAGATGGGAGAGGGAAAGAACGAAATATCGATGCGCCGGATCGCCCTAAACGCGTTTGCGGATCATCTGCGGGTGAAGACCGATGCTTGATATGCTTGCACGCGAGATTCGGGATCGCAGGGTGATCCTTTTCGTAGGGGCTGGCTTGTCTCGGCCGCTCGGTCTTCCGTCATGGGGAGAGTTGATCGAACACATGGCCGGAGAGCTGGATTTCGATCCTGCTATTCTGGTCGGGCCGGGCGCCGACTACCTACAGGTGGCAGAATTCTACAAGCTACGGAAAGGGAGTATCGGAGACCTACGTAGCTGGATGGACAGGAGTTGGAACGTAACCGACGAGAAGCTGCTCGCCTCGAAGGTCCACAGCCAGATCGTCGATCTCGGATTTCCCCTCGTCTACACGACGAACTACGATGCCAACCTCGAGCGCGCATTCCGGCTACGCGGATGCGACGTTTCGAAGATCGCTTCGGTGGTCGATATCGCGGATGCAAAGCCGGGCCACACCCATATCGTCAAGTTTCATGGTGATTTTTCGGATGACAACTCGCTCGTCCTGACCGAATCGGACTATTTCGAACGTCTGGAATTTGAATCGCCCCTCGACCTGAAGCTTCGGTCGGACGTACTCGGCCGCACAATCCTGTTCGTTGGATACAGTCTCAAAGATCTGAACCTTCGCCTTCTCCTCTATAAGCTCAAGCGTACGTGGGACTGCACGGCTTACGCGAAGCGGCGGCCGGGATCGTTCATCTTTTTGGTCAGGCCGGACGTCGTTCAGGAGGAAGTGCTGGAGAGCCGCGGTGTTTCGCCGATCGTCTCTGACGCCCTGGATCCCGACGAGGCGCTGCCTGAGTTTTTTGATCGTCTGCTTGAAATGGTGCGCGGGGCCGGGTGAGTCAGAGGCCGCTAGTCATCTGCGCCACGCCAAGCGCTGAATGTTAGACAGCTTCCGATGATCGATTTTTGCTTGTGAACGGCGGCCACGTTCCCGGCATCCCCCGCTGGTGACTCGTGCAAGGCAAAGACAGCTATCCAATTCAGGTAGCCGAAGTAGGTCGGCCTCTTGTCAGCCTCCCGTGGCTCTGAAAAATGAGAAAGCGGACGGACCGGTCCCCGGAGCGAAAAATTGGCTCCCGAGCGTCTGCAAAGGGTCGACCCTGGAAACCGAGACCGAGGCATTCGAATGGCGGCTATCCCGTCTTCATGTCTGGAAGCCGCCATTCCGGAGAGTCCCCAACCTTGGGCATTGCATGCCTGTCTCATGCAATCACAAGCTGGAGACCCGCAAAAACCGGTTATTTTTCTGGGTGATCGAGCCGATGAGATGATGGAGAAGCAGGCAGGCACTGAAACGGCAGCGTTTTGGCCCTTGTCGGCGATCCTGAAGGGTAATTTCGCCGATTTCCTTGGATTTCAGGCAGATTCACCCCATGCATTCTCGACGCTCGTGGAAGATCAGTCTGTTCAAATTGTAGGCCAGGTTGCAAAGGGTGAGTTTCGCTTCGGCGCGGGCTAGGCCGATGGTGCGGATGAACAACCCGAACCGGTTCTTTTGATGAGCAAAGACGTGTTCGATATGGGCGCGGATCGAGGATTTGGCAGCATTGGCCCGCGCGGTTGCCCTCGACATTGCCTTGCCCATGGGTTTGCGCCGGTGGATGCGGGAGGTAAGCATTCGGTCTGACAACCACTTCTCGTTCTGCTTTGAGCGATAGGCGCTATCGGCCCAGACCTCGGAACAGGTGTTCCCTGTGCTGACGACCTGCCGGAGGAGACGCCCATCAGCCGCCGACGCCGAGGTCACCGCCATCTCCCGGATAAAGCCGAAACGCCGGTCGATGCTGATGTGGGATTTGTAGCCGAAGACCGGCAGGGCAATCATAGGCAGAGGCGTTCCATCCTCGCGATACCGGACTTTCCCCCCGATCTTGAGCGTCCAGCGCGCATCGATGTCTTTCTGCGCAGCCTTGTTCGGCTCGTTCGGCCAGATTTCCTTCGCGCTCTTCCCCGACTTGATCGCCTCGCGTTCACCTTCTGTGTTTCGCTGCTTGGGCGCAGGGACCAGCGAGGCATCCACAATCTGCCCTGACATCGGGATGTAGCCCTTCTTCTGGAGTTGCCAGTCAAAGGCCTTCATCACCCGCTTGAGCGTTCCAGTCTCGGTCAGGCGGTTGCGGAAATGCCGGATTGTGTTCTCATCAGGCGTGCGGTCCCCGAGCGACAGCCCCAGAAACCGCAACCAACTCAGCCGATCCCGGATCATGAACTCCATGCGCGCATCCGAGAGGTTGTGCTGCGCCTGCAAGATCAGGGCCTTGAACATCATCACCGGATCGAAGGGCGGGCGGCCCCCCTTGGTACCATCACCGTAGCCCAGCCCCTCAACAAGCCAGGCGCGGAAGTACTCGAAGTCCACCGCCTGCTGCAAAACCTCCAGCGGATCGCCGTCCTTGCTCAAGGCTTCGAGATGCTCGCCCAAACTGAAAAGCGACTTCGGTTCCACCACGGCTCTCCATGATCGTTTCAGACCAATGAATCACCATAACCGTCTAAACGCCATCGGTTTTTGCGGGTCTCCAGCTGTGCGGATTGACGGTCTTGCGCCCTATCGAATTATCGACGCTGTCGGACGGAGGCAGGAAGGACATCATTGGTGCGCGTGATAGCCAGCGCAACGGCCGTCATTTTCTCCTTTTGACGGCAAGATACGCCATGACAATCATGTTACCTCAATGCACACACCGGCAGCAGATCGCTGCAATTCGCCCTAGAAATGGATGCGATCGCGGCAGGCCATCAATCTTAGTTTCAGCAATCTCCAGACCTTCCCGGTAAGCCATCCCGCCGGTTGATAGATGACCACTACGCCCGCGCGGGAGCGCCGCAACCCCCATTTGTCCGACCGTGTTACCGGCCTTCGACCGGCGCCCGCACCACTCGTCAAAATGGAGGTTCCCCTGCGGCTGCGCCTTCGGTGCGGTGCCCCCTCAATCGCAGGCTGCGCTTCAGGTCATCCCGGCGGGAATGGCTCACCGGGAAGATCTGGAGACAGCACATGAACAAGGTTTTCCTTTCCGGCCGCATCACTTCCGACATCAGCCGCTTCGGCACTGACAGCAAGGGCGGCGTCAGCTTCACCCTCGTCACCAGCAGGCCCGTCATCAAGGACGGCCAGGTCGTCAAAGGCGAGGATGGCTACACCGAGACCTACGACCAGTTCCACACCATCAAGGCTTTCAACGGCCTCGGCAAATCCATCGCCAACCACAAGAAGAAGGGCGACAAGCTGATCGTCACCGGAGAGATCCGCTACTCCCGCAACGAGAAGGACGGGCGCACCTATTACAACACCGAGATCGTCGCCGACGAGATCGAGTTCCTCTGACCCTCACGGGCGGCCTGCGGGCCGCCCTTTCTTTCCCCGGAGAGGGAGCACGAGCCTTGCTGCCTACTCTATGATGCGGCGGGGAGTTGAGAAGGCCCGGTACCCGGTCTCCTCAACTCCCCGCCGCCGCTTCGAGCGCCTTCGGGCGCTTTTTGCGTGGAAGAAACAGGAAGGCTCCGCGCGGGCGGGCCCGCCTGCGCAAGGATGAGTCTACCCACCCTCTCGGCGCAGTCGAGCAGAGCGGTATCGGCCAGGTGGGCATAGCGGGCCGTCGTCTGTATCTTGCTATGCCCCAGCAGCCGTGATGTGGAAAACAGGGTTTCACCTGCCATGATGGAATGGCTTGCAAAGCTGTGCCGCAGGTCATGGATACGCAAAGTGTCCGGCAGGTTTGCCGCTTTCCGCACGCGATGCCAGACTGAACGTATCGCATTGTAGGATTGACCGGGAAGCGGGAACACAGGCGCGTTTGCGGCTTTGGAAAGACGCGGCAAGCTCTTGCGGTAGGCCTTGAGGAACTGACGGACCGGCACACCTAATGGCACGTCGCGTGGCCCGGTTTTGCTGTCCCGCAGGCGCAGTCGATCCGGCAGCACATCACCCCATTCGAGCAACAGAACTTCGCTCACCCGGCATCCCGTCAGCGACAGCAGCCGCAAAGCCGCTGAGGCTTTGCAGCCCTGGGCCATGCGGGAATTAACGACGGCCCCCAATTCGGTCAATTGCCTCTCGCTCAGGAAAGTGCCGACCTGCCTTCGCCGGTTCATTCTGATTTCGGTTACGGGATTGCGCCACGTCTTGGATACATACCCCCATGTTTTGGCGCAGCGAAGGATTTGCGAGAGGATGCCAAGCGCCCGGTTCGCTCCCCCCGGTTTCCTGGCGCTGTAGCTTTCGAACCACCGCACAACATCTTGTCGGGTGATCGCATCCACCCGTTTCCCGGCGAAAGCGGGCAGCAATTCGCATCGAACATAGGAGCGATAGGCCCGTAACCCTTCCGGCTTGTAGAACGCTGCGTAGCGCCTTTCATGCTCGAACTGAAAGGCTTCGAACAATGGCGCGGTGGAAGGGATAGGCGGGGCTTCTGCATCTTGGGCACGAAGCGCAGCGGCAATTTGCCGCGCGGCCTTGACCCCCATTTCTGGGAAAGTGCCGAGCAGGTGCCGCACCGGTTTGCCGTTGATCCTGTACCGCATGATCCAGCTTCGCGAACCGCAAGGCTGGACCCGCAAAGCCAGACCGGGCTGGCGAGTGTCACGCAACGTATATTCGCGATTTTTGGGGCGGGCGCTTTTGCAGACGGCGTCCGTCAGCGAGAGAAGCAGGTTAGTCATGACGCCCTCCCGATACTCGCGCAGTGGGCTGACGGCGTTTGCCTTGGACCGCAGGTGAGGATCGCATCGACCGGTCGATGACCTTTGAAACGCGGGTGGCCGACTTCATCAGGGCATCACTCGCAAGATGGGCGTAACCCAATGTGCTGTCGATTTCGTGGTGCCCAAGCACTTGCCCAACAATGTGGAGGTCGATGCCGTTGGACACGGCTACGGATGCGAAGTGGTGGCGCAGGTCATGCACTCGCAGCCTGGCGATACCAGCCTCGGTTCGAATTGCCGCCCATGCCCGATCAATGACCTTGACCGGGCCATTTCCCTTTGGTGCGGGGAACACGAATGGGCTTGAACTTTTGTCTATCCGGGCATCGAGAATGGTGCGGGCAGGGGCATTGAGCCAAATCGTGCGAGGCCCTTCCTTGGAGTCCTTCAGTACCGCGCGCGCGCCGACAATCCAGTCCCATTCGAGGGACAGGATCTCGCTTCGCCTTGCTCCTGTCAGGAGCAGCAGACGGACCGCATCGCAGGCATCGGGCATTCGGGTTTGCAGCTGATCCAGCGCTGCCCACAGCGCCCGGATCGTGGCGGTGGGAAGTAAATGGCCGCGTTGCCCGCGCCATTTCTTCGACAGGCCGCGACAAGGATTAGACCCGGCTTCACGCAAGCCGTGATCCTCCGCATAGAGCATCAAGCCCGATAGCGTGGACAGCGCCATGCGGATCGCGGTGCTGCGGGCGGCAACGTCGAGGTACCATTGCGCCACCTGTTCGTTGGTCAGATCACGTACTCTGGTCCGTCCCAGCGAGGGGAGGATATGTTGATCGGCGACCGACCGCATATTGCGGATCGTGCCGGGCTTCCATCGACCCGCTTCGCCCACCGCGAGGAAGTGCGGCCATAACTCACTGATACGCGCATCACTCCCCAAAAGGGGCGCGGAAAGGGAGGGAAGGGGGGCGTTGATTGCGGCCTGATCGGCCATACGGCGAGCGGCGGCAAGGGGTATATGACAGGCATTGCCCAGCGTCTCTCGAGTGGTCCGTCCAGCGAGCTTTGCGAACAGCACCCATGTTCGTGCACCGGAGCAACGCAGTCGCAGGCCCAGTGCAGGAATGGCGGTATCACGAAGAATGACCTCGCCCCTAAGGGGCAAAGGAAGGGCGGCAATGTCGGTATTCATCAGATCAATTCTGTCAGCGCGTGGCATGGCGCGGTTACTCCATAAATCCCGGCTTGGAGGGCCGGAGGGAGCGTGTCCGGGGCTATTCCCCAGGACACGCGGGGATTTATGGGCAGCGGTGAACGGGACCGGCTCGACCGGCTTCCAGCCGGTCATTGCCGAACCTTCGGGGCGCTCAATGATCCCTGCCGAAATCAATGAGTTACCCGCGTTCCGCGTGTCGTATAGGCGCATGGGACAAGCCCATGCGGGAGGTCGGACGCACGCCCCGAAGGGCGTATGTTGTAATGGACCCTACGCACGGGTGCTGCAGGGGATTTCTGCATTGAAATCAGCCTGTTGAAGCTGTCCGCCGCGTAGGACGGATTTTCCGTGCCGCGTTGTACGGCGCACACAAGCGTTTGGTCGGAGGCGATCAACCAGCTGTAAGGAAATCATTTTTCGTGTCGTACCTGTACCATCGCCGCCATTGCCATCGGATAAGTGCGGGAGGGGGTTCTCCAGCAAGAACCCTCTTGCCGGAAGTCCGCGTGGACCGGGACGCGAGCTACATACTGGCAAGCTTGTCTTGAAAAGCAGACTGCTCGCCTATATCTTCCGTAGCGCTTCATGACTCCTGCGAAGGTCTCCCAATGTGGAGGCCTTCCCCCGTGCCCAAGATCAATTTCCGTCTTGATGGTCCGCTGCACGCAGCCTTGATGCGCCGTGCTCGCGGAGCCAATCTTTCTTTGTCGGGTCTGGTTCGGCAGTTGCTGGAACAGGCAGTCGATGAGCGTCGGCGATACGTTTTCACGTCGCAGGACGAAATCCTCGCCACCTCGATCCAGATCCTTTCCATCCTCGCGACATCGGTTGGTCAGCAGTCCCCCAAAGGCCTCGAACAAGGCATGGCACAGGCCCGCACCATCCTGGCCGAGCGCGGTCTGCTGGGCGGGGAGGATGGTCAATGAGCATCTTTCGCAACGACACGCTCGGCTCCTGGACACGGGGAGGGCAGGCCATCGTTCACAATGTTCGGATGACAACCCAGGTCTTCTATCAGACGCTTCTGGCGGGGCTGGTGATCTGGATCATCGGCACCATCTTGTACGCGCTTGAGAAGTCCAGCGCCTATGAACGTTTCGTTCTGGTCAAGCTGGCCGAAGCCTGGATCAAGGTCGATGCAGCGGAGGGCACCAATGATCCCGTGCAGTTCCATACGCCCGATGGACGAGTCTACTGGACCTCAGCCGATTGGCTGGTCGCCTCCAGTCTGGCGAAGAAGACCCTCCATAATTTCGAGATCTATCTGCTCCATGGGACGGCGATCTCAGGCCTCTTTGCGCTGGCCATGCTAGGCTGGGCATGGTTCTATTTTACCCGGACGGGCAGGGGGCTGGGCTCCAACGAATATCTGCGCGGCGCCCGCTTCGGCACGATCCGACAGGTTCGGCGCGCGCTTTGGAGCCAGAAGAAGGGACCGCTCATCATCGGCTCGGTCCCGGTTCCGGAAGCGTTCGAGCCCGAACATATCCTGCTTTGCGGTGCCCCCGGAACGGGCAAGACCAACCTGATCGTGGGTATGCTGGATGGCATCCGCAAATCGGGCCGTCGGGCCATTGTCTATGATACCGCCGGCACCTTCGTCGAAAAATTCTATCGGCAGGGGCAGGACATGCTGCTTAATCCGCTTGACCGGCGCACCGCCCATTGGTCGCCCTGGGTCGATGTGCCGCGCGACTATCATTACGATCAGATCGCTGAATCGACGATCCCCGACAAGCATGGCGATCCGTTCTGGGCGAAGGCGGCCCGAGGTACGCTGGTCGCGGTGATGCGCAAGCTCGCCCGCCAGAAGCACACCTATGTATCGGTTTTGCTCGACCGACTGCTGCGTTCCAAACTCAAGGATCTGGCCGCGTTTGTGACGGGGACGGATGCGGCCGCCTTCATCAGCACCGAGGGGGAGCGCACCTCGGCGGGTATCCAGGCCGAACTTGCCTCGGTGATGCGCAGCTTCAGCTACCTTGACGATACTGAGGATGGCTTCTCGATCCGCGAGTGGGTGGAGAAGGGCGATGAGGGAAGCTGGCTTTTCATCACCGTGAAAGCGGACCAGCTTCCGTCTCTGCGGCCCCTGATCACGGTCTGGCTCGATATCGCCATCAGCGCGATCATGAGCCTTACGCCCGATCGCGATCGGCGCCTTTATTGTGTGATCGACGAACTGCCCACGTTGCAGAAACTGCCTTCGCTTTCGGACTTTCTTGCCCGCGCCCGCAAATATGGCGGATGCGGCATCCTGGGTTTCCAGTCCTATCCGCAGCTCGAGGCAACCTATGGCATTCAGGATGCTGCTGCGATTACCGGCTATTGCTCAACCTGGGTGGCGCTGCGGGCCAATGATACGGCCACGGCCAAACATGTTTCGGAAAATCTGGGGCAAGTGGAACAGGTGGAGGCCAATGAAGGCATGTCCTATGGCGTCAATGACATGCGCGATGGCGTCAACCTGTCGCGTATGCAGGTGACGCGGCCCCTCGTCATGCCGACCGAGGTCACCAACCTGCCCAATCTGGTCGGCTTCCTGCGCTTTGGCCGCAACCTCCCCGTGGTTCGTTTCAACAGCCGCTTCAATGATATTCCCTCGCTGGGAGAAGCTTTCGCCGAACGCACCGAGCCAGCCTTCCAGATCGACAAAGCCAGAACGCTTGTGCGCATGGCTCATGCCGAAGCGCGCGTGCGCGAGGCGATGGAAAGAGAGGCGACGCAGATGTCGGTTCCTGACGTTATCGTTGCCGATAAGCCCACCCGGAAACCACCGAAGCCCCCAAAAGAGCCCGCGCCACCGCCACCCCAGTCGGACCTGTTTCAGCCTCTGTCGGCTGAGGTCGATCCCCAACGGGTGGAGGACATATTGCTCAACGAAGAGGGTGCCGAACTTCCGGTGCCGGCGCGGGTCCTCTGGTCGATCCTCGCCGGCAAGCAGGGGCAGATACAGTCCGATCTTGTCCAGCATGGCCGCGATGATGGACCGCGTGAACCGGCGAGGCCAGCATGATCCAGCCTCAGCGCCTTCATGGGCAACCGGCCAACATTGCCCGCTACTATACGGTCGGAGACTATTACACCAAGGGCGGTAATGAGCCTTCGGAATGGGGCGGCAAGCTTGCCGTCGACCTTGGCCTGTCTGGTCCGGTCGATGCCAAGGTACTGCGGACACTTCTGGCCGGTAAGGTTGATGACCAGCAGTTGGGGCGTCATCGCTCTGATGGAACCATCCACCATCATCCCGGCTGGGACTTCGCGGTCAACGCTCCCAAATCGGTGTCGATCATGGCGCTGGTGGCTGGCGATAGCCGTGTGCTTGAGGCTCATGAGGGGGCGGTCACGGCGGCCATTTCCTATCTCGAAGAGCAGGCCCAACTGCGAAGGCGGGAGGAAGGCAAGGTCCTCTACGAAACGACGGGGCGCATTCTGGTCGCGCGTTTCACCGAGCATGGCAGCCGCGAACTCGACCCTCATCTCCATACCCATCTCGTGCTCCTCAACATGACCAACCATGAAAGCGGGGAGCGCATGGCAAGCCTCGAAAGCCGGGTTATGTATGGCGAACAGCGCGTCGCGGGCCAGATCTATCGCAATGCTCTGGCGTTCGGCCTGCGAGAGCAGGGTTATGAAATCGACACCGATCCCCGCTCCGGATTGTTCGAGATACGCGGTGTGCCCGGCGACCTGATCCAGCAATTCTCGCGGCGCGCGGAAGCGATCGAGGAGCATGCGCGCGACCATGGTCTGGTGGGCCAGAAGGCACAGCGCGCTTCCTTCTATGCCACCCGTAAGGCCAAGGCGAAGGTTGGCGAGGAGGAACTTACCGCCCAATGGCATCAGCGGGCGGGGGATCGTCTCGAAGCGCTTCGAGCTATTGCCGTATCGAGCCAGGAGCGCGAGGGAAAGCATTTGCCACCCACGCAGCGGGAGGCGTCTCGGGCGGCTCTGTTCGGCCTGCGGCAATTGGAAATCACCGAGGCGGTCAACAATCTGGGCGATATTCTGCGGACCGGTCTTGCCGCCCATGTTGGTGAAGTCCGGCTGGAAGATATTCGTTCCCGGGTCGAAGAACATGAGGTGATGCGCAAGCTGCTGCCTACCCATGAGCAGACCGGCGACAAGATCTTGACCCGCGGGCGTACCTCTCGCCAATCCTGGCGGCAGGAACTGGCGCTCACCCAGCATATTGCGCTCGGGCTTGATGATGCCCGCCCGATTGCATCGAGTGATCGCTTGCTGGCAGTCCTTGAAGGAACCAATCTTAACGGGCAGCAGCAACGCGCCCTTATCGAGACGGCGCTGACGCGGGATCGCATCACCGCCATTCACGGGGTTGCCGGTTCCGGCAAATCGACGCTGGTGAGAGTGCTGGGGGAGGCCGCGGAACCGGGGACCACTCTGATCGCTTTGGCCCCCACATCATCGGCCGCCGCCGAACTGGGCGCGAAGGCAAATATCCAGTCTCATACCGTTGCGAGCTTTGTCGCGCGTGGCGGGCAGGGAATCACCGACCGTCATGTTCTGGTGCTCGATGAGGCAGGACAATTGGGGAACCGTCAGGCCCGGCGGTTACTGGACATCAGCCGGACCACGGGCGCGCGACTGCTCCTCTTGGGTGATGAGAAACAGACGGGCGCGATCGAGCAGGGCAAACCCTTCTGGCTGATGCGCCGTTTGGGGCTGCCGACGGTTGAATTGACCGAAGCGGTGCGGCAGGAAACCAAATCGATCAAAGCGGCTGTTACCCAGGCACGGGCGGGGAACTTTGCCGAGGCCTTGGCCAAGCTCGACAGTGTCAGCACCGTTACTGACAACGAAAAGATGGCCGAGCAGGTCGTCAATGCCTGGATCAGGCTCAAACCGGATTCGCGAACCGCCACCAATATCCTCGTCCTCGACAATGCAACGCGGCTGATCGTCAACAGCAAGATCCGTGAGGCGCTCAAAAACGAGAGCGGACTGGCCGCCGAGGACAGCCGGCTTTCCATCCTCGCGCCGGCGGGAATGACCGATATCGAGAAGCATATGGCTCGCTTCTATCGGGCAGGTCAGGTGCTCCGCTTTGATCGCGAGATTGCGGGTCTGGGTGTCGCCCGGCATGCCGACTACCGCGTGGTGGGATTGGGACGGGAGACCAATGGCCGTCAGATTGTGCGTCTGGTGGACGAGAATGGCCGCACGATACGCTGGGATCCGCAGACCGCCAGAGCGCGACACATCAATGTGTTCAACCCTGAAAATCGCGATCTGGCGGCAGGCGATCGTATCCAGTGGCGCCTCGTCAATCGTGAGCTCGATCTTCGCAATGCCGAGCGGGGAACGGTGGAAAGACTGGAAGGGGCGCTGGCGACCATTCGCTGGGATCGGGATAGCCGCGTCCAGCAGGTGGACTTGTCCGAGCACAAGACTTGGGACCACGGTTATGCCGAAACCGTGTATTCAGCGCAGTCCAAGACCTATCCCCGTGTCTTCGTATTGGCACCAGTTGAATCGCCTCTGGTCAACGCGCAGAATTTTTACACGGCCATTACCCGAGCCCAGTTCGGGGCAAGGCTTTGGACCAGCAACGTCGAGGCGCTGGTCAGTAAACTCGAGCGCCAGTCGGGCGAGAAGACATCTTCATCGGAAGGGCTGGGGCGAATGAAGGCTGATCGCATTGATGCCTTTTCGCGCCGCCAAGGAACGCATCTGGCGCATTTGAAGGCCGAGCAGGAGCGCATGCGGGTAGAGCGGCGCGACCGCGCACTGGCACGGCACCTCGAGCGCCGTGAGCGCCCGCCACGTAGTGGGGGTGAACATCTGGCCGAAGGCGCGCGCAGAGTCGTGCAGGTGCTTGACCGCTTTCTTGAAGGCATCCTTGATCGTGCACGTGTGGGTCGCGATACAACGGCTGCGGAGCTATCCCGGTCCACGACGGCACCGGTTCCTCAACCCGAACCCACCCGAGGTCCCGAACGATAAGGATATGATTCCATTTTTTTTGGAATTTCAGCACTCTTACTTGTTCTGCTGACTTTCGCGTTCCGTCGCTTCAAGGGGGTGGTGTACCATCGCTGGCGGCGGCGGCAGGCGAGGGTGATCGCCGGGCAGTTGCGGGGAACTGATCGGCTCCAGCCGCCGCAATTTCGGTATGCCCGGTTAAGAGCCATGGATACTCTCGCCTTTGAGGAACTCTTGATGGAGAGCTTCGAACGGTGCGGTCACAAGGTGACCCGAAACCATCGTTCTACCGGCGACGGAGGGGTTGATGGGGAGGTGGTGATCGACGGTAGCATCTGGCTCATTCAGGCGAAGCGCTATGTCGATACGATGCAGCCAGAGCATGTCGCGGCTTTCGAAAATCTGTGCCGCACCAAGGGGCGCCGTGGCTTGTTCATTCACACCGGGCGAACCTGCCTTCAAAGTCGCGCTGTGATTACCGATGGCAGCGTCGTGCAGATCATTGCGGGCAGGGCGCTTCTCGTTCTGCTCACCGACGGATCGCTGCCGATGCTTGCTCCGCCGATCAATCAGGTCCTGCCGGAGAAAACACCCGGGAGGCTGTTATGATGCGTAGAGTTAGGCCTGCCCTTTGTGCAGTCATGTGCAGTCTGATGATCCTTCCGCCATCTGCGCAGGCGAAAGCAAAAGACCCTGATGAAGAACGCCTTATCGGCTCGTGTATCCATCAGGCATCCCTCGGCCAGCCCTGGCTCGAAAAGACCCTCTGGGGACTGCGCGATCAGGAGGCCGGCTGGATTGGCGCCGAGGTCGCCAACAGCAATGGCTCGTATGACCTTGGTCCCATGCAGATCAACACCTGGTGGGCAGCACGCATCGCCACGTTGATCGGACGCCCCGAAGCCCATGTTCGTCATTGGCTGCGCTTCGATCCCTGTTTCAATGCCGAGGCGGCGCGCTGGGTGTTTCTGACAGCCCTGCGATCGACCGGTGATTACTGGAAGGCGGTCGGCGCCTATCATAGCCCGACCGCATGGCGACAACGAGATTACGTCGGGTCGGTGGCCGGCCATCTGAGCAGTAGATTTGGAAAAGTCGTGTTCGGGCCGTGAGCGATTCGCAACGGTACGGCGCGGGCCGATAATGACCATGGTTGAGGACGAACCGGAAAGGCACCTTTCGTGCTAGGACTGGCCTGAGTTGCCTTTCATTCATCCGGTCAAGGGCGTGCTCACCCTGCGGCGGCCTCCTACGTTGGTCACGGTGGTCAGCTTCGAAGGCTCTTCGTTAAAGGTGCCGATCAAGGCCAAGCAGACGACCGCCCTGTCCGCCAGCGCGACTCTAATGAGCGAACTGCTGGCACGCCCGGACTCCAGAGCAATCCTTGATCGTCATATCCCGGCTTAAGCACCAACGCGGCGGGCCTCAAGGATGGCCGCGTTCGTCAGCTCAAGATTATCGCTCTCGATACGCTCACCGACGAATTGCCGGAAAAGATCGGCGCCGACCTGAAAACCCCCAAGCCCTGACACTTCAGCTTCAGTCGAATTTCGCTGGGAGGGGGCGGGCATGCCTTTATGGGCGAGCTCCATCAAAATTTCATGGCCTGCCACGCTTCGAGTTGACACGTGTTTAGATAATAATTAAACGACGTTTAGATAAGATGCGGACCGACCAACAATACGGTACCCGAAGGCCTGTGAGGAGCGCGCTCGGAAAATGAGCGGCAAAATGGGAGGAATGGAATGAGTAAAATTTTCAACTTTATAATGGCGTCGACGGCGCTTGCTGTTTGTTCGCCTGCGCTGGCGCAGACTGCGCCGGGCAAGCAGGTGAAGGGCGATGACAAGGGCGTGCCCGACATTGTCGTCACCGCCAATCGCGTGGAATCCAGCGCGCAAAAGACGCCGGTCGCGCTCACCGTTTACCGAGGCGCGGAACTGACCGCGGCGGGCGTCACCAGCGTTGCCAATCTCTCGCGCGTCGACCCCAGCGTCAATTTCACCGCGCGCAATGGCGCAGGCTATATCGCGGTGCGCGGCATCGCCTCGACCGACGTCACCGAAATCGGAGATCCTTCGGTGCCGATTGCCCGCGACGGGTTTTTCACCAACCGCTCTTTCAGCATCAACACATCGATGTATGACCTTCAGCGCGTCGAAGTCCTCAAAGGACCGCAAGGCACGCTGTTTGGCCGTAATTCCACCGGCGGCCTGGTCAGCCTGATCACCGCGCGCCCCGGCAGGCAACTGGGCGGCTTCGTCACCATCGAGGCGGGCAATTACCGGCAGATGAATGTCGACGCGGCGGTCGACCTGCCCTTGTCCGACAAAGTGCAATTGCGGCTGTCGGGGATTTCCCATCGCCATGACGGCTATCGCGAATTGCTCTCGATCGGCGGGCGCGGCGATGATGATGCAACGCTCTCGGGCCGCGCTACGCTGGCGTTTCAGCCTTTCGAGAATTTTGAAGGCCTGATCCAGTATCAGCATGATGATATCGATAATGTGGGCGATGTGGCCTTTAATACGACCATCGCCGTGGTGCCGACCAATTACGATCCCAAGCGCTTTGCCAGCTATGCGCCGACCAGCAACCGCCTGACCGGTGATCGCATTCGCTGGGAATTTGCGCTGCACGGCCTGCCGCTGGACGCGACTCTGTCCTATGCGGGCGGCTATGATAAGCAGAAGTGGGCGCACAAGCTGGATGGCTCGGGTTCGGCTTCCTCGCCTGCCACTTTCATTCAGAGCGAGCAGCCCGCCACATGGAACCATGAGGTTCGCCTCGCCACGCCTCAGGACCGCATGGTGTCGGCGCAGGTGGGCTATTTCCACTTTGATGAAACCAGCCCGCTTTCGGCCGGTTTCCAGAACCTGTCGGGCGCCTATGCCGGTCAGTATCTGGTCCATTTCAATTATCTGACGAAAACGCAATCGGACGCCGTCTTTGGCCAATTCAGCTTCAAACCGGCCGAAACGATCCGCCTGACCGCCGGCGCGCGCTATACATGGGACAAGAAGCAGCGAACGGGCGATTCCCAGCTGCGCTGCGATATCGCGGGTATTCCGCCGTTCCTGTATGGCATCATCGGTTGTTCGGGCACGCCGCCGATCCATCCCGCCACGGATGCAGGCAAGATTGCCCAGTCCAAGCCGACCTGGCTGCTGGGTGTCGACTGGACGCCGACCAATCGCAACATGGTCTATGCCAAATTCTCGACCGGCTATAAATCGGGCGGCTTCAATTCCAACGGCTCCGCGCCGCCGGTGCCCTATGGCGCCGAAAATATCACCTCGTGGGAACTGGGCACCAAGAACCGGCTGCTGGACGGGCAATTGCTGCTCAACGGCGACGTATTCTATCAGACCTATCGCGGGTATCAGGCATCGCAGGCCACCCCGGCGGTTTCCAGCGGCAGCGGCGTGTTCAACGTGGGCAATGCCACGATTTATGGCGCCGAGGCGCAGGCGGTATTCAATGCGGGCGATCTTCGTTTTGAACTGAACGGCACCTACCTGCACACTGAATTCGGCGCGGGTACTCAAGCGATCCTGACCACCGACCCGGCCACCGGCAACGGCATCTCGCGCAATGTGGTCGGCCATCGCCTGCCCAATGCGCCGGGGCTAGCGGTTTCGGCCTCGCTGGAATACCGGTTCGACATGGGCAAGTCAGGGTCGCTCACCCCCCGCATCGACGGCAAATACAGCTCGACCTATTATTTCGATGTGTTCAACGATGCTGATACCGCGCAAAAGAGCTATGCTACCGGCAATCTCAGCCTGACCTATCAGCCCGAGAACAGCAAGTTGCAGATCGCCGTTTTTGTCCGAAATTTCACCGACAAGACCGTGTTTGCCAGCGCCCAGCGCAACTTCACGCCCACACCATTCGTCAACGCCTATCAGTTTCAGGCGCCCCGGACGTTTGGCGCGCGTGTGAACTACTCGTTCTAAGACAAATCGAAATCCCCGTCTTTGGGCCTGCCGAAAATCCTGCGGCAGGCCCATTTTCTGTGTCTCCATGTCCTTGGGAGAAATCCGTGGCCCGACTGTCCAGATCCTCCACGTATCGCCTGCTTTGCGGCGTTGCGGCGTTTTCGATGTTTGTGGCGGGCGGCCATGGGCGCGCCGCGCCGCCGCAACCGGCTGCTCACGATGCTGATCGCATGGAGGAAGAGTTTCGAACCCCGCCCGCTTCGGCACGCCCACGGGTATGGTGGCATTGGATGAACGGCAATATCACCAAGGAAGGGATCGCGGCCGACCTTGCGTGGATGAAGCGCATGGGCATCGGCGGCGTCCAGAATTTCGATATTGATCTGGATACCCAGCAGATTGTCGAGCAGCGCCTCGTCTATATGACCCCGCCATGGAAAGACGCCTTCCGCTTTGCCGCTTCGGAGGCCGAGCGTTTGGGGCTGGAACTGGCCATTGCCTCCTCGCCCGGGTGGTCCGAATCCGGGGGGCCATGGGTCGCGCCGGAAGATGGGCTCAAGAAACTGGTTTGGAGCGAGACGCTTGTTCAAGGCGGTCGGCGCCAGAGCATTCACCTCAAACAGCCGCCATCGGTTGCCGGGCCTTTTCAGGATCTGGGCAGTCAGGTCGAGGTGACGGAGCTGATTTCGGGCGAAGCGCCCAAGGCCGGACCCGCGTTCTACCGCGATGTTAAAGTCTTGGCCGTGCCGGTCCGGTTGGCTGAGCCATTGCCTGCACCGCAATTGACCGATGGCGAAGGCAAGGCGCTGGTGGCCGCGAAAGATCAAAGGGGAGCGCTGGTCGTCAACGTCCGGCTTGGGCCGGTGATCGCAAAGACTGCGCCTGAACTTAGGCTGGATTTTGGCCGTCCGGTCACTGTTCGCACTGTCACACTGCATATTCCGGGCGGAGCCATACCCCTCATCGGCCCGCTGTTGGCGCCGGTCCTGCAATCGAGCGCCGACGGCAAGATGTGGGCCGACGTCGCCACTATTCCGCTCGAAGCGACGCCCAGCACGCTGGCCTTCAACCCGGTCACCGCCCGCTATTTCCGGCTGGAGATCAAGCCCGCCCATGCCGCCGCTAACGGCAATCCGGCGCCCGACGAGCACGCCGGCGATCTGGCCATGGACGATGTGTTCGGCAAGGGCATGGGTCGCCTGATCTCCGCGCCGGTCACCATTGGATTGCTGGATTTCGGCGTGGAAACAAAGATCGATCGCTATGAGGTCAAGGCGGGCTTTTCCATCGCCCCGGACTATTACGCGCTTCCGGTGGTGAAGGACGGCGCCACCGGTCCGGCGGCAGAACTCACCATCGATCTGACCGACCGGATGAAGCCGGATGGCACGCTCGATTGGGCCCCGCCGCACGGCACGTGGAAAATCCTGCGTTTTGGCTCCTCGCTGGTGGGCAAGACCAACCATCCCGCTCCGGCAGAGGCCACGGGATTGGAAGTCGACAAATATGACGCCGATGCTGTCCGCCGCTATCTTGAGCATTACCTTGCAAATTACCGCGATGCTGCAGGAGAGGGCATGATGGGCGCGCGGGGCGTGCGGGCGCTTTTGAACGATTCCATCGAGATCGGCGCGGCCAACTGGACGCCGCGCATGATCGAACAGTTCAAACGCCTGCGCGGCTATGATCCGGTGCCGTGGTTGCCGACGCTGGCCGGAACGCTGATCGGCACGCGCGAGGAGAGTGAGCGCTTCCTCTTCGACTATCGCCGCACCCTGTCCGACCTGATGGCCAGCGAGCATTACGGCACCATCGCCGATGTGGCCCATCGCCACGGCCTGAAAGTCTACGGCGAGGCGATCGAGGGCAACCGGTCGAGCTTTGGCGATGACATGGCCATGCGCCGCTATGCCGATTATCCGATGGCGGCCATGTGGGCCTTTCCGGCAAAGCAAGGCCCCGCGGCCTCCTATGTGATCGATGTTCGCGGGGCCGCCTCGGTCGGGCATCTGTATGGTCAAAACATCGTTGCGGCGGAATCCATGACGGCCGGTATGGCGCCCTGGGCGTTCGGACCCTCCGATCTTAAACATATCGTCGATGAAGAATTCGTGCTGGGCGTCAACCGGCCGGTCGTTCACACCTCTGTGCATGTGCCGGTAGAGGATCGCAAGCCGGGCCTGTCACTGGCGGGGATTGGGCAATTCTTCAACCGCAACGAAAGCTGGGCCGAATTGGCCAAGCCCTGGGTGGATTACCTCTCGCGCAATGCCTTTATGCTGCAACAGGGGCGCAACTGGGCCGATGTCGCCTATTTCTATGGCGAGGAAGCCCCTCTTTCGGGCCTGTACGGCACGCGGCCCGTGACCGACGCGCCGAGCCGTTACGCCTATGATTTCCTCAATGTCGATGCGCTGGCCTCGGTGCTGGCCAATAATGGGGATGCTTTGGTCTCGCCCAGCGGCGCGCGCTATCGTGCCCTATATCTGGGCGGCTCGTCGCGCCGGATGACATTGCCGACCTTGCGCCGGATTGGCGAACTGGTCGAAGGCGGGGCGACGGTGATCGGGATGGCGCCGGAAAGCTCGCCGGGGTTGATGGACGACCGGACGGAATATGACGCGCTGGTACGCAAACTGTGGCCCCAATCGGGCGGGACAGGCGAGGCGGTTCATGTGGGCAAGGGGCGGGTGATCGCCTCGACCAACATTGACCAGGCGCTGGCGGATTTGGACATTGCGCCGGATTTTCTGGCCGCGGGCGCCACCGACATAGCCTTTGCCCACCGTCACCTTGCCGATGGCGAAAGCTATTTTCTGGTCAACCACACCGGGCAAACCGAGCGCTTCGAGGCCCATTTCGCGGTCTCGGGCAAGGCGCCGCAGCTGTGGCATGCCGAAACCGGCGCGGTGGAGGAGGTGTCCTATCGGATTGCCGGAGGGCAAACCATTGTCCCGATGGAGTTGAAGGCGGGCGACGCGGTGCATGTGGTGTTCCGCCGCCCCGCCGAAAACGCCGAGCGGCGCTTCGCTCCGGCCGCCAAGGGGGCGATGGCGGCATTAAACGGCCGATGGAACGTCCGGTTTGAAGCGGGACGCGGCGCCCCCGCGCAAATCGACATGGCAGCTCTGGCGCCGCTTGATCAGAATGCCGATCCGCGCGTGCGCCATTTCTCAGGCATCGCCACCTATTCCACGGATTTTGCCCCGCCCAAAGGATGGCGCCCCGGTCAACCGCTTTCCCTCGATCTGGGCGAAGCGCGGGAAATTGCCGAGGTGACGGTGAACGGAAAAGCGGCAGGCTCGGTCTGGCGGGCGCCCTATACGGTCGAGGTGGGCGCCTTCACCCGGCCGGGCAAAGCCAACCGGTTGGAGATCCGCATTGCGAATCTGTGGGTTAACCGCCTGATCGCGGATGCTGACCCTGCGGTGAAGGACAAGATTTCGTGGACCTCTGTGCCCACCTACAAACCCACGGCGGCTTTGCGTCGTTCCGGTCTGATCGGGCCGGTCACGCTTCAGGCGGGGCGATGAAAGACCGGGCGGCGTTGGAAAGTCCAGCGCCGCATGAATAGATAAAACCGGCGGGGCCTGTTGGGCTCCGCCGGTTTTTATTTGCCGACCGGATCGTTCAGATCACGGCTTGCGCGTGATCGTGGGCAGATGGTCGATGGGTTGCAGGGTGATGTTGCGGAAATAGGTTTCCGCGCCTTCCGATTGCAGCTGGATGCGCCCGGCCGTCAGCGGAATCATCTTGTCGGTCTTTTCATCCTTGGTGGTCAGTTCGGCGGCGGCCATCACCGGCACTCCGTTCACCACATGGATCGACTTGTCGCCATAGACATAGAGATCAAGCGTGTTCCATTGGCCCAACGGCTTTTCGGCATCGGTGCCTGCATCCACATTATAGGCGGGGAACTGCACAGGCGCCAGCTTGCCCCCCGGCATATAGCGGCGGCCCGGATAGATGATGGCGGGATCATGCGCCACCTCCACCTTGGCCCCCACGCGCCAGTCCACCGTGGTGAAGGAATGCGTGCCCTTGGAATCGCCCACGGTCAGCAACATGCCCACCGAATGAGGCACGATTTCAAATTCCACCGCCGACATCCATGTGCCGAAAAACGCGCCATAGCCGCCGTGCGAATGGTAAAGTACGCCATTGTTGCGCGGCATGGGCATCCAGTTGCCCGCACCCCATTTGAACTGCAGGTGCAGATGGTAATTGCGATAGGGCTGTTTGGTGATCAGGCCGCCGAACAGCTTGCCGCTGGAATAGATCGCGGGGGCGCCGTCTTCCTTCACGACCTTGAAGACGCCATAGGTATCATGGTTGAGCCCGATGGGATTGCTGCTGGGCGTGCCATAGGTGGTGGCGGGCACGGTATAGCCCAGCCAACTGTCCCAGCCCGCCAGATCGCGGCCATTGAACAGCGAGACGGCCTTTCCGCCCTTGGGCAGATTGGCCAGCGTCAGATGCATCGGCTGATAGGCCGGATCGTCGGCAATGGCGGCCTTTTGTTCGGGAGTGGAGCCGTCGGGCGGACCTTCCTGAGCATAAGCGGGGGCGAGGGTGGCCGTCAGCAACAGGCTGCTCAGCAAGGGCGTGCAATAGCGCATCAGGAATCTCCGGTTGGATCAAAAGAGGGGCGATCAGGACGCGTCGGCGTCCAGCGGGGTCAGATGCGGCTTGGCCTGTGGTGCGCCATCGGTCAGATCGAAGGGCGAAGGCGTCAGCGCGATCAGATCGGCATCGGCCACCGGATCGATTGGGTCGGGGCGGCGGCACCGGGTCTGCATGGTGATCGCTTGGCCGATGCGGGCCGATTGCGCGATGGCTTCCATCACCTCGACCGCATGGACGATGAAGTCGGGCGCGGTTCGGTATTGGCGACCATGGCGCAGCGCAAGGGCCAGATCCGTCAGCCCCACGCCGCGGTAATCGGCTACGGGCTGGCCCGCGTGATTCAGGCGATTGGGTTGGGAAAAGGGCAGATCATGGCCGGGCAGGGGGCTGCGTCCTTCGCCGGGGCGCAGCAGCGACGGCTCGCCGCTGAAAAAGATCGGGTCGGCCAGCGAGAGAATGCCCTGCGCGCCATAAAGTTCGCCCGGCCGCTGGATCGGCGCCACCACATCGAGCGACATGGTCAGATTGACGAAGCCGGTTTCAAATTCCAGCGTGGCGTTGAAGGTGGTGTCGACCTCGACGGCAAAGGAGGTTCCCTCAAGTGGGCCTCGCCGGATGGTGCGTTGCGCCTGCCCGCGGCCCGATGCGGCGAACACACGGCGCACGGGCCCCAGCAGATGCAGCCACATCGTAATGTAGTAGGGGCCGACATCGAAGGGCGGCTCACCACCGGGTTGATAGAAGGCGGCCGGGTTGGGGTGGAAATGTTCCAGCCCCGGCAGGCCCAGCAGCGATGTGCCGAACACAGGCTGGCCGATCGCGCCGCCATCCAGCGCGCGGCGCGCGGCCTGATGTGCGCTGCCGTAGAACGTGTCGGGCGCCGATCCAATCATCACGCCGCGCGCTTCGGCCCGTTCGGCCAGTTCCTCTGCCACTCTGCGCGACAGGGCGAAGGGCTTTTCGGAATAGACATGTTTACCCGCCTCAATCGCGGCGCGGTTGATCTCTTCATGCGCGCTGCCGGGGGTCAGGTTGACGACCAGTTCGATCGCGTCATCGGCCAGCAATTCCGCCACGCTGCACCCGGTTGCGGCATAGGGCGCGGCGATGGCTAGAGCATTGTCGCGGTTGCGGGTGGCGATCTTGCACAGCGTCACGGTCGACGAGCGCGCGATGGCGCCCAGATACACCGCACTGATGTCGCCTGCACCGATCACGCCGATGCAGACCGGATCGATAGCCATAATTTCTCTCCCGGATTTATCTAAACAATGTTTAAATAAATCCGTTTCACTGTCAATGGCGAAACTGTGTCTGGCGATCAAAGAGGGAGGGATGGCCTTCGCATCGTCAAAACGCGGCTGGTTCGGCCCCGTAGTTCAAGGGAGAAGCTGCGCCTGCCGGCCCAGCTTGCGCGCATTTGACATTGCCCGCCCCTTAATCTAAACGACGGTTAGATTAAGGGGCGCCGCTCTATCCATAGCTTGGCCCGAACTGCGGGGCGCGTCGGTTATGGCGTCTCCCGCGATTTGCCCGAAGGTTGAGGTTTGTCATCATGAAGACCCCAGTGGCGCCTGCCCCACTGTCGATATCCTTGCATCGCCATGGCGAGGCGGCGGCGGAACTGTCGGCGCGGCAGAAGTCGCTGGCGTTTTTTACGCTGCTGACGGCTCTGGCGCTGGAAATCATCGACCTCACCATCGTCAACACGGTGCTGCCGGCCATCGAACATGACCTCAGGGCCGATTCTGCTCAGTCGCAATGGGTGATCGCGGCCTATTCGCTCAGCTTTGCCGTACTGCTCATTCTGGGCGGACGGTTGGGCGATCTGTTTGGCGGGCGGCGGATGTTCCTGCTGGGCGTGGGCGGGTTTACGGCATCCTCGCTGCTCTGCGGACTTGCTTCAACGCCGCATCATCTGATCGCCGCTCGCGCGCTGCAAGGCATGACCGGCGCGATGATGGCGCCTCAGGTGATGACCATGATCCAGCTGCTCTATGATCCGGTGGAGCGCATCGGGCGGATTGCGTGGTTTGGCGTGGTGGGAGGCCTGTCGGCCATCGTCGGGCCTTTGCTGGGCGGGGTGTTGATCGCGCTGAACCTGTTCGGGCTGGGATGGCGGGCGGTGTTCCTGCTGAATGTGCCGATCGGGCTGTTGGCGGTGCTGGCGGGGATGGTTTTGCTGCCTCGTGCCGAGCGCCACCCGGATCGCAGGATAGATATTGCCGGCACGGCACTGTTTGGCGCGGGCTTGTTCGCCTTCCTTTTTCCGATGATTCAGGAAAAGCGCCATGGTTTTGATGCGGCGATGGCGGTGTGGTGGCTGGCCGCACTGGGTTTGGCCGGGGCAGGGCTGATTCATCAACGCCGCCGTCAGCGCAAGCGACAGGCCACCGTTATCGAGCCGGGCATGTTTGCCAACGATACTTTTCGTCTGGGCGTCCTGATCTCGTTGAGCTTTTCGGCGGCGAACACGGGCTTTCTTTTCGTGTTCGCCTATGCGCTGCAACGCGAACTGGGTTTTTCTGCCTTGCAGACCGGCGTGTTGCACGTGCCTTTCAGCGCCGGGGTGATGTTTGCCATGGCCTTTCTGGTGCGTCGGTTTCTCCCGCAATATGGCCGCCTGGTGCTGATCGTGGGGGCTCTCATCATGAGCGCCGGTTGCATGGGCATTCTGGGGTGGATGGCTCTTGGCGCTGTCCGGCCGCTGCTGCTCATTCCGGTTCTCTTGCTGGCCGGTGTGGGCATGGGGCTGGTTTCGGGGCCTTTGGGCGCGGTTTCGGTGGCGCGGGTCGAACGACAGCAGGCCGGATCGGCCAGTGGTATCATCAAGACTGTCCAGCAAATGGGCGGTGCGCTGGGCATTGCCTTGGTGGGTTCGGCCTATCTCCAATTCGCCGAAAACGGACGCGGCGAGGCCGCTGCGCTTGCCGTGATGGTCGCTCTGTTGGCGCTGTGCCTGTTCTGGGCTGCGCGGCTGCCGAAGGAAATTTTCCCGCGCAAGGCGGGTTGAATATCAAACCATTGAAGAAAAGGAGAGTTTCAGGTGGAGGATCGCTTCAAATACGGCGTGTCTCTTTACAGCTTTACCGAGGATTTCGGCAGCGTCATGTCGATCGAGGAAGGCTTTGATCATATTGCCGACACGGGCGCCACGGGTATCGAGATCCTGGGCGAAACCCATGTGACGGGCTATCCCACGCCGGACAAGGCGTGGCTGGACCGCTGGTTCGGCCTGCTGGACCGTACCGGGCTGGAGCCGACCAACATGTGCTCGTGGGTGGACACCAAGCTGCGCCTTGGCCAGTCGCTGTCGGTGGACGAGGGGGCGGCCGAGCTGGTGCGCGATCTGACGCTGGCGCATCAGTTGGGCTTCAAGTTTCTGCGGCCCAAATTCGGCGTGATCTCCGCCGATCTGGTGCCGGACCCGATCTGGGCGCCCGCGGTAGAGCGCGTGCTGGATCTGGCGCACAAGCTGGACATCGTGATCTGTCCTGAAATCCATTCGCCAACACCGATCAACCATCCGGTCGTCCATGGCTATATCGATTTCATCGAACGCACCGGCACCAAGAACTTCGCCTTGCTGATCGACACCGGAATCTTTCAGGACCGGCCGCTGAAGAGCTGGGTACATGAGGTGCCCGAAGGCGACAGCGACCATGCCAAGCTGATCAACGGCATGAAAGTGAACCCCGAGGAACTGGTGGGCATCGCGCCCTACATCGCCTTCATCCAGGCCAAGTTCCACCACATCGATGATAACCTCCACGACGAGAACATCCCGTGGGAAAAGGTGATCCCGGTGCTCAAGCGCATTGGATACACCGGCTATTTGTCGAGCGAATATGAGGGCGTGCGCGAACCCTGGGTGGCGATCGACCAGGTGCGCCGCCAGCATGTGCTGCTGCGCCGGCTTGAGGCTGCCTGCGACGCCGTGCCCGCCTAACTCCCTTCAGGATGACGATCATGTATGAATTCCAATTGATCCAAAGCACCGGTTTTCGCAATCACGGACCTGAAGGCGCGCGCGACGGCGTTGAAATCCGCCTGCGCCTGCCCAATTACCGCGGCATGCGTCTGTCCTTGCTCGACGGTATCGATGTCACGCTCGATGGCGAATTCTTCAGCCACGAGGTCACCAGCCTGATCGTGGGCGGCCGGATGTATGACCTTGCCGCCATGCGCGATGCCACCACGGTGCGCTGGGCGATGGGCGAACATGCCAGCGTATTTGTGCCCAAGCCCGGCGGCCTGCTGCCCGGCATTCACCATGTCAAGGTGGCGGCGCGGGTGCGCTCGCCCTATTTCCCGCCGCATCTGCAACCCTTGCCGGTGCATGCCGAGCGTTTGGCCACCATCGTGCTGCCCTGAGGGAGCGCGGGCGCGGGTTGGGGCTGGCCAATTCCGGCTGGCCCTGATCCGATTTGCTGCTAAGGAAGCCGGCTTGTCGCAGGGAATGTGTCATGGCGGAAAAGAAGCCCTATCACCGTGAAAATCTGAAACGGGATCTGTTCGAGGCGGGGCGGGACTTCGTGCAGAAGCACGGCCACCATGAGCTGTCCATGCGCACGCTGGCCCAGTTGGCAAGCGTATCGCCGGGCGCGGCCTACCATCATTTCGCCGATCGGCGGGCGATCCTGCTGGCCGTGGCGATTGACGGTTTTGAACGGTTGCTCAATCAGGTCATCGAGCCTCAAGAAACCGAGCTGTCGCCGGTGGAAATGATCAAGGCGGGGGCATCGCGCTTTGTCCGTTTCGCATTGGAAAACCCCTATATGATCGAACTGATGTATGAGAGCGAACTGACCCGTCCTCAGATCGATCCTGCATTGCACCACTATCAGGAAATCAGCCACGCCAAGGGGGTGGCGGTTATCCGGCAATTCCTGCCCAATATCAGCGACAAGGAAGCCGATCTGCGCAATATCACCTTGTGGACGTCGATTTATGGTCTGGTGTCGATGATCAACAAGGGCATCATCAGGCCGTTCGAGAACGGCAAGGCCACCATTGACGACATTTCTGATTGGGTGCTGGAACGCGCCGCCCGCAGCACGATCGGCGATTGAGCAGGCACGCTAACAACAACTTTCCCCATCGCCCCAGTGCCGCTGGCGACTGGTTTGCCCGATGCCGGGGTTCAGCCGATTGCCTGGGTCCAGCGTCCGATAATGGGCGGCCAGTTCCGGCCCGGCCTGATAGAGATGCCCGACATTGTGTTCCGCCGGATAGCGCGCGCCGCGTTCGTCCAGCAGGCGCCACATGCGATGCTCCAGCGCGACGGGGTCGATGCCGGGCTTCAGCACGTAATCCTGATGGAAAACGTGGCAGAAGAAATGCCCGTAATAGAGCGCCCTGTCGATGCAGGCGCCGATGCCGGGGGGCAGTTGTTCGCGCCAGTCGCGGTCATTGCGGCGCAGCGCCACGTCGAGCGCGATGATCTCGCCCACCGCCGGGGCATGGATGGCGCGATAGCGCAGGGCCGCGCCCGCCACGGCAAAGCGGTGGAGGAACGCCTTTTTCGCCTCCAGCGGCGTGCATTCGAACAGATCGCCATCGGCGCTGGGGAACAGGGAGGCGAGCAGGGCGCGCGTCTCTTCGATCCCCTCATCGGCCACTTTCAGGATCAGGTGATGTTCGAACCGGTCGCGCCACGCACGCATGCGCGGCGGCAGATGCTGCGGCAACAGTCTGCTCGCGGCCTGCAGCGTCCGGTCGGAAAAATGGTCGGGCAGCCAGCGCAGCGCTGCCCCCAGCCGGTCCAGTCGGTTCTTCAGCGCAAAGAACAGCGGCAGACGGTCGGTGCCGAACCGTTCGATGGCGACGAACACATCCTTGCCATAGCGCGCCGCAACATCGAACGCCTCGCGGTGGATATATTCGCCCGACACCGGCAAATGCCGCAATTCGCCCAAGGCCCGCCGCCGCAGCACATCCAGTTCCCCCGGATCATTCGTGCCGATATAGAAAGTGGCCGTGCGCCGGTCCTTGGGAAATGTGTCAAGCCGCACCGCCAGCACCATCAGCTTGCCCGCGCAGCCTGATGCCTCGAACAGCCGCGTGGCATCGGCGTTGAAGCGGGCGGGCGAGGGGGCATCGACCGCCCGCACCCGCTCGGCATAATCGGGGGTGGAGGCAACGCCCGGGGCCGCCGCCGCGCCAAACCACCCCTTGGCTACCGCACTCAGCATCGCTTCGGCATCGGAGCCCAGATCAATGCCCAGATGGTTGACCAGATCCACCCGCCCGTCCGCCGTGGCGCGGGCATAAAGCGCCAGTTCGGTATAGGCAGGGCCGCGCCGGATCAGTGCTCCGCCCGAATTGTTGCACACGCCCCCGATCACTGACGCGCCGATGCAGGAGGAACCGATCACCGAATGGGGCTCGCGCCCGATGGGGCTGAGTAGGCGTTCCAGTTCAAACAGGGTGGCCCCTGCAAGGCACACCACCTGTTCGCCCGCGCCCAGCAGGTGGACGCCCTTGATCCGCATAGTGTTGATGATGACAACCGGGCGATCATAAAGCCCATCGGGGGTTGATCCGCCGGTAAGCCCCGTGTTGGCGGCCTGCGCGATCACGATCACATCGGCCGCGACGCAGGCGGCGAACACACGGAATTGTTCCAGCGGGCTGGCGGGCCGCACCACGGCCAGCACCGGCCCTGCTCCATAGCGATAGCCGGTGGCATAGGGCCGGGTTGCGCTGTCCTGTGTTAGCACATGGCGTTTGCCGACGATGGCGGCAAGGTCGCGCAGCAGGGTCTGGCTGGTCACGATGTCGATCTCACTGGGCATAGGGCCACGCGGCGCGGGTGAAGACGCCGCCATCGACCCACAGGGTCTGGCCGGTGACAAAGCGCGATCCGGCGCCGGCAAAGAACAGCACCGCGCCCAGCAGATCCTCCGGCGTGCCCACCCGGCCCAGCGGGGTGATGGGCGCCCATGTCGCGGCATAATCGGGCGCTTCCTCGGCCGTGCGCCTTGTGGCGATGGCGCCGGGGGCCACGCAGTTCACCGTGATGCCATAACGGCCCAGTTCCGAAGCCGCCGACTTGGTGAACTGCTCGATCCCGCCCTTGGATGCGGTGTAATCGACCAGATTGGGAAAGGCGAGCTTGTTGCAGCCCGAACCGATATTGATGATCGAGCCGCCCTGACCGGCCTCGGCCATCAGACGGCCCACGATCTGGGTATGCAGAAAGCAGCCTTTGAGATTGGTGCGGATCACATCGTCCCAACGCTCTTCGTCCAGATCGAGCAGGGGCGACCATGTCTGGATGCCCGCATTGTTGACCAACAGCGTGGGCGCTGCGCCCGCCCATGCCACCGCCTGCGCCACAAAGACCTCCACCTGCGCCTTGATGCCCACGTCGCACGGCAAAGCAAGCGCGGCCAACCCCTCGGCCTCCAGCGCCTCCACCGCGACCTGGGCATCGTCGGGCGAGGAGCGATAGCTGAAGGCCACCGCGTAGCCCGCTCGCGCCAGGGCGCCGACCAGATATTGCCCGATGCCGGAGCTGCCCCCGGTCAGGATGGCAAGGGGCGCTGAAACAGGTTGCGTCACAGGCTCATGCCTCCATCGATCACCAGATTGCTGCCGGTCATGAAACGCGCTTCGTCGCCGGCCAGCAGGACGGCAGTGGCGGCGATTTCCTCGGCCTGCCCCATGCGCCCCATGGGTTGGCGCGCGATGAAGGCGGCGCGCGCGGCCTGCGCGTCACCCGTGGCCGCGAAACGCTGGTGCAGGGAAGGTGACTCGACGGTGCCGGGGCTGATCGCGTTGCAACGGATGCCCCGGTCGATGAAATCGCGCGCGACAGACATGGTCAGGCCGATCACCGCCGCCTTGCTGGTGCCATAGGCAAAGCGGTTGGGCGCCGCCATCACGCTGGAAACCACCGAGGCGACATTGATGATCGAGCCATCGCCGCGCGCCAGCATCGCGGGTAGGAAGGCCCGGATCATCAAGGCCATTGAACGCACATTGACGCTCATGCTGCGGTCGAAATCGGCCATCGCGCCATCAAGGATCGTGCCATGCGCCACCATCCCCACGCAATTGACCAGAACGTCCACGTCGCCCCATGCCGCCGCCGCCTTTGCCACGGCGGCCTCGTCGGTCACGTCCAGCATCAGGCATTCAAGCCCCGATCCGGACGGAGGTGCATCGTCAAAGCGCAGATCCGCTGCAATTACCCGCGCCCCTTCGGCGGCAAAACGCTCTGCGATTGCCCGGCCTATCCCCTGCGCCCCGCCTGTGACCATACATGTCCTGCCCCGCAGCCGTCCGTCCATGGCCATCAGACCCCGTCGTTCCATGCGCGCACGGTGTGGCGCTGCGTGCCCAGCTTCTCGATGCCCAATTCGATTACATCGCCTTCCTTCAGGAACACCGGCGGCTTCATGCCCATGCCCACGCCCGGCGGGGTGCCTGTGGTGATGATATCACCCGGCAGCAGTACCATGAACTGGCTGACATAGCTGACGATGGTGGCGCAGTCGAAGATCATGGTGCCCGTGCTGCCGGTCTGCATGCGCTGTCCGTTCACATCGAGCCACATGCCTAGGTTCTGCACATTGCCCACCTCTTCGCACGTGACCAGCCAGGGGCCGACGGGGCCAAACGTGTCGCAGCCTTTGCCCTTGTCCCACGAACCAAGGCGTTCAAGCTGATATTCGCGCTCGGACAGGTCGTCGCACACGACATAGCCCGCCACATGGTCCAGCGCGCGCTCCTTGTCGACATAGGCCGCGCGGGTGCCGATCACGATGCCCAGTTCGACCTCCCAGTCCATCTTTTTCGATCCGCGCGGGCGGCGCACATCGTCATCGGGCCCCTGGATGCAGGAGACGGCCTTGGTGAACATGATCGGTTCGGCCGGGATGGGCATCCCGGCTTCCTCGGCATGGTCGGAATAATTGAGGCCGATGGCAATGAACTGGCGCGTGCCGGAAAGCGGCACGCCCAAACGCGCCGTGCCTTCCACGATGGGCAGCGCCTCGACATCGATCGCGCCCAGCGCGGTCAGACGTTCGGGCGCCAGCCAGTCGGGCGTGATATCGGTAAGATGGGCGGAAAGATCGCGCAACTGCCCCTGCGCATCGACCAGACCCGGCTTTTCTGCGCCGACAGACCCGTAACGCACCAGTTTCATAGAGTTCTCCAAAAAACAGACATGATTTCTTAATTCGGGATCGCAAAAACGCTCCACGCAAATTCTCAGGGAGCGTGTTGTAAATAGGCCAGACAGGCGAGCGCCAGTTCTTGCCGAAATGCGGCCCAATCGATCCAACGGGCAGAATCGCGCGTCGCCCCCAGTCCGAATTCCCGCGCCAGTGCCGCAAAGATCAGGCGGAAGGCGACGTCCGCCTTCGCTTGCTTGCGCTGCCCGCCAATCTCTTCGGGAAAGGCAAGGAAGATCTGTATGGCCGCGACAGCCGATTGTTCCGCCCGCGCCTTGCCGATGACGGACAGTTCCGTGTCATGTTCGGCGCGGTTCATCGCGGTGCGCAGGATCAGGGCATTGGTGGCCAGGAGATGCCCATAGCCCTCGATATACAGCGCGACGGCTTCGGCAAGATTATACGCCTTTTTCAGAACGCTCCGGACCATTCGCACCTCTTCCGCGGCAATCCTGTCCAGCTCGAGGCTGAGCGCGGTGCGGATCAGCCTGTCCTTGGAGGGATAGCGCAGGTAGATCGAGCCGACCGAAACCTTGCCGGCCAAGGCCACATCCTTCAGCGTGAAATCGTCGCTGCCATGATGGGCGATCAGCCGGCGCGTGGCGGCCAGCATGCGTTCTTGGCTGGCCTTGCTGCGGTCCTGCTCGGGCAGCTTGGCGGCCGCCGGGAGGCTAGGATCACCATGGAATGACGGCATGGGCTGCATGGTGCCCCCTCAAACAGCAAAGCGGGCTTTTCCGCGCCCCAGCAGCCCCCACAGAATGACCGCGCCGCAAGATGCCGCGGCGACCATTCCTGCGATCAGGAAGCCGCCTCGCATGGAGCCTGCCGCCTGCGCCAGATTATTCGCGACCCAGGCCGAAGCAAACTGGCCCATGAAAAAGGCGCTGGTCCACGCGCCCATGCCGCGCCCACGGTGTTCAAAGGTAAACTTCGTCTGGGCCCAGGCGATGAGCGTGGGCACGGCCATACCGGCGCCGATCTGCTGAACGGTGACAGCAAGGATCATGGCGGGCAAGCTTTTGGACAGCCCCACGCCGACCAGCCCGGTTCCCAGAAAGAGCAGGAAGGCCGTCAACTGCACCGCATTGGACCGCTTGGCAAAAATACGGAAGATCACCGCACCCAGCATGACAAACAGGCTGGGAATATAGGTTAGGCGGCTAAGTTCAGCAGTATCCGTCACGCCGATTTCGGCAAACGCGATGCTTCCGTTGACGATGAACAGGTAATAGAGGGCGGATGCGGAAAAGGTGACCAGCACCACCGCAATGGCCTCGATCCATGGGAAAGGCGTGCGGGTGGGCGTGGCCGCTTCGGGGCGCTGATCCTTGGGCCGGGGTTCATAAATAAATGCCAGCATGGCGGCAAAGATCGGAAAGGCGACCAGATAGATCAGGAAGCCGCCGTTCCATCGCACGCCTGCGATCAGGCCGGATGCCAGCATGGCCGCAGAGCCGAAAAATGTGCCGACAAAACCCTGCACAAACAGCCAGTTTTTACGCCCTGTGTCGTCCCAATAATCTGCGATCAGTGTGTTGACGATGGTGAGAATGCCCGCTTCACAGGCCCCCAGCAGCAGGCGCGTCGCAAAGATCTGGTCGATGTCGTCAAGCAGGAACGGCGCGCTGCCCAAGGCGCCGTACAACAACGTGCTGACAAGCAGCAGGCGCCGTCGCCCGAACCGGTCGACAATCAGCCCGGCAAAGGGCGAAAGCACCGCCACGGTAAGCCCCGGCGCGGTTACCATCAGGGGCACCTTGCTGGCGGCCGCCGGATCATTGTCGAAATGCCGGATCATCGCCGCCACGATGGGAAACATCGTTACAATGGCGAACACCGGCAAAAAGCCGGCGGCTATCAGAGTAAGTCCCTGCGGGCGCAGGGTCATTCCGGCGAAGAAACGGCTGAACGGGTTCATCTTCTCTCCCAACGCGGCATTGCCCTGCCAACTTTAAACTAAACATCGTTTAGAACATGGTGACGCGCACTGACAAGCGATTCTTTGCCCGGTTCGCCGGGGCGGATTGCGTCCGCGAAACATTCGAACCTGTAAATTGCGGCGCGAGGGCGGGCCTAGCGAACGGGGGCCTGCCATTCTGATGAGGGTCGGCCTCATCCGGCCCTTTATGGGCGCTCATCCGCGCGATACGCCCGGGAATGGGACTTGACCGGGCGCGGGAGTCAAAATAAACGACGTTTAAATAGGGCGGTCGGTTGCCGATTTGGATCGCTTCAAAAAGGCTTTGGAGCGGCCACGTCCACGGTTTTGGGAGAAGGCGTGCGTCGGGGCACCCCATTGGCTCAGGTCTTTAATCCATCAATGACATCCGCGCCGATGCGCGCCCTCAAGCGAGGTAGAGCATGCCCTTCGAAATTTCAGTCAATCTTGAATATGCATTCCAGGATGCCGGTGAAACCATAGAGCAGAGAATCGATGCCGCTGCCGCCGCCGGGTTTCGTTACGTGGAACTGTTCCTGCTGAACGGGCGCGATCTTCACGCAATTCGTGACGCATTGGCGCGCAATGGGGTGCAGCTTGTCAGCACGGTCGCAGATTATGTAACCCAGTTGGTCGATCCGCAAACGCATGAGGGCTTTTGCAATATCTTCCGCAAGGCGGCGCAAGACGCGCTCTTTTTGGGTTGCCGCAATGTGGTGGTGACATCGGGACGCGCGGTTCCATGGCTGACCCGCCCGGTCCAGCTGCGCATTTTCGCTGATGCGCTGGTGCGGCTGCTGCCGATCGCAGAGGAACTCGGCGTCACGATTTATCTGGAATCGGCCAATACGCGCCATGATCATCCCGGCGTCCTGTGTTCGACAACACAGGACAGCGCCTGTGTCGTGGAAATGCTCTCCTCGCCGCACGTCAGGCTGATCTACGATCTTTATCACTCAGTCGTGGAAGGGGAAGATCCGGCTAAAGAACTGCCGCGCGTCATCCATCTTGCAGACCACATTCAGATTGGCGACGTCCCTGGCCGGGGAGAGCCGGGTTCCGGCACAATCGACTGGCCGGCGCAACTCGCCTTGTTGAAAGAACTCGAATATAAGGGTTTGATCGGGCTTGAGCTCAAGCCAACCAAAGCGCCCACTGCCAACGCGTTGGCCTACATACAACAGCTCTGCGCCGATGCATGAAACACTGCGATAAGGCATCCCAGGTTTCCCAGAGGGATTTTCGGAAGAGTTGAATGGAAGACAGCTATTGAGGAGATATCCGGGGACGATGAAAGACTTCTACTTGTTGATTGACACTGAGAGTTGACCAGGGTCGGGTGCGGATGAAAACTTGGACCGATTGTTATACGCTAAAGCCAAGACTTTTTCGGTAGTCGATTGGACTGAGGGAACCAAGAGATATCTTGATCCGCTTCTCATTGTAGCAATGGATATAAGCGTCAGCCTCTTTGACGAATTGCTCAATGGTGGCGGCCTTCCAGCGCGCTGCGATGACATAGACCAGCGACCGGTTCCGGCGCTCCAGCCAAGGGGCCTGAACGTCAGGAATGGCGGCGGAGGCGGAGTTATGGGTCTGCGGGAAGCCAATCACCATTATAGACGGAGGACTAACGGTCCGAAAGCGTATGGTTGCGGGGTTTTCGAAGGCTTTCGCCATTTTGCATTTTTCACGCTGGCCCGCGAATTGACGGCAGCCTCCGTTTGGGCAACATTAGAATAACAATACTATTTTTGGAGAGGGTTCCGTGCTCATAAACGGGTGGAAGCGGTGCATGGCCAGCGCCATGGTTTTGGCGATATCAAGCGGTGCGGCGCAGGCCAAGCCCGTGTGGCGAGAGGCGTTTGAGTCCAGCCCAGCCACTTACGAAGCGGCATCGGAAAGCTTCGTCAAATTTGCCGCCGAGCACTGGCACTTGCCGGCAGACAAATTGCGCCTCGAACTGACGCCCCTGCCGGTTTCCGGCACGGTCCGCTATCGCATCACCGTGCAGGCGGCCGGAAGCAAGCTGCGCATCAGGCTCTCGAATGAGGAGGGCACCGCGCCGCTGCGTTTGAGCGCGGCCTCGATCGGCGTGGCAGGCGATGCTTTCGCCGCCCGCCTTGGCTCGCTGCACGCCTTGACATTCGGAGGCGCCGCCGGCGTGACGATCCCGGTTGGCGCGCCCGTTCTGAGCGATCCCGTCGATCTGGCGGTCAAGCAAGGCGCAGAGCTGATGGTGAGCGCCGCGCTGGCCTCGCCCATGATGAACGAAGGGCGCGGCGGGGCTGGTTTCGTGGTTGCTCCGGGCAATCAGGCCATGCGAACCGCGCTTGATCAGGCAGCCCCGATGAGGGGCAGGCCGCTGGTCACCGGCGTTTCAGTGCTGAGCGAAGCGCCGCCCCATGTCATTGTCGCGCTGGGCGATTCCATCACCGATGGCAACAAGGACAGACCCGATGCCCTGCATGGCTGGCCCGAAGTGCTGGCGCGCAGGCTGGCGGCGCGCAAGGGCGGCGGGCGCTATACGGTGTTGAATGCCGGGATCGCGGGCAACCGGGTGCTTTCGCCGGGGTGGGGTGCGGCCAGCATGGCACGGCTGGATCGGGATGCGTTGCGGATTGATGGCTTGAAACATCTCATCCTGCTTGAAGGCATCAACGACATCAACTTCTCCGGCCACAGTCTGTTTGGCGATTACCCGGACATCACGGCAGAGGAACTCATCGCCGGCTACCGCCAGATCATCGCGCGAGCCCATGCCCGCTCGGTGAAGATCTATCTCGGCACGCTGACGCCCAACCCCTTTGATCCTCTCACCTCAACCCCGGCCAAAATGGCGATGCGCGACGCAGTCAACCACTGGATCCGCACATCGCACGAGCCGGACGCGGTGATCGATTTTGAAGCCATGGTACGCGATCCGGCCAAGCCGACGCAGTTCAAGCCCGAGTTCGACTCAGGCGATCATCTGCACCCCAGCGATAAGGGGCATCAGGCCATGGGCCATGGCATTGACCTCTCGCTCTTTCCCTGACGTCGATCGCTGTAAAGAGGGAGATGATGCGGTATGCCGCAAGCGTTTTGGCCAATGAACCTATGGCAGGTGTGAATGAAACATTTTTGGCGCCAGAACGTCGGCTACGGCGGCGCTACCCCTACCGGGGCCCTACGAGCTGACGGCATCTACAGCCATCGCGATCCAAACGGGCGAACAAGGTTTCGGGACCGGCGCAGCAAACACCGGCCCCTCTGCCGTCATCGAGTCACGGCACTCGCAGGATGATCTTGCCGAAGCTGGCGCCGGTTTCCATCCGGCAATGAGCTTCGGGAGCCTGATCAAGAGAGTAGCTGCTGTCGATCACTGGGCGGATGGAACCATTGGCGAAATGCCCCAGCCATGCCTCACCAAAGCGTTGGACCATGGCATGTTTCACCGCCTGATCGCGCGATTTCATCACCGTGCCGATGATGCGCAGATGCCGGTAGAGCAGGAGATCAAGCGGCAGTTTTGCATCTGCTACGCCGCCCATGATGCCCACCTGCACCAGGCGACCGCCATAGTTCATGGACCGAATATTGCGCTCCAGATTGGGCGCGCCGATGAAATCGACGATCACATCCACGCCGCGCCCTTCGGTGATTTCGGCCACGATCCGGGCGAAATCCTGCGTTTTGTAATCCACGCCGACATCGCCGCCGATGGCTTTCACCTTGTCGATCCGGGCGCCCGGCGCGGTAAAGATCACCTGGCCCCCGCGCGCCTTGGCCAATTGCACCGCCGCCGAACCGACCCCGCCCGAAGCGGCATGGACCAGCGCCCATTCGCCCGGTTGCAGTCCGGCCAGATGGATCAGCGCCTCATGGGCGGTGACAAAGACCTCCATGATGCCCGCCGCCTCGACCAGATCCAGATTGTCGGGCACGGGCAGCGCCATGCGGTAATCAAGGCGGGCCAGTTCGGCATAGGCGCCGCCGCCGGTAATGCCCATCACCCGGTCGCCTACCTTGTAGCCGGGCACATCGCGGCCCACGGCCACCACTTCGCCCGCCATTTCGAGGCCAATCAGGGGCGAATCCCCGAAATCGGCCCAGCCGTAAAATCCGTTGCGAAAGCTCAGGTCCGCCCGGTTGATCCCGGCAGCGGCAACCTTCACCAACAGGTCCGTGGGGCGCAGCACGGGCTCTGGCACTTCACGAATTTGCAGCACATCGGCATCGCCAAAGGCATCGAACTGGATCGCCTTCATTGCCCGTCTCCCGTCTGGGCGCCCAATGTGGCCGCGGCGATGGCCGAAGCCGTGATGGCGGCGGGGAAACCGGCGTAGAACGAGAGATGCGTGATCAGGGCGCCCAGCTCCTCCTTGGTCACGCCATTGTCCATGGCGCGCTTGAGATGGGCGGGGAGCTCGTGCTCGGCGTGAAGCGTGATCAGCGCGGCGACGGTAGCGAGGCTGCGGTCCCGCCGGGACAGGGCAGGATCGTTCCAGACCTGCGAATAGAGCGGCTGTTCGACAAATTGGGTCAATTGGGGGGTAAAGGCGCGGGCGGCCTCGCGCGGGCTGGTAAAATCGATGGCGGACATGGGGGATCTCCTGAACAGGGTGGGTCAGATCTGGCTGATGAATTTGGTGACGAGGTAATTGTCGATGCCTTCCTCGCCGCCTTCCGAGCCGTAACCGCTCTCCTTGAAGCCGCCGAAGGGCAGTTCGGAAACGATCATGCTGAAATGGTTGATGCCGATCATCCCGGCCTCCAGTTCGTCGCCTGCGCGGATCGCGGTCTGCGCATCGCGTGTGAAGACATAGGCGCCCAAGGCGTAGGGCAGCCGGTTGGCCTCCTCGATGCCGTCCTCGAAGGTGGCAAAGGGGCGGATGATGGCGATGGGGCCGAAGGGTTCCTCCTGCATCACGCGCGCATCGAGCGGCACATCGGTGAGCACGGTGGGTTCGAAGAAAAAGCCGGGGCCGGGGATGGGCTTGCCGCCCGTCAGCACGCGCGCGCCGCGCGCCACGGCATCCTCGATCAGCGCCTGCGTCTTGGCCACTTGCCGGGGGTTGGAGAGCGGGCCGACCTGCGTGGCCGGATCATGGCCATCGCCGACCTTCAGGGCCTTGGTCGCCGCCACGAATTTCTGCGTGAATTCCTCCAGATTGTCCTGCTGGACCAGAAAGCGGGTAGAGGAGATGCAGATCTGCCCGGTGCCGCGAAAGCGGTTGGCCGCGCCAAGGGTCGCCGCCGCATCCAGATCGGCATCCTTGAACACCAGCACTGGCCCGTGGCCGCCCAGCTCCAGCGTGATCGGCTTGACGCCCTGCGCGGCCTGCGCGGCCAGCAGGCGTCCGACCGGCACCGACCCGGTGAAAGTCACTTTGCGGATAATGGGCGAGGCGATCAGATGCGCGCTGATGTCGGCGGGAACACCGAAAAGGATCTGCACCACGCCCTTGGGCAGGCCCGCATCCTCCAGCGCGCGGCCGATGGCCAGAGCCGTGGCGGGGCATTCCTCGCCCGGCTTGATGATGACCGAGCATCCGGCGGCCAGCGCGGCGGCCAGTTTGCGCGCCGGGGTGATGGCCGGGAAATTCCAGGGGGTAAAGGCCGCCACCGGGCCGATGGGCTGGCGCTTGACCAACTGCTGCACCTCGGCGCGGCGCGAGGGGACGATGCGGCCATAGGTGCGCTTGCCCTGTTCGGCGAACCATTCGAAATAATCGGCGGCGCTGGCCACTTCATACTTCGCCTCGCTCAAGGCCTTGCCCTGTTCGGTGGTCATCAGCCACTCGATATGGGCGGCGCGCCGGCGGATCAGTTCGGCGGCGCGCTTGAGCACCTTGGCGCGGTCATAGGCGGGGGTGCGGCTCCACACACCAAAGGCGCGCTGCGTGGCGCTCAGGGCGCGCTCCACATCCTCATGCGTGGCATGGGGCACGCGGCCCACCACGCGGCCATTGGCCGGATTGATCACGGGCGAGGTGTCGCGGTTGCCCGCCTCCACCCATTCGCCGTCGATATACAGATACAGGTCATCGAACCGGTCCTCGACCGGGGTGCGAACAGCATGCATGGATTATCTCCTTGGGGGCGGGGTGAGGGAACCCCGAAACACCGTCCTGCGGTGTGCCCATGGATCTAAACCCCTTGGGGCTTTGCGATAATCCATTGCCTGCTCGAAACGCCTGTGCCAAAATCGCAAAGGTGAAAGATCCCCGTTTTGCCGAACACCTCTCCGTCTTTGTCGATGTCGTGCGCGCGGGCAGCTTTTCGGGCGCGGCGCGGCGGCGCAATGTCACGCCATCGGCCATCGTGCGGCAAATCGACGCGTTGGAGGCCGGACTGGGCACGGCGGTTTTCGTGCGTTCCACCCGCGCGCTGGCCTTGACGGATGCAGGGCGCGTGGTGTTCGAACGCGGCCAGCCCATTCTGGATGAACTGGTCGATCTGCGCGCCGAAGTGCTGGGGCTCGACGATGCGGTGACGGGCGTTCTCCGGCTCGCCTGTTTCCCCACTTTTGGCAAACGCTATGTTATCCCCATCGCCCATGCGCTGATGGAGCAGCACCCCGATTTCAGCATCGAGCTGGACCTGACCGAGCGCCTGGCCGATCCAGTGATGGAGCGGCTGGATGCGGTGATCCGCATCGGCCACCTGGCCGACAGCACGCTGATTTCCAGCAAGATCGCGTCCGATCGCCGCCTGCTGGTGGCAGAGCCGGCCTATCTGGCCAAGCACGGCATTCCCGCCCGCGAGGAAATCAGCGAACATCGCCTGATCGACAAGCTGCATGGGCCCGACCTGCTGGGCTGGCGCCATGTGCTGGGCTGTTCCACGGCTGAATTGCCCAGCGCGCGGACCGTGTTTCGCTGTGATGATTTCGAGGCGCTTCGTCAGGCGGCGCTGCGGGGGATCGGCATCGCGCTTCTGCCGGAATGGGTGGTCGGGCCGGATGTGCGCGCCGGGTTGCTGCAAAAACTGCCGCATGACGTGATCGCACCGGAGGGCGATGCCGGGATCTATGTGCTGCGCGCGCTGCCCAAGCCCAGCGCCCGCCTCGCCGTTTTCATGGCGGCGCTGCGCGGCCATATCGGGTCGCCGCCGGTCTGGGCGCATGACCATCAGCCAACCGAGGCGCAATTAGCGGCAGTGCCCTCTTTCAGGCTCGCTCCCACCATGCTCGAATTGCCAACGAACGCATGACCCAGTGCGGAACAGTAGAACAAGCGGATCATTGGTGATGAAATGGAGCAACGTTTCCGTCGCTCTTGACTCACGTGAACATAGGACAGGTTCCGACCCCGGGAATGTGGGGCGTGAACGGCGGCTCTGAAGGCGGCATTTGGCAAAGCGTTGGCAACTATTCGGACCGGTCTCGGGCAATCTGCCATGCTGATCGTGTTACTCCAATCCGGCTCTGCGGCCAGAACATTGCACCGTTCAGGCCGTGGCGGTGATGATTTCCACGCGCGCTGACATCCAGACGGCGCCATCGCGCAAGTTGGCGGTGCAGACCGCAGCCATACGGGCATGTGCCTGGGCCTGTTCGCGAACTCCTGCGTCGGCCAGCGGCCCGGCCGCAGACGAGGATGCAAGGAGAAATTCTGCCGCCGCATCGGGCGCCATCCCGCCGCCGACCTGCAGGTCGCCGCGCCAGGTTTTGGCGGCGCAATCGCGAAACCCGGCGGTGTTCAGCAGCGCCAGCAACCTTGATGGGTCGCCATAGCGGCAGGGTCCGGGCGCATCCGGATCGGGCTGTGGCAGATCGATCACTGCCGCCACCGCCTCTCGCACGCCGGCCATAAAGGTCACCTCTTTGCCGGATCCCCAAACCGCGAAGGCCAGCGTTCCGCCCGGCTGCAGCCAGTGGTGCAGATTGGCGAAGGCCTGTTCCGGCGCCTCGAAGAACATAACCCCGAAGCGCGATGCGAGACGATCAAACCTTTCTGCGGGCCGGAAACTGGCGACATCGGCAAGGGTGAAGCGCGCGATGCTGCCCGTCCGGGCTTTGGCCGCTTCGACCAGATCCGGCGAGATATCAAAACCCTCGATCATGCTGCCCGGCGTGGCGGCGGCGGCAATGGCGCGCGTTGTGGCGCCGCCGCCCGCCCCGATCTCCGCGATCCGCAAGCGCCCGGTGAGATCCAGCGCCGCGATCAACGGGGCATCGATGGGGGCAAGCATGGCCTCCATCGGATCAAGCTGATCGCGCCATTTCACACCGCGCGTTTCGGCCCAGGTTTGACTGGATGGAGATTGGGTGGCCGCCATCGTATGACCTCTTCGAAGCTGGCTTCCCTGATATGTTCCGCGCTGCGATAAGTCCAGGCTGGGCTTTTGGAGCAACAAAGACCCTCGGCGCACCATAGCCATCAGTTTGATGGTGATAGCGCTGTGACCGGCCGCGACCAACTCTCGCCGTTCCGACACGGCAGGAGGAATGTCAGGTCACGCTGAAACTTGCCATTCGCAAAATTGAGAGCCGCTGACCACCAATGCACCATGCATCAGGTTATGTTACGCGACGCGACAGTGATCTGAAATTCAAACCCTGCACCAGCCATTCTAATAGATGTCGGTGGTAAACGAACCTGACTGGCCAGCGCGAATAAAGCTTGAGTAAGATTATTCGGGCCACCTCGACCGAATCTGACGCTTCGGCGAACCTCCACCTCAATGCCCGCCGCTTGTATCGATTGGACCTTGGGGCTTGGGTGCCAGCCAGATCAACACCCCGGTGAAGGCAAGGCACAGTGCCACCACGGCGAACATGTTGAGTGTGGCGAGCATCACGCTCTGACTTTCAACGGTATTGGTCAGCAAGGCGACTGCCGTTTCGGGCGCTTGGCCCGACGCGACCAACGCATCAATCGTTGAAGGGCCCTGCTGCATGGCTCCAACCAGTTCGGCTTGATTGAACCGCGCAGCATTGGTCCAACCCGTCTGGACAAGCGAGGTGGCAAAGGCGGCGGCCAGCGTGCGCAGAAAATTGGAAATGCCGGCGGCGTCGGCATGTTCATGCGGTTCAACGCTGGCGATGCACAGGCCGGTGACGGGGATGAAGAACATCATCAGGAAGGGGCCGGTCAGCAGCATGGGCCAGGCCATCTGCAGAAAGGTCATATCCGGCGTGAAGGCGGTGCGCCAAAGCGAGATGAGCGCCATGCCCGCGATCCCGATGGAGATGAGCAGTCGAAGATCCATCTTGGCCGCCGCCGCGCCGATGGCCGGTGAGGAAAGCACCGCGAAGATCCCCATGATGCCCGTCGCATAACCTGCCCAGGTCGCGGTATAGCCCATATTCTGCTGAAGCCAGAGTGGGATCAGGACGACCGTCGCGAAATAGGCGGCAAAGCTCATCGCATAGGTGACGGAAGCCACTGTCCGTCGTCAGAACATTTGGCACATCAGGCGTCGTAAATTAACGGAGAGTGGGCCTCGTCTGGGGTTTGGTTTTAGGCGGCGAGCTTGCGGTGTTGCAAGCGTCGATGTTCGATGGTCTGTCGCTTGATGGTTTCGCGCTGTTTGATGATGGCTTGCGCCCTTCCGAAGTAGGCGTCAGCGGGTGTCACGTTCTTCAAGCTCTCGTGATAGCGCTGGTGATTGTAATGCTCGATGAAGGCCGCGATCTGGTTTTCGAGGTCGCCGGGCAGGAAATAGTTCTCCAGCAGGATGCGGTTTTTCAGGGTCTGGTGCCAGCGCTCGATCTTGCCCTGGGTTTGTGGATGCATCGGGGCTCCGCGCACATGGCTCATGTCGCGGGCCTTGATGTACTGAGCCAGTTCCTCGGCGATGTAGCTGGGGCCATTGTCGCTGAGCAGGCGTGGCTTGTGGAGCACTCTGGCGCTGTCACAACCCGAGGCGGCCAGAGCCAGGTCGAGCGTGTCGGTGACGTCCTGGGCGCGCATGTTGGTGCACAGCTTCCAGGCGATGATGTAGCGGGAGAAGTCATCCAGCACGGTGGACAGGTACATCCAGCCCCAGCCGATGATCTTGAAATAGGTAAAATCGGTTTGCCACATCTCGTTGGGCCGGGTGGTTTTGGTGTGGAAGGCCTCGGCGGCCTTGATCACGACATAGGCCGGGCTGGTGATCAGGTCGTGAGCCTTCAAAAGGCGGTAAACGGTTGCCTCGGATACGAAATAGCGCTTCTCGTCGGTGAAGCGCACGGCCAGTTCGCGTGGGGAAAGTTCAGTCTGCTCCAGCGCCATCTCGACGATCTGGCCCTGGATGTCTGCGCCAATGCGGTTCCACACCCGGCCGGGCGCCGAAGGCCTGTCCGTCAGCGCCTCAGGACCGCCTTCGAGGAAACGATCATACCAGCGGTAGAAGGTCCGCCGGGCGATGCCCAACTGATCCAAGGTCTGTCTGGCGGGCAGGTGCGACTGCTCGACAAGCCTGATGATCTCAAGTTTCTCGGACGCGGGATACCTCATTCCTCGTCGCCCCCATCCGCGATCATGCTTTTTTTGAGCAGGCGGTTCTCCAGCGTCAGATCGGCCACGCATTCCTTCAGGGCACGGGTCTCGCGCAGCAGGTCCTGCACTTCGCCGCTGGTCGCGGCGCGGGCAGTGTCGCCCGCCAATCGGCGCTTCCCGGCTTCCATGAACTCTTTTGACCAGGTGTAATACAGGCTCTGGGCGATGCCTTCCTTGCGGCACAACTCGGCGATGCTGGCCTCGCCACGCAGGCCATCGAGCACGATACGGATCTTGTCTTCAGCGGAGAAATGCCGGCGGGTCTGGCGGCGGATGTCCTTCACCACCTGCTCGGCAGGGGCCTTGGCTGGCGATTTTCTCGAGGAGGGTATGGGCTTCATCTGCGTTCCTTCGTCACTACGACGAAGCCCATACCCTCCTCAAATCTCAACCCCTAATCTGTGCCAAAGGCGCTGACGGGGGACATATTATCTCACATCAGAGCCTCTTGCCACGGCCGCTTCGATGGATCTGATGAATTGATCGCCATATTGGTTGGTCGAGACATGGTCATGATCATGCTCGCCCAGATCGTGGCCAGTGCCGAAGGTATTCTTGAGCCTAGCGAATATATTCGGGTCGCCCTCGGCAAGGTGCCGGATGAGGGCTTGCAAAATACGCTCGTGGGCCAGCACACGGCGTTCCAGATCGGTGGCTTCTATGGGCATAAGGGGTCCTTGATGATGGCTGTATCGAAGGGAAGGGCTTCGGCTTTGCGCGGCGCCTGTCGCAGGATCTCACCATGGACCGCCGCGTATCCCTCCGTGCTGTCGCCGGCCAAATCGAGGGGTTTGGCCCCCAGCGAGGCATTATGCGCATTCAGAAAAGCTATCGCATGATCCCTGTTGCCGAAAAGCATATAGGCAAGGTTGGCGATCAGGCTTTGCCGTTCCAGATACTGAGCGGTAAGTGGCGAGGCTCCTTTCAACCAGTGCGCGTTGCCACGATAGGGCATATAGGCGGATTTGCCGGTTGTGGTCATGGCTTGCTCCCTTGGAAAGAGGGGCGGGCAGGGGGGGATGAGGTGCTGTTCATTTCGGGTTCCATGTGATGTGACGCCAACTTTCTGCGTAGTTTCCGAGGCGTGAAGCCGGCAGGCAAGGCCTCTATAAGGAACATGTCGGGTCATGCCGCGATCGCCGCTTGCCCCCCCGCTGGCCAGCGACGCGGTGTGATCCGGCACTTAGCCGGAGCGCCTGAAGTTGGTGGAGCCCACCTGAGCGCAGACGTTCCGAAAGGCATGTGCATAGCGCCGCGCCGTATTGGCCCATGTGGTTGGGCGGCTGGCACCATAGGACCGGCGGGCCAGAGCCATGCGCGCGGCATCGTTCCCCAACAGATCGGCCACGCAACGCCCCAGCGCAACCGTGTCGCCAAACGGCACCAGATGCCCTGAGCCGTCGGCCAGCAATTCCGCGGCATGCCAATAGGGCGTGGAAACCACCGGACGACCGATGCCATGCGAAAGGGCCAGCGCCCCCGAGGTCATCTGCGCTTCGTGCAGATAGGGCGTGACATAGACATCGCACATGCCGATATGGTCCAGCATTGCGGACTGGTCGAAAAAGCGGTTGAGAAACGACACATTTTTTCCGATCCCCAAATCCCGGACCAGCGCCATCAGGGATTCCCGATAGGCATCACGGCCCGTTCTCAACTGGTGCGGATGAGTGGCTCCCATCACCACATAGATCGCATCGGGAACAGCGGCCAGAACCGCAGGCATTGCCTCGATCATGGTCTCCACGCCTTTGCCGGGGCCGATCAGGCCAGAGGTCAGGACCACCCGCTGTCCACTATAGCCCAGCCGTGCCTTTGCCGCAGCCGGCAGTGTCCATTCGACATCGGGAATGCCATGCGGGATCACCACGATCCGCTCGGGATCGGCGTCATAATGCTCGACCAGCATGTCGCGTCCTTTGCCGACCATCACCACCACACAGGCGGCAATATCCAGCAGGCGCGCCATGATCATCCTTTGCGCTGGCGTAGGGCGGTCAAGCACGGTGTGGAGCGTGACCACCAGCGGCATATCAAGCCGTTCGACAAGATCGAGAATATAGCCACCCGCTTCGCCGCCGAATATGCCGAACTCGTGCTGGAGGCAGGCGACATCGAACCGCTTGTCATTGATGAATTCGGTCGCTGCGTGATAATCTTCGCGCCGGTTCTGACGCACGATCTGGCAAACCTTGCGCGGATAGAGATAGTCCTGCCCAGGATCGCTCATCGCCACGATCGCGGTTTCCCGGATCTGTGGCATTGCGTGCAGGGCCTGTTCGAGATCGGTCGTAAAGGTGGCCAGCCCGCATTGGCGCGGCAGCGCATTGCCGATCAGCGCCACACGCAGGCCGCGCGGCACCTGGGTGTTCCAATCCGTCCCGCCGCGTGGCTCGGGCATCCAGGGCAGGGCGGAGGGCAAGATCCCTTCCGATTGTCGTAATGGGGCCGAAATTCCGGTAGGCATTATTCCGGTCATGCCAGTCTCTCTCTCGCTGGTGGTGAAAAGCAGGAGGATAGATTGAGGAGACGCGCGCGATAGTCTCGGAATCTACGCGCATGGATCAAAGACCGGGCCTGCGTAGTTTCCGAGGCTTGTCCTTTGCCATCTTTGCGTCTGCACAAGACGATGTCGAAGGCAGCGCTTATTTTGCCGACGGCGGCATTATGTTTGCAAGGATAAGGGGATGCACGTGTTAGTGTCCCATATGACGGCTACCTTCGATCAGCCTGTGTCGGCCGCACCGACCATTGTTGCCATTGGCGCTTCGGCGGGCGGGCTGGAGGCGGTGTCGCGCCTGTTTGCCGCATTGCCCGCGCATACTGGCATGGTTTTCATCGTCGTTCAGCATCTGGAACCCAGCCATAAGAGCCTGATGTCTGAATTGCTGACCCGCCATACCACGATGCCGGTGGCCGAAGCTACCGAGGGCGCCTTGCTGTTGCCCGATACTATCACCGTTATTCCGCTGGGACGCGATATGACCTTGCGCGGGGGTGCTCTGCATCTCTCGGTTCCGCGTGCGCATCATGGTGTGCGTTTGCCTTTTGATACGCTGCTCATCTCGCTGGCGCAGGTCTGCGGACCGCGCACGATCGCCATCGTCCTGTCGGGAACCGGCGAGGATGGCAGCCTGGGGCTGGTCGCGCTCAAGGCAGCCGGGGGCCATATCATTGTCCAGCAGCCCGACGAGGCCGATTACGATGGCATGGCCCGCAGCGCGGTTGCAACAGGGCAGGTTGACCTTGTGCTGCCGCTGACCGCGATGCCCGATGCGCTGGCCCGGATTGCGTCCGGGCTGGCCGGACCGGCGATGAAGGCCGCCCCCCCCGGCGAGGCGCCCGAGGAGATCTCGGGCGGGACCATTGGCGACATCATCCTTTATCTGGGCGCAACCACATCGCATGATTTTCGGGGTTATAAAGCCGGGACTATCGGGCGGCGGATTGAACGGCGCATGTCGCTGCTCAGTCTGCCGCGCGGGGATTATGCCGCCTATCTTGCGCTGTTGCGCCAGCAGCCGCCCGAACGGGATCTGCTGGCGCGTGACATGCTCATCAATGTCACGGATTTTTTCCGCGATCCTAAAGTGTTCGGCCGCCTTGCCAAAGAGATCCTGCCCGATCTGATCGCGCATTTGCCGGCGGGGCGGCCTCTGCGCATCTGGGTCGCCGGGTGCAGCACGGGCGAGGAAGCCTATACTCTGGCCATGCTGACCAGCGAGGCGCTGGCCGTGGCCAAGAGCAGCGCGAAGTTGCAGATATTCGCCTCTGATGTCGATCCTGAAGCCATCGCCTTTGCCCGTGACGGCGTCTATCCTGCGGCCAGCGCGCAGAGCATCCCGCCAGACCTGCTGGCGCGCTATTTCAGCCGGGATGATTATGGCTATCGCGTCAGTGCCAATCTACGTGCGCAGGTGGTGTTTTCGGTACAGGATGTGCTGAGCGATCCCCCCTTTTCGCGGATGGATATGGTATCCTGCCGCAATGTGCTGATCTATCTGGACGCTGCTGCGCAGGGACGGGTGATATCGCTGTTCCATTTCGCTCTGCGCGAAGGGGGCATCCTGCTGCTGGGGGCCTCTGAAACCATCGGCAAGACCGGCGGCCGTTTCGATCTGGTGGCCAAGGCCGAGCGCATTTATCGCCATACTGTGCCAAGCCGTCCGGGCGAGGTGGGCTTTCCTTTCAGCTTTGGCGAGGGCCTGCCGCGCCTGTCCCTGCCCGACAGGGTCAGCACGCTCAACCGCCAGACCAGCCTTGCCGACCTATGCGCCCGCGCGGTGCTGGACGGTTTCGCGCCTGCCGCCGTGCTGGTGAACCGGGCAAGGCAGTGTCTTTATTCGATGGGCGGGGTCGAGCGGTTTTTGCGTCTGGCGCCGGGTTATTTCAGCCTTGATCTGCTCTCGATGGCGCCGCCTGCGCTGCGTGGCAAATTGCGTCTGGCGCTGGAACAGGCCCATGCCGGACAGCGCCATATCCGTGGCGGTCTGACCCGGATACGGAACGAGGAAGGGCAGGTTTCGTTCCGTTTCGAGGTGCGCTTTCTGGGCGGCGCCGAAGAGGAGTTGTGGCTGGTCGTGTTTTTGGAGGAAGCCGTCCGTTCAGGCCCGGCCGCCGATGCCGAGCCGGGGACCGACAACCCCCATGTCCATGCCCGCATCGCAGAACTCGAGCGGGATCTGGCCGCAGCGCAGACAGACCTGCAAATCGCGCTGGCGGCCCAGGAAGTGGCTCATCAGGAGCAAAAGGCGATCAATGAGGAGGCGCTGTCCGTCAACGAGGAGTTCCAGTCCACCAATGAGGAATTGCTGACCTCCAAAGAGGAATTGCAATCCCTCAACGAGGAACTGACCGCGCTCAACAGCCAGCTTCAGGAAACGCTCGACCGCCAGCGCCTGACCTCTGACGATCTTCAGAACGTGCTTTATTCCACCGACATCGGCACGTTGTTCCTTGATAAGGCACTGCGCATCCGTTTCTTCACCCCCGCGATCCGAACGTTGTTTTCGGTCATTGCGGGCGATGTGGGCCGCCCGTTGCAGGATCTTCAGCCGCTGGTCCCCGATGCCGATCTGCTGGCGGACGCGCAAAAGGTGGTGGCTGACGAGGTTTCCTTTGAACGCGAAGTGGCCGGGCGGGCGGGGGAATGGTTCCTGCGTCGCATATTTCCCTATCGCGCGCGCGACGGCCGGGTCGAAGGGGTCGTCATCACCTTTGCCAACATTTCCGAACGCAAGGCCACCGCCAGCGCGCTTGAGGCGGCCAAGCTGGAGGCCGAACGCGCCAATATCGCCAAATCGCGCTTTCTGGCCGCCGCAAGCCACGATCTGCGTCAGCCGCTGCAATCACTCACCTTGCTCAAAACCCTGTTGCGTCAGACCGTCACGGGCGAGCGGGCCGGAGAGCTTCTGACCCGCTTTGACCAGACATTGGGCGCGATGTCTGGGATGCTCGACACGCTGCTCGACATCAACCAGATCGAGGCCGGCGCCGTCGAAGCCCATTTGCAGACCTTTTCCATCGACGAGGTGCTCGACCGGCTGCGCGATGAATTTACCGCTTTGGCGCAGGCGGGCGGCCTTTGCCTGCATATCGCGCCCTGTTCGGCGCTGGTTCGTTCCGACCCGCATCTGCTGGAACAGATGATCCGCAACCTGCTGGGCAATGCGATCAAATATACCCGCCATGGTCGCATCCTGCTGGGTTGCCGCCGCCGCGGGGAAAAATTGATGGTCGAGGTGTGGGATAGCGGGATCGGCATTGCGGCCGACCAGTTAAAGACCATCTTTGAAGAGTTTCACCAGATCGGCCATGCGCCGGAAGATGGCAGCCGGGGGCTGGGGCTTGGCCTGTCGATCGTGCAAAGGCTGGGCCATCTGTTGGGCCATGGGGTCCGCGTGCGCTCTGTTCCGGGCAAGGGTTCGGTCTTTACCATAGAATTGCCGCATCACGGCGCGCCTGCGGCCGACCGGATGCCCCCCGTACCATCGACGCCGCGAGCCAGCCCCGTACTTCGCCATTCCTATCGCATTCTGGTGGTGGAGGATGAGCCCGATGTTCTGGATCTGCTCCACCAATTGCTGGCGGGGCATGGCTATGTCGTGCGCAGTGCAATCAATGCGCAGAGCGCGCTGGAGCAGGTGGCCGATGGCAGGTTTTGCCCCGATATCCTGCTTACCGACTATAATCTTCCGCATGGGGCCAACGGGCTTGATCTGTTTGTTGCAATGCGCGCCAGGCTTGGGCGCGCATTGCCGGCCATCATACTGTCCGGTGACATTTCTACCGATACGCTGGCCCGTATTGCCAGCGGCGATTGCGTCCAGCTGAGCAAGCCGGTCAATGCCGACGCACTGATCGAGGCGATTGAACGGATCGGGCGCCAATTACCCACCTTGCCTGTCGCGACGAAGGAAGCGGACGCGGTTATTTCGGTCATCGATGATGACGCCCAGATCCTGTGCGCCATCCGCGAGCTTTTGGAGAGGGCAGGTCACAAAGTGGCCACCTATGACAGCGCCGAGGCATTTCTCTCGGCCTATCGCCCCGGCCAGGAAGGCTGCATTCTGGCCGATGTGCATCTGGCAGGGATCAGCGGGGTTGATCTGCTGGATCACCTGCGCATGGGCGGCGATGATGTGCCGCTCATGCTGATTACGGGCAGCGGTGAGATCGGGGCGGCCGTCGAGGCCATGCGGATGGGGGCATGCGATTTTATTGAAAAACCTGTGTCCAGCGATGCGTTGATGGCCAGCATTACGCGCGCATTGGCTCGATCCCATGATCTACGGATGGTCGATGCTTTCCACGAAAGCGCCGCGGGGCTTGTGGCGGGGCTGACCTTGCGCCAGCGCGAGGTGATGAAAATGGTGCTGGCCGGACATCCCAGCAAGAATATCGCCAGCGATCTGGGCATCAGCCGGCGTACGGTGGAAAATCATCGCGCAGCGCTGATGCGGCGGATGAAGGTGCACTCACTGCCCGAACTGGCGCGACTGGTGATGGTGGCCGAACGCGAGGTCTGATTATCGCGGTTCGGCGTTGGGGCTGACAGATCGCGGGTCAGGCTCCCTTTCGGCTCAGCGTGGCAAAGCTTGTATCCCGGCCGGCGCAACGCTGAAACATGGTCTCATCGTCGGGGCCGGCTATGGTTTGGGCGATGACCCGGCGCCCGCGGGCCATCCGGCTCTTGATCGTGCCCGGAGCGCACCTGCATTGAACAGCCGCTTCTTTATAACTGAGCCCTTCGATGCCGACCATCATCAGCGCTTGGCGTTGGCCGCTTGACAGATGCTCGATGGCTTTCATCGCATCGTCCAGCAGCAGCGCGTCTTCTTGCGCAGGCTGGACAGTCAGCACATGTTCGGCCAGTTCGGCATCCCAACTTGCGCTCCATTTCCCATGACGCAGTGAGGTGTAAAAGCAGTTGCGCAGTATCACGCAAACCCAGGCCCGCAAATCGGTGTTCTGGATGAAGGTCGCTCGTGCGGCCCAACCGCGCATGATGGCTTCCTGCGTCAGATCCTCGGCCATAGCTCGCTGGCCGCACAGGCGACGGGCAAAACGGCGTAGCATCGGGACCAGCGAGACGATCTGATTGCCAAACTGTCGGTCAAAGCTTGCCGCGTCAGCTCGCGTAACCGGGCTGCTGACCCGCGCGGTCATCGTCTGGCCCACTCTGGTGTTGAAAATTCGGCAAAATGCAGACTTTCATTGGTCGTTTTGATGCTCTCGCCCATTGTCCATTCCTTGTGACAGGCACGCACTGGCGCCTGCGGGTGTCGTCCTGTGTTTCTGAACGACTCAAGGCGATTGGGGCAGCTTCGGAATCTACCTGCCGGCCACTATGTTTTGCCTGCACTGGGTATTTTCCGATGCTCGCGCTGCTGCTTTCGTGCGCCTAGCCTGTCGATCAACGGCCGCCCCTTTTGGGGCTGACCTGCCGGGATCCTCATCCGGATCCGACATCGTTCACGCGCGTCCCCGTTGTGATCGTGAACAGGAGATATCTCATGAACACCCGTTTCAACCTGACCCGCCGGTTTGGTTTTACCGTCCTGCTTTGCGCCGGAATGCTTTCATCCTCCGCCATGGCGGGCGATCAGACCAATGCTGCAGCCGCCATTGCCGTGGCGCGCGGCAAGATTGCCGCAGGCGACAAGGTTGGCGCCAACAGCCGCGCGCCCGAATTGCAGGAGCAGGCGAGGGCGGCGCTGATAGAGGCGCAGCAATTGCTGGACAATCACCACAAGAAGGAAGCGCAGGCCGCCGCTGTCCATGCCGGTGAACTGGCCGATCAGGCGCTGGTGAGCAGCGACAATCGCCGCGAGCAGGCCGAGCAGATTCGCCGCCTTGATGCACAAGACGCCGCCATCAGCGCCCAGCAATCGGCGGCCAGCGCCAATATGCGGGCCAATTCCGCTGAAGCCATGGGCAATGCGGCCAACCTACGCGCCGATGCTGCGACGCAGGAGGCGGTTTCGGCCAATGTCCGCACCGATGCCTTGCGCGCCATGCAAACCCCGCAACCTGCCTCGATGACAACAACTGTGGAGCAGGATGAAACCGCCATGCTTGCCGCGCCCATGCGCCATCGCGCCTTGCGCAAGCCTGTGCACAAGGCCGCCGCCATCCGGCCCGGAAAGACCGTTACCGTGGTGACCACAAGCCAGCATTGAGGCGCTTTTCGCCTCTCGATTTCAGGAAGGTTGTCAACATGAAGATCTTTTCCCGCCCGGCTCTTGCCGGTTTCGCAACGGCCGCGCTTGCGGCGATGGCGCTGGCCAGTCTGGTCGGCTCTTCCGCAGAGGCCCGCACCGCCCTGCAGATCACCCAGCAAGGCAAGGATACGCTGCGACTGCTCGAAGCGCAGGATCCCCGCGCTCGTGGACTATCCCGCCGTGCCCGTGCCGTGCTGGTGTTTCCCTCGATCATAAAGGGCGGTTTCATCTTTGGCGCGCAATCGGGCAATGGGGTGCTGCTGGCCCATGGCAAGACGCGGGGCTATTACAACCTCTCGGGCGGATCATGGGGCCTTCAGGCTGGGGCTCAGGATTTCAGCTATGTGCTGTTTTTGATGAATGATCGCGCGCTGTCCAATGTGGAAAGCAACAGCGGTTTTTCGGCAGGCACCGGCCCCAGCGTGGTGGTCATCAACAAAAGCGCCCAAACGGCGGTCGATACATCGATGATCGACCATGATGTCTATGCATTTCCCTTTAACGGCAAGGGATTGATGGCGGATCTGACGCTTCAGGGCACCAAGATTTCGCAAATCCATCCCAAGTGATCCTCTCAAGACAGAATGGGAAATTTCATGAAACGTTTTTTCATCGGCGCGTTGCTCGCGTCTGGCGTCCTGACCGGCGCCGTCCATGCTTCCGACAGCGGCCCCTATATTACCATCGAAGGCGGCGCAGTTAAGAACGAGCGCGCCGATTTTCGCAGTACCACCAGCAATTTCGAACATTCCGATCATTTCAAAACCGGCTGGGAGGCGGGTGGTGCGCTGGGCTATGACTTTGGCCATTTCCGGGTCGAGGCCGAGGGGTTCTATCACGCGGCCAATCTCAAATGGCAAAACCGTCCCGCCGGCAGCCCTTTGCCCAATGGCACCTTTGGCCCGTCCGATGGTTTGAGCGGCCGCAGCAACAGTACGGCGGTGATGGCCAATGGACTGGTGGGGCTTGGTCATTGGGGAGGGGTCAAGCTCTATGCAGGCGCGGGCATCGGTTATGCAGACACATTCGTGCGTGACGCTCTGCCCGGTGGCGGCCTGATCTCAGGTCATGCCAAGGGACTGGCCTGGCAGGCGCTGGGCGGGCTGACCATGCCGGTCACGCGCAATATCGATCTGGGGGTGAAATACCGCTACTTCCGCCCCGATGGTGGCGAAAACTTCAATTTCTCGGGCGGCGGTGTCCGGCATGGTTCGCTGCGCAGCCATTCGCTGCTGGCCACGCTGACGGTCAATTTCGGCCGTGCGGCAGCCGCGCCCGAAACTGCGCCTGAACCCGTTGCCGCGCCTCCTCCGCCGCCCGAAGCACCGCCTCCTCCTCCTCCGCCACCGGCCCCGATCGCGGCCGTTTGTAACGGGGGGCCGTATATCCTGTTCTTCGACTGGAACCGCTCGGACATCAGTTCTGAGGCTGCCGGCATTCTCGACAGCGCCATCCAGGCCTATGGCAATTGCGGCAGCGTCGGCATCATGCTGGCCGGTTACACCGACAGTTCGGGCACGCCGCAATACAATATGGGCCTTGCCCAGCGCCGCGATGAGGCCGTCGAAAGTTATTTGACCGGCCATGGCATAGGGGCGGGGAAGATCTCGGCGCGCGCCTTTGGTGAAGCAAACCAGCGGGTGGCCACCGCCGACGGTGTGCGCGAATTGCAGAACCGCCGTGTGGAAATCACTTATGGCCCCGGTTCGGGCAAATGACCAACTGGGGGCGGGAGGATTCTGTCGATCAGACGCCGCCCGCCCTCGCATTTACGGAATGGAATTTCCCATGCCCCCATCCACTCAACCTGCCCAGACCTTTCTCAGCGATGTGAGCAGCCTGCGTGAGCGAACCCGCCAGCATATCGCGACCGGCGGGATGAGCCAGACCTATGATGGCGATGTCGAGGCCGCGATCGATATTCTTCAGGCGGTTCTGGCCACCGAGATCGTCTGCTTCCTGCGCTATACCCAACATTCGATCGTGGCCAGAGGCATCGCCGGAGAGGCAGTAAAGGCCGAATTTGCCGCCCATGCGCAAGAGGAGCAGGCCCATGTCATGCTGGTGGCGCAACGGATATGTCAGTTGGGCGGGATACCGGATTTCGATCCCAAGAACCTGCTCTCTCGATCCGCATCGAGTTATGCGACTGCGATGGATCTGGTGGACATGATCACCGAAAATCTTGTCGCTGAAAGGATTGCGGTTGCGCATTACCGCGAACTGGCCCGCTATTTTTCCGACACCGATCCCACCACCAGGCGGATGATCGAACAGATTCTGGCGGCCGAGGAAGAGCATGCCAGCGATATGGCCGATCTGCTGGTCAGGCAGAACGGGTGATGTCACAAGGCAGCCCCATCCTCGCCGCCCATCCTGATGCCGCCGCCATCGCCCGGCACGAGAGCGCCCTGTCGCGTTGGGACAATGAAGGCGGCGCGATTGCCCGACCGGCCATTCGCCTGCCTGCCGATATACCCGAATTGACCAATGCCGAACTGGTGCATCTGCGGATACGGGTCATAGCGCTGGAAAACCTGCTTATCGCCGTGCTTGCACGCGCGCCTGATGGGCAACTCGAGCTGGCCCGTGACATGGCCGCCCATATCGCCCCGCGCCCCGGTTCAACCCATCATCCTCTGACCGAACATGCCGCCCAGCGGATGAGGGATCTGCTGGCACGCGCGCGGCATTACACCGACACAGATATTCCCTAAAGAAGCAGGTGCGCCCCACCATATTTTGCGGGCGCACAATGCGCTCGAATGTCGCCTCATGGACCAACCCCGTCAAGGCGCGCTGCGTAAAGGCGTTGTTTTCCGCACTAAGCCATTCAATCGAGCGCAAGACATTCGCCTCGATCAGCGGTTTATAGATATTAAGCTCCCATTTTCCCTGGATGTCCCCCAATTCCACGACGGCATGATTGGCGATCACCTGTGCGGGCAACTGTAGAGCCGATGTGGCGCGCGCAGTTGCGGGGGGGCTTGCACTTGGATCTGCCGGGGCTCTGCATCGAACGTATGCCCGACGAAGCGGCAAGTCTACCGGTCGGTTGCGCGGCACGGCCGCGCGCAGACAATGTGCATGGCGTTTTCTCACGATTTGTGGAGCCTGCCTGAGCGTTTGACCTCTGCAACCGCGGCCGTGAGGTTCGTATAGCGGTAGCTGCCGACCGTGAACGTTTCCTCGGTGTGGCGGACCACTCCTGGCGGAATACTCGACGGAGCCTCAAGGCTTCCGCCCTCGTTTTCCCATCTGTCGGTGGACTTCGGCATTGGATACCCTCGCGATGCCTGTATCCTCTCGGGAACAGAAAGCAGCAAAGCCACCTCCCTTAATTGATCGGCGATTAATTCCAGCGCCTGCACGATACGGCTTTGCGTCGTTGCATCTGCTCGGCCCTGTGCTTTGCCCAGCCGCTGGTTTGGGGCACGGCCTTGTCCTGATCCCCCTTCCGTCCCTGCTCATTAGGCCCTTTGCAAGCCGCCAACACGGAGGTGGCAAGCAGCAGCAATTGCGCAATACCCCTCAAATCGCTGAGTCTGGATCGCACATGCGACATTGGAAGCATCCACTTCATGCACTCAATGATCGGTCAGGCAAAATGTGCCATGGCCGGAAGAGATATTGCGGTGCTTGCTCTGTGGCCATGAAAGTCCGAGGTTGGCCGATCAGTCCGCACGAATTGTGTTCCTGGGCCTGTCAGTGCGGCGGCGCATTCCGGGACGAAAAGGCGCTCAGCGCACGGCTTTGGGAGGTGGGGCGTTAATGGAGGTCAAGATGACGCATGCTGACAAACAGCGCGATCACCTGAACGAGGACGAGGCGGAATTGCTTCGGCAGCTACGGGAGGTACGCCGAGAGCAAAGGCTGTGCGGCTCGCAGGGCTCGGCAGGCAAACTGAGCAGCGGGCAGCGCGTCGCCGATATGGTTGCTGCCACGATGGGATCATGGCGGTTCATCATCATTCAGACGACCATTCTGGTGTTCTGGGTCATCTTGAACGTCACGGCCTATGTACAGCGGTGGGACCCCTATCCGTTTATCCTGTTGAACCTCGCGTTGTCTTTCCAGGCGGCCTATGCGGCGCCTTTCATCATGATGAGCCAAAACCGGCAACAAGACATCGACCGCGCCGATGCGGCGGCCGATTATCAAATCAATATCAAGGCAGAACTCGAAATCGAACTGCTACATGAGAAGCTTGACGCTTTGAGAGAAAAGGAAGTTTTGGCGTTGACCGAGGCTGTACGACTTCTCAGCAGCCAACTGGCCAAGTCCGAAGAAGCCACTACAATGGCCGGCCAGCCAGCGCCCGAACAGTGACAACGCGCTGACCATGCAATCATTTCTTGGATGCCAGGACGCGCATAGTTCGGCCCACCAGGCCGATAAAAGGTAAGCGGCCGACAGGGGGCCAAGCGCCCTCCTATCCCAACCGATCCTCGTCGGTATAGATTTCAAAGCGGCAAAGCGTGACCGGGCCAAAGGTGGTTGTGAGCGCCGCATCGGCCGCATCGCGGCCGCGCGCCATCAAAATGCGCCCGCGCCGGGGGAAATTATGGCGAGCGTCAAAGACATACCAGTGCCCGCCCAGCCAGACCTCGAACCAGGCGGAAAAATCCATGTCGCCCAAGACGGCCGGCAGATCCATATCGCCCAGATAGCCGGTGCAATAGCGCGCGGGGATGTTCATGCAGCGGCACAGCGCAATCGCCAGATGCGCATAGTCGCGGCAAACGCCAGCGCCTTCGTGAAAAACATCCCATGCCGTCTTGGTCGGACGGGCGGCCATATAGTCAAAGCGGATTGCGCCATGGACATAATCTACAATCGCCTGAACCAGCCCCCACCCCTGCGGCACATGGCCAAACAGGCTCCATGCGATTTCGGTAAGTCGGTCGGTTTCGCAATAGCGGCTGCCTAGCAGATAGTGCAGCACGTCATCGGGCAATTCGGCCAGCGACGCCTGCCGGGCATGGATGTCAACCAGATCCGGCTCAAAACTGTCTTCGATCACAAAGCCGCAGGAAATGGTCAGGCCGCCGGGCGGCATGGTCAACCGGGTGCAGATATTACCGAAACCATCGATATAATCATACATCGGCACATCGGGCGTCGTGAAGATACGTTGTGCGGTGCGCAGATCCTTGTTGCGCGATGTATGGACGCTCAGCTTGGCCAGCATCGGTACGGGCTGCACGCAGGTAAAACCGATATCATATCCGGCGCGGATCAACATGCTGAATGACTTTCATCTGAGGGGAAGGTTCTCTGCCTGAATCCCGGCCTCCGCTGGAAATGCAGCCATGCGTGAGATTATCCTGTTAACGCGCCAATCCGGCGTCAGTTTCACGCCATTTCAAGTGCCATCGGCAGCGCCCCCTTGCGTAAGCAACTCGACCAGCGTGGCGATTTTCACAGTTGCCAAGGTCGAAAACGTGTCGGAGATCGCATAGGGCAGCACGATCCTGTCACCGAATTTCATGGCCCCGCAGGAATAGACCACATTGGGCACGTAGCCTTCGCGTTCGGACTTTTCCGGCTGCACAAGCGGGACGTGCGAACGGCCGATCACACGGCTGGGATCGTCCTTGTCCAAGAGCATCGCGCCGATCGAATAATGGCGCATCGGCCCGACGCCATGGGTGAAGAGCAGCCAGCCCTCGTCAAGTTCGATTGGCGAGCCGCAATTGCCGATCTGAATGAATTCCCAAGGAAATTTAGGGCGCAATATCGGGGTTCCCAAATCCCATTCCAACAGATTGTCGGAATAGATCAGGTGCAGGCTTTCATTGTCATGGCGAGCGATCATCGCATAACGCCCCCCGAGCTTGCGCGGAAACAGCGCCATGCCCTTATTGCCAGCCGCAAGCCCGCGAAGCGCAACGAGCCGGAAGGACAGAAAATCGCGGGTTTCAAGCAATTCAGAACGGATCTCGCGCCCGCTATAGGCGGTATAGGTGGCGTAGTAGGCGGTGCACCCTTCCTCCTCAAAGGCCACGAAACGGGCGTCCTCAATGCCGTTGACCTGCGCCTCGGTGACCGGAAAAATCACCCTTTCGGTAATATCACTGTCGTCGGCAAAGGTCAGTTCTATCCGGTCCCCCACGCGCGCGGTCACTTTGGGCAGGCTGGCAAAACGCAAAGGCGGCTCGATGGCCAGCATCCCTTCTTGGCTGATCGTACCGCAGCGGAATGTCAGCGAAGACACATGACCTTCGCCCACAGCCCGCAGCGACAGGATAAAGCGCAGGCCTCCGTGCGCCACACCGCTTTGGTCGGGATGAGGCACGATGCTGGGGTTGAACAGGGCGGCCGCCTCGAAACTGTATTCATGCAGGAAATAGGCCCCGATCAACTGACGCTGGGCCAGCGAGAAGGAGGCGTGGCTGGCAAAGACATGTTCCATGTCTCTTGCCCGCTGCTCGAAAATCCCCAGCATGTAATCGTGGTGGTCGAAATTGCGCAGAGTGTTGGCCAGAACAGCCTCTGTCTCGGCTTCATCAAGGGCCAAAACCCTCTCGACGATATGATTGACGCGGGCCTTGTCGGTGGGATTGAATTCGCGCGGTTCGATGGCCAGCCGGAAAGGGCGCACCACCACCCGCGAAGGATCAGGCCGCAAATGCAGGGCATGGCGGTTGAAAAAAGGGAAATCTTGCATGGTGTCCTATCCGGCGTGATGAAGGGTAAGCAGCGAAGCGTCCGGCAGCCGAATGGCCGCAGGCCATGGCAGGTCACGCTCGAATTGCCGCATGTCGGAAATGGACAGGAGATAAGAAAGCAGAGATTCGGCTCCCCTGTTCTCATTGGCGCGATCGGGGTGCAAACCATCACGGCAACTGCCGGTGGCAATATCGACCAGCGACACCCCCAGATCATTGGCGCCGGTAAACCATGCAAAGGCTTTATGCGCCTCGACATGCCATAATGGCGCCCCATCGACAAAAGATGCCGCCAGACAGGCCGCGATGGTGGCGCAGGCTTCGAGCGGCTGCTGGTCGAAGCATAGCGGCGTTTCGCGCGAAATCAGCAGAAACCCTTGCGAACCGGCGGGACGGAAATGCCCTTCGGGCGCAGTCTGCCGATTCAGCAGCCAGCGCAGGCTGCGCAAACCATCGTCGACCAGATCGCGCGATCCGCAGCCCTTGCCTGTCACAATCAGCGCCTCGCACAGGCGCGCATTGTCATAGGTCAGCCGATCCTCGAACCATACCCAATCCTGACTCTCGCAGGCCAGCAATCGGGCATGGAGGCGTCCGCCAAGGGTGAGTTGCAGCCGTCGCGCCTCGTGATTGTTCGGTCGGGCGCCGCAATAAAATGACAGGCCCAGCAAGGCGAAGGCCCATGCCCGCGGTGAAGTGAATGCCTTTAGCTTGGCCAACGCCCGTTCAAACAGAGCACCGGCCCATTGTGCCAATTGCGGGTCGTGCCTTTGCGCCACAGATGCGCCCAAAGCCCAGAGCGTGCGTCCATGGCTGTCCTCGGACCCTACATCCTCAAGCCATCGGCGGTCATAGCCCATGAAATTGCGAAACCGGCTCGCATCGGGGTTCCACCCATGCTGGATGAATGCGGCAAAGCGGGGCTGCATCGTTTTAACGACATCGGCCTGAGTGCCTGCGGCCATCCCGCAGCACAGCAGCAAAGCTCGGGCATTGTCGTCGATGCAATAACCGTGACTCCGGTCCGGAATGCCGTAAACAGCATGCTGAAACAGGCCGGTATCGTCGCACATCGCCGCAAAATGGTCGAGCGGCAGTACCGGCAAAGCAGGCAAAGACTTACGGCATGCTGCGCGAAAGGCATCGCGATAGCGCAGCGCGGTGTTGCCCCATGTCATCGCGCGACTGGCCACATAGGCGCGGCGGCCCATGGCCAGACGCGAGCCTTCGTCGGTCAGCAGATCGGCCACCACCGCGCCCAGGCCATCAGCATCGCCAAAAGGCACCAGCGCGCCCGAACCATCGGTCAGCAATTCCAGCGCATGCCAATAAGGCGTCGACACCACCGGCCGCCCCAGGCCGTGAGAATAGGCCAGCGTACCCGATGTCATCTGCGATTCCGCCAGATAAGGCGTCACATAGACATCGCACATGGCGATATGCTGCAAGAGTTCAGGCCGGTCGACAAAGCGGTTGAGGAACACCACATGCCCGACCAGCCCCAGATCGTGCACGCGCGCAATCAGGCTTTCACGATAGGCCTCGCCCGCCTCGCGCAGCAAGGTGGGGTGGGTGGCGCCCATCACCACATAAACCGCATCGGGCGCCGCGGCCAGAACCACAGGCATAGCCTCGATCATCGTCTCGATGCCCTTGTTGGGGCTGATAAGACCAAAGGTGAGGATGACGCGATGGCCGGAAAAGCCCAGCTTTTCCTTGGCCTGTTGAGGGATGATCAGCGGCATGTCGGGAATGCCGTGGGGGATGACGACAATCTTGCCGGGATCGGCGCCATAGATGTCGATCAGGACCGAGCGCCCTTTTTGCGCCATCACCACCACCCGCGCCGAGGCGGCCAGAATGGCCATGGTCACCTTGCGCTGGGCATCGGAAGGCCTGTCCAGCACCGTGTGCAGCGTGGTGACCAGCGGGATGCGCAAAGCAGCGATCAAGCCAAGGATGTGGTCGCCTGCCTCGCCGCCATAAATGCCGAATTCGTGCTGGAGCGAGGCAACATCAAAGCCTTGCTCATGGATGAAATCGGCCGCCGCCAGATAACCTCCGGCATCCTCCTGCGCGATGGACCAGCGGACGTGGGGAGGAAAGGCATATTGCCCGCCCGGATCGCACATGGCGATGATCGCGGTCTGCGCCACGTCGTCAAGGTGGCGCACGGCAAGTTCAAGATCGGTGGTAAAGGTGGCAATGCCACAGCGGCGGGGCAAGGCATTGCCGATGAAGACAACTCGCATCGGCCGGGTCTGCAAGTCGTCTCAGAGCTTGCCTTTCGGCTTGCGCGTGGCGGACAGCACCGGCGAGCTTTCCTGCGGCATTAGCGGCACGATGGCCTTGCCCTTGGCGGCCTTAGGTTTGCGAATTTCGCGATTGCTGCGTTTCTGTGATTTGGCCATGTCAGTCGGTTCCTTGGCTGGCGTGTGATCGAGGGTTTCGGGCCGTCGCCGGGGCGGGGACATAGGGGCGATGGGGATAGGGAAATGCCTGAAAATCCAATCGCGACTGGCGCAAGACACGTAGGCTTTCGACAGCGTCAGGGCCGCTGGGTGCCAATGCGTAACGCATGATGGCAAGCTGCTCGTTTTTGAATATCTGATTGAGGCACATGGCGTGTCCTCCTGTATCAAGCGGGGGCGCATCGCATCCCTCAGCCGCGAGTGGCTCGGTAACGAAGTCTCGCGATGGGACCGGCTATAGCACGGATTGCTGATTGCCTTGCATCAATTCGATGCTCGATGGCTCGCTACTATCGGCCTGTCCTGGTGCAGATGGTCTGGGAAGGTCGAAACCTGGCCAAGCAAGTAGGGGTGAATCTCTGATTTCGATTTCAGTGACTTATTTCGTAAGGTAAATTCGATCAGTGGATGTAACGAAGCGAGGTGTTCGGCAGCTGCCGGTTGTGATCGCGATCCTGAAGCGGCTGTTCGGCCTATCAGTCTTACCGAACCTGACGGTCTCTTTACGGCCTGAATTTCCCAAAACGAAAGGTGTACGAAAGACGGGTTCGGACGTGCCGGTTTGGGCTTGAGAAAGACAGCTTTGGCGGCGATTTTGGCGCAGGTCGGTGGCGCTGGAACCGGCGGCAACTGCTCAACCGTAGCTACAAGCCGCTGGCGCGCTACGCCTCCCCCATCATTCTGGCATAGCTGCCGGGCGGGGTGCCGAGGCGTTTGCGAAAGGCGGTGCTGAAGGCGCTGGCTGATTCATAACCGATGTCATCGGCTATGCGTTCCAGCGACTTGCCGCCTCGGGCAAGCGCATCCTTGGCAACCGCCATGCGCCAACCGGCGAGATATTCCATGGGCGCGCGCCCGACGATCAGGCTGAAGCGCGCTGAAAATGCCGAGCGTGACATCCCCGCGATCCTTGCCAGCCCGGCAACGGTCCAATGAGCGCGGATATCGGCATGCATCGCCTGCAACGCGCGGGCCAGTGCCGGATCGCGCAGCCCGGCCAGCAGGCCTGCCGAGGCGGCGTCATGCGCCAAGCCCTGCCACCGCAAGGCTTCGACCAGCAGCACTTCGAGCATGCGCTGAACGATCAGATCCTTGCCCGGATGGCTGGATGTACATTCCTCGGCCAGCAGGCGGATGGTCCGGCCCATACGGCCCGTCATGCCCTGCGCGGCGGGAATATGGATCAGGCCGGGCAGCAGCGCGAGCAGCAGAGGGGCATTGACCCGCTCAAAGGAAAAGCTGCCGCCCAAGGCCTCAAAATCGGGCTCGCCGTCCTGTTCCCCGTGCCGCACCGGCTCGCCGCTTGGCTCCAGCAGAGGACCGGTCATCCCCGGCTCGCTGCCCAGCGAAAAGGCGGGCGTTGTGGGCATCAGCAGGAAATCCCCCTGCGCCAGTCGCAGCGGCGTCGATCCCGCAAAAGTCACCCACGCCTCTCCGGCGAGGATGAGCGTGAAGCCTGGTGCATCATGCGCCTGATAGCGCAAGCCCCAACGGCCCCGCGCCGTGATCGGTTTCGACAGGGCCGCATGGGGGCGCAGCAGGGTGATGATTTCGCTCAGGGGATCCATGGTATGGACGATTCGTAAAGAAATATGGATCCATGATTATATATTGTCTTTCTCTCGGCGTCTATCTCTCTCCGCATCGACATCAAGGAGACAGGTAATGACCAAAACGATCCTCATCACCGGCACATCCTCCGGCTATGGACTGGCAACGGCCCAGCATTTCCTCGCCAAGGGCTGGAATGTGGTGGCGACCATGCGCAAGCCCGACCCGGCGGTGCTGGGCGACGCTTCTGACCGGTTGCGCATCCTGCCGCTGGATGTCACCTCGGAAGGCAGCATCGCGGCTCTGGCGGAGGCGGCCGGGCCTATCGACGTGCTGGTCAATAACGCGGGAGTGGGCGGGGTGGGCGCTTTCGAGGCCATGCCGATGAGCCTGATCCGGCAATTGATTGAGACCAACACAATCGGCGTGATGGCGATGTGTCAGGCTTTCATCCCCCGGATGCGGGAACGGCGCTCGGGCTGCATCGTCAACGTCACCTCAAGCGTAACTTTGGGCACCTTTCCGCTGGCCGCCGCCTATACCGCGACCAAACAGGCTATCGAGGGTTTCTCCGGCTCGCTGGCGCATGAACTGGGCCATTTCGGCATTGGCGTGAAGCTGGTGGAGCCGGGCTATGCACCGACAACGCGGTTCGGCGCCAATGCCATCGTGCCGGTGAGCGATCTGCTGCCGGGCGAATATGCCGATTTTGCCCGCCCCATTCTGGAAGGTTTTGCCGCGCCCGCCCTGACCACGCGCGAGAGCGATGTTGCCCTGACGGTGTGGGATGCGGTGCAGGATCGCACAGGCCGGCTTCACTTTCCGGCGGGTGCCGATGCGCTGGCGCTGGCCGGGGACGAATAGCCGTTGGGCTTCTCGACTTTGGCTCTTGCAAAAAGGAGATCGAGCGGCGGATGAGTTCCCTCATGCCCGAACCTATGAACGAACGACGGGTTCGGGTTGCGGTCACTTGCAGCAGAAATGTTTGCTTTGGCGGCGGGGGCGGCGACAGGTTCGATCTCGCTGGAACCGACAGTACCCGACCAGACTAGGTCATTTATGATTGTTTCCTAATCTGTTAGCGGGCATGGCCAGCTTTTGGGATGGGCAGGTTGGGTCCTGAAATATGGGTATGGCGACGCGGCGGGAGGAGCGACGGCACGCCGACCGGCTTAGAAAAAGAGGTCACACTTGACCCTACCTGATCGCGGCGCAAGAATAGCCTATGGCCTCCGACAAAACTCTCAATGCCAGGAACCTCGCTGCTCTGGGCGCAGATCGACTCGCCGAACTGCTTATGGAAATGGTGGCAGGCGATGCCACAGCCAAGCGCCTTCTGCGCCTCGAGCTGGCAAGTCGCAGCGGTGGTGGGGATGTGGCTGCAGAAGTCCGCAAGCGCCTTGCCGCCATTGCCAAGTCGCGCTCCTTTGTGGATTGGCACAAAGTGCGCTCACTCGCGGCCGATCTCGACATGCAGCGCAGCGCTATCCTCAAACATGTCGGGCCGACTTTGCCGAGCGAAGCTTTTGATTTGCTTTGGCGCTTGCTGGATCTGGCGCCTTCGATTTACGAGCGCTGTGACGACAGCAATGGCACTGTCGGGAGCATCTTCACCGAAGCATTGAATGATCTGGGCGCCATTGCGGGCCAGATGAAGCCCGATGTCCGCAAGCTGGTGGACCGGGTCGAGGCTGCGGTCTTTGCCAATGACTATGGACAGTTTGATGGGGTCATCGGCCTGATGGTCCCGGCGCTGGGAGAGGAAGGGCTGGCGATGCTCAAGGCGCGGTTCGAGGAACTGGCCGCCGCGCCTGCCAAGTCCAAGGTCGATGATCGCAAGGTCATTGGCATCAGCACGCGCGGTCCGGTCTATCAGGAGGATTTCGAGGCGCGCTACAAGGCTCGCCGTATCCAATCCGCCCTGACCGATATTGCCGACGCGCTTGGCGATGCGGATGGTTATGCCGCGCGCTATTCTGCCGAGGAGCGCACCAATCCAGCCATTGCCGCCAATATTGCTGAACGCCTGCTGGGCGCGCATCGGCCGGAGGATGCCATGGCCGCCCTCAGACTGGCGGAAGCGAATTGCCACAACGGGCGGCATTGGCCTGACTGGCACAGGGTGTGGATTGATACGCTGGATGCCATGGGACAGGCAGGCGAGGCCCAAACTGCCCGATTGGCCATCTTCGAGCGCGACCTCAACGCCGAATATTTACGCGCCCATCTCAAGCGCCTGCCCGATTTCGATGATGAAGAAGCGGAAACACGCGCCCTGAACTACGTTCGCCATCATGCCGATTTTCATCGGGCGCTTCATTTTCTGATGAACTGGCCTGCCCATGGGCAGGCCGCTGATCTGGTTCTAGCGCGTCACGCGGAACTTGATGGTGACCAATATTGGTTGCTGACGCCGGCGGCTGAATCGCTGGAGCAAAGCCATCCTCTGGCTGCGACGTTGATCCTGCGCTCCATGATCGATTTTTCACTCGATCGCGCCAAATCCAAACGTTACGGTCATGCCGCCCGCCATTTTCAGACCTGCCTCTATCTGGCCAAGCGGATCGATGCGTTTGGGGAGCACGGCGACCATGATGCCTACATTGCCAAGCTGAAGGCGGGCCACAGTCGCAAAAGCGGATTTTGGAATGCATGAAACCATGCCAATGGATGAAGGAACGTTTGCCCAAGACGAATTCGCGCGGATCAACGAGTTACCGCGAGAGCGGTGGAAATTCCATGATATCTTGTGTTCGCTGGAGCGTCTCCCCCACATTGCCGGGCATCGCCGGCAAGGCGCTGCCTGAGCTTGCCTCAGGTATTCGTCACCGCCGCCGCGATGACAGGTGGGGGCAGCGCGGCGGCGCCTCTCGATCCATGTCCATACTGGCACACTCTCGGCTTTTGTAGAGCACCGAGCGAATTCAGTCTCTTCGCTTGATCAATCCATCTTGCACCTTGTCAAGGCTTTCGCGCAGGCGTACAAAACTACTGCTTCATGACAGTGGCGAAGGTTTCCGGAAACGGAGGCCGTACGCGTGGATAAAGCCTATTTCTGCTTAGATCCGGCTTCGCACAGCGCTTTGATGCGCTGCGCTTTTAGCAAAACTGATATTGTCGGCATTCATTCGGCAACAAAAGTGGAGCTAAAACTAGGCAAGCCGCACAATCACAATCAAGTGCGGTTGACGGTGGGGAATATGCCCGATCGTAGCTTGCGGTTGCAGAATCACGTTGCCGCTTATGCCGCACCCTTTGACCAGAAGGAACGAGCGAGCGAACTCGTTAAAGCCCTGCCTGTAGCTTTTATCGAAAGCAATTACGGGTTCACCAAACAAGGGCGCTGGCCGTGAAAATTCGCACCAGCACAGCGATCGGAGATTTCGCTGCTGGCGTAGTGTCAGGGACGGAATTCATCACAGCGGATGAATTTGCCCTTTTGGCAAGGTTATCACGCCGTCAGATCGACCGCCTCCGCAAACGCCGCTTGCCCGGTTTTCCGAGGGAATATGACCTTGGCAGCGGCCTGAGCAAGTTCCATACCTGTCCACGGTTTCGCCGCGTGGATGTTGAACGATGGCTGGATTCTCGTTCGCTTTGGTAGGCTTGCTGGGGTGGGTGTGAGCAAGGTCGAGAGATGGTCAGCACAGTCTAGGCCTAAAATTGGGCCGAGTAGCGATCACGTCCGTCAATGTGGTGTAAAATCTGGTGTGGCCATTGGGCTGCATTTTCAGGCGGCCTTGGGTGTAATCTGTAGCGGCTGAACCTCCTCGATAATTGGTGTGGCAAGGGCTGCCATGCCCTCGATCTGCATGTAGCGGTGCTGAAGTTGATATTCGTCGTTCTGCTCGAGCAGGACGGCTCCGACGAGGCGGATGATGCTATCCTCGTTGGGAAAGATGCCGACGACATCGGCGCGGCGCTTAACTTCCTTGTTCAGCCGTTCCAGTGGGTTGGTCGAATGCAGCTTGACCCGGTGCTGCTCGGGGAAGGTCATGTAGGCGAGCACATCGTGCTCGGCGGCGTCCATGCAGGCGCCCAGCTTTGGCCAGCGGACACGCAACTGGTCGGCGACCTGGCGCCAGACCTGTGTCGCGGCAGCGTGATCGGGCTGGAGGAAGACCTGACGGATGGCAGCGGCAACCACAGTGTTCTGGCCCTTGGTCACATAGGCCAGCGCATTGCGCATGAAGTGGACGCGGCAGCGCTGCCATGTGGCGCTGAGCACGCGCGTGATCGCCGCCTTGAGGCCCTCGTGGGCATCGGAGATGACCAGCTTCACGCCCGTCAGTCCGCGGCGGGCCAGGTCCTTGAGGAAGTCGGACCAGAAGACCTCAGCCTCGGAAGGGCCGATGTGCAGGCCGACGATCTCGCGCTTGCCCTCGGTGTTGACGGCCACGGCGATTATCGCGGCGACGCTGACGATCCGGCCGCCCTCGCGCACCTTGAGGTAAGTGGCGTCGAGCCAGAGGTAAGGCCAATCGCCGGTGAGCGGCCGCTTCAGGAAGGCATGGACGCGTTCGTCAATGTCCTTGCACAGCTTGGACACCGAAGACTTGGAAATGCCGGCCATGCCCATAGCCTGGACCAGTTCATCCACGCGCCGGGTGCTGACGCCAGCGATCCATGCCTCTTGGATCACCGCGACCAGAGCCTTCTCGACAGTCTTCCTCGGTTCCAGAAAGCCCGGAAAGTAAGCGCCGGTCCGCAGCTTGGGGATCTTGAGGTTGAGCGTGCCGAGCCGGGTATCGAGGCTGCGGTCGCGGTAGCCATTGCGCCAGGTCGTCCGGTCGCCGGAGCGTTCGTGCCGGCCAGCGCCGACCAAGCCGTCGACATCAGCCTCCATAATGATCTGCAATACGCTCTCGGCGATCGTGCGCAGAAAATCTCCATCTCCGGTCTTCGCCATCAGCTCGGCAAGCGGTAGTCTGTCGTCGGTCATCGGGATCAACTCCTCGGTTGGCGTGTGAAGTGTGGTAACTCCACCTTACCGATGAGCCCGGTGGCCACCGAGATCGAAATCGCATGGGGTGGGGCATGCCCCACCCCATGCGATCGCCTCAATCTACACCGGAAATTACACCACGAGCCCGGACGCTAACCCGAGTAGCGATTGGCAGATATGGTCGACAAGCCGCAACGCGAGAGGCCTGCCGCGTCTGTCGGGCGCTGTTGAGGGAGGCCAAGCAAGCGATGAGGCTGCTTCGACTGCATATCGCAAAATGGGCACGCGGGTAATCGTAACTATCCCGCGTGCCCCTCATCTTTACCTGCTATCCGATCACCCGCGTGAAGGTGATTTTGGCATTGGCTTGGGGAAGTTTTCCAACGGCCTGCGTTTTAGCCGTGCCGCAGCCGGAAGGTGGCTGAGCAGTTGACAGGTTTGCCACGCGGACAGAGAAGGAATAACCCACCGGCGCCTGAAGGCCCGGTACGCCCAGCGCTGCTGCGACCCCCACGCGCATAGCGATAGCCGCGACTTCCTCCTCCCATTTCAGGAACCAGAGACGCTTTTCGTCCTCCATTTCATAGAGGTCATAGGTCCTTTCCATGCCTTTCTTGACATGGTTGAGCATCGCCTCGGCGGTCTCGAAGTCGACCTTGAGGCGCTTCGTATTGGAACGAGCCGTCCTGCGGAAATCATGCGGGGTGAAACGCTCGATCGGATGCCCGGCCAGCTCTTCCATGCGAGCCAGCACCCTGTCCCGCGCCTTATACCAGACAGAATTGTTGCGAGGCCCGTCGATCTTGATGGCCTGAAAGACCCACTTATGATTGGTCTGCATCAGGGAACGCCCCCAGGGGCCAAGGGCGATGCTGTGTTCGAACGAATTCTTGGCCCGCGTTGCCGGAATGGTCCACACGCCATTGACGATCTCATCGCTTCTGGCTCTGGCCACCTCGGTAATGCGAGCCGCTGACAGGAGGCAAAGCAAAAGGCCTCGCTGGAAATCCCGCTCCTCCTCGACCAGCGCCTGAAGGAACCACTCGAGTTCGAGATGGCTGAGTTTGCGGGTCCGTGCTCTTTCAGGAAAGCGTAGATCGCCCAATCGTTTCGACGGATCCGTTTCCAGCCCGACTTCAAGGCCGCGCAGGGAAGCTGCCCAGCCGAAGAAGACCTTCAACTCGGCAGCCAGCCGATTGGCCCTGACTTTGGCGGTCTTACCTTTGGCTTCCACCAGATTGATGAGATCTCTTTCGGTGACCTCGTAGATGTTGCGGCTGCCGAGGGTGGGCGCGATGTCGTGATTGTACACATCTATCTTATCCTTGATGGTTCGAGGCTTGTTGATCCGCTTTGCCCGCGATGACCGCCCTTCATGAACCGCGACCATGTAAAGCCCATGCGCTTTGGCCACGGTCATTTCGTTTCGGGCTTTCTCGGCGCGCTGGACGGCGCGAGGGTCGATGCCGGCTTCTACCTGGAGGTTGAGTTCCCGCGCCCATTCTCGAGCTTCCGCCACCGACTGAGCGGGGAAGAGCCCGCCGAAGATCGTAGCGACAACTTTCCGACGCGCGACCTGTCGTCGATAGCGCCAGCGCTTCTTGCCCGACTTGAGGACCTCGATTGCGAGACCCGGCGTGAGGGGATCTGCGAGGCTACCCTCAGATAGTGCGTCAATCATGGCAGGTGAGAAGGTGATTTTTTGAGCCATAAGTCCGATTCCATCGGCGTTTGGCGCATATAAAATCATGGCAGAAATCATGGCAGAACAGGCGTCCAGCCCAGTCGGACGAGGTCTGGCCCTGTCTAGCCAATTTTCTGAGGTTTCTGCCGTAAAGCATTGCGCAAAAGCCGAATCATGAGGACTCGACTGGCTGGGGCGGGAGGATTCGAACCTCCGCATGGCGGTACCAAAAACCGCCATTTCAGGCTCGGCTCGGCGCGCAATATTCCCGATGTCGCGCTGCCTCGCCTCCTTGAACTGGCGGTTTTTGTCAACAGCCGTGGCCTTGTGGAAATTGTCCGCGCCGCCTGAAAAACAGGTTCATCGACAGGCCATCAAACTTGCGGCAAAAAGGCGGCGGGATAGGTTGACCGAGGGCTGCCATGATGAGCCGCTTGCTGGGTTTGCATATAGTGGTGCCACTGCTGATCGGGGCGGTCCCTGCGCAGGCGGGGGAGAAGGAGGCCACTCTGGCCGGGATCAACCGCGCCACATGGGGGCTGGCCGAATGGCCGATCGGCGCACCGTCCGCCGATCGCGCTTTGCCGCCTGCGGCGCAGGCGCGGATTGACGAGATGCGGATCAGCCGCGAAGGCATGCCGCAACTGGTGATGGAGATGGACGCGCAAAATCGCGCCGCCAACCAGACCCCCGACCCCACCCAGCGGCAGGCCGCCAAAAAGGACTGGCAGCAGGCGATGAACGCGCTGGAGCGCGAGGCGCAAACCCGATCCCTGCTGCGCGACCTCTATTCGCCCGACCAGATGCGCGAACAGATGACATGGTTCTGGTTCAACCAGTTCAACGTCCATGGGAAAAAACGCGACATACGCGCCATGGTGGGCGATTACGAGGATGTCATCCGCGCCCGTTCGCTGGGCCGCTTCCGCGATCTGCTGGAGGCGACTTTACGCCATCCGGCCATGCTGCGCTATCTGGACAATGATCAGAACGCGGCGGGCCATATCAACGAGAATTATGCCCGCGAGATCATGGAACTGCACACGATGGGCGTGGGTTCGGACTATAGCCAGAAGGATGTGCAGGAACTGGCGCGTATCCTGACCGGGGTGGGGGTGCGGCTGCGCCCGGATGCGCCCCGCATGAAGCCGGAATGGCAGAGGCTTTATCTGCGCAACGGCCTGTTCGAATTCAACCCCGCGCGCCATGATTTCGGCACCAAACATTTCATGGGCCACACGATCCACGGTTCGGGCTATGCCGAGGTCGAGCAGGCGCTGGACCTGATCGCGGACAATCCGGCCACCGCGCGCCGCCTTTCCACCCGGATCGCCACCTATTTCATGGGCGACCGCCCGCCTGCCTCGGTGATCGAGCGGATGACCGCCGCCTGGCGTCAATCGGGGGGCGATATTACCACCGTGCTGAACGCGATGACCGCCACGCCCGCCTATGCCGCCTCGCTGGGCCATGCGTTCAAGGATCCCGTCCATTATGTCGTTTCGGCGGTGCGCTATGCCTATGGACCGGGGCGCGACGGCCATGTGGTGACCAACCTCGATCCGATGATCAACTGGCTCAAACGCATGGGCGAGGGGCTCTACGATCATCAGACGCCCGATGGCTATCCACTGGGCGCTTCGGCTTGGACCGGGCCGGGGCAGATGGAGGTGCGCTTTGAAATCGCCAAGGCCATCGGCAACGGATCGGCGGGCCTGCTGCGCCCGCGCGATCCGGCGATGGCCTATCAGCCGAGCGCGCCCGATCTGCGCAATGCCCTGTGGTCGGGCGGGATGGATCGCGCCACCACCGACCAGACCCGCGCCGTGCTGAATCAGGCTGCAAGCCCGCAGGAATGGAACATGCTCTTCCTTGCCTCGCCCGATTTCATGCGCCGATAATCGATGATCGGAGACAGACGATGACCCTGTTTGACCGCCGCGATCTGATCCGTTCTGCCGCGCTTGGCCTGCCTTTGATGATGGCGGGCGGGCGCGCCTTTGCCGCGCCGGGGGCCGCCAATAACCGACTGCTGGTGGTGTTTTTGCGCGGGGCCTATGATGCGGCGAACATCATCGTGCCGGGAGGCAGCGATTTCTATCACGAGGCGCGGCCCACCATTGGCCTGCCACGCCCGGACCCGGCCAATCCCGATGCGCCCCTGGCGCTCGATGCGGACTGGGCTTTGCATCCGGCCCTGCGCGAGAGCATCCTGCCGCTCTGGCAGGCGCGGCAGATCGCCTTTGTCCCCTTTGCGGGCACCGATGACATGAGCCGCAGCCATTTTGAGACGCAGGACAGCATCGAATTGGGCCAGAATATTGGCGGCCAGCGCAATTTTCAGTCCGGTTTCATGGGTCGTCTGGCCGCCGTTCTGGGGGCTGACAAGCCCATCTCCTTCACGGACCAATTGCCGCTGTGTTTTCGCGGCGGACCGGTGGTGCCCAATATCGCGCTGGGCAATGCAGGTTCGCGGCCCTCCATCGACGCGCGCCAGACCGAGCTGATCAAGGCCATGTATCGCGGCCAGCATGAGGCGGGCGTCGATCTGGAGGCGGCCATCGGTCAGGGCTTTGCCGTGCGCGACACAGTGTTTCAATCCATCCGCGGCGAAATGGAGGCCGCCGGACGCGGGGCGATCACCGCCAAGGGTTTCGAACTGTCTGCCCGCCGCATCGGCCGCCTGATGCGCGATCAGTATAACCTTGCCTTTGTCGATGTCGGCGGCTGGGACACTCATGTCAATCAGGGCGGGGCGCAGGGCAATCTGGCCAACCGCATCGGGGAACTGGGCCGGGCTCTCGCCGGGTTTGTCGAGGCGATCGGGCCGGAGGACTGGCGCAACACGACGGTGGTGGTCATGTCCGAATTTGGCCGCACTTTCCGCGAAAATGGCGACAAGGGCACCGACCATGGCCATGGCAGCATCTATTGGGTGCTGGGCGGATCGGTGGCGGGCGGACGGATGGCGGGGCCGCAGATCAAACTGACGCCCGATACGCTCAATCAGGGGCGCGACCTGCCGGTGCTGACCGATTACCGGGGGCTGATCGGCGGTCTGCTGGCACGGCAATATGGCCTGTCGGCGCGGCAATTGGGTATCGTCTTTCCCGGCGCGGCGATCAGCGATCTCCAATTGCTCTAGTGTTTTCGTTGCTGCTCCATGCTGCGCTTCCATCTCTGCTTCAATTCGCCGGGGCGCTGGCCATGGGTCTCGTCCAGAAATTGTGCGGAGACAATGCGGTCGGCGCGAAAATGGCGGAAATCCCGCCGCATCTCGCACCATGCGGCCAGCATCCGCGCCGTTTCGAAATAGCCCAGAATGACCGGCCAGACCACGCGCTGGCTGATTGCGCCTTTCTCGTCGCGATAGGACAGGGCGATCTTGCGCCCCTCACGTATCCACAGCCGGGTGAGGGCAAGGTCGATGCCGTCAGGCGGCGTTTGGGACCATGAAGGCACGCCGGTGGCGGGATGGGCGATGAAGGGGCGCAATTTTTCGGGCACGACTGATGTGATCTTGGCGATCAGATCGCGCGCGGCCGAGGCCAGCGCCGGATCGCCGCGCCCGGCCACCCATTGCGCGCCCAGCACCGCCGCCTCGATCTCCTCCGGCGTCAGCATCAGCGGGGGCATGTCGAAACTGTCATCCAGAATATAGCCGAAACCGGCCTCTCCGCGCACCGGCACGCGCTGGCCGATCAGGTCGGCAATGTCGCGATAGACGGTGCGGGGCGAGACTTCCAATTCCTGCGCGATGTCCTGCGCGGTGATGGGGCGCGAGGAGCGGCGCAGGATCTGGATGATCTGAAACAATCGGTCGGCGCGGCGCATCGGGCTTCTCCCTGCTGACATAATGCTGTCAGCAGGGGTGGCGCACAAGGGGCTATCGGATCAACAGGAGGTTTTCATGATCACGCTCTATCACGCCCCGCAATCGCGTTCCTCGCGCATCATCTGGCTGCTGGAGGAATTGGGCGCGACCTATACGATCCATCCCGTGTCGATTTTCCGCCCGATGACGGGGCAGGGCCATCCCGATCACGCCAACCCCCACCCCGACCAGCGCGTGCCCGCCATCGAGCATGATGATCGGCTGATCACCGAATCGGTCGGGATCGCGCTGTACCTTGGCGATGCGCTGCCGGCCGCAGGTTTGGCCCCGGCGGTGGGCAGCGCATGGCGCGGGGCCTATTGCACATGGCTGGCATGGTATGCCTGCGAAATGGAACCGGCGATGTTTGCGGGCCTTTCGGGCGCGCTGGCCGGGTCGCCCGCGAAACAGCGCGATCACGAGGCGGTGGTGCGCCGTCTGGAAACCACGCTGGCGCATCGCGATTACGTGCTGGGCGATGAATTCAGCATTGCCGACCTGTTGATCGCCAGCGCGCTGAATTTCGGCCGCAAGGCTTTCCCGCCCAGCGAGCTGATCGATGCCTATGTCGAACGGTGCCGCAACCGCCCCGCCGCCATCCGGGCTCTGGCGCTGGACGATGCGGCGGGGCTTCAGCCTGTGCGTGAGGCGGTTTTGTAAACCTCAGGCCGGTTCCAGCAGATCTTTCAGGGCCAGCGAGGCATCGGCAAGGCGCGCGGGATCAGGCCGCGCGCCTGCTTCGACCAGCTTGCGGCCCTGAACGTAATCCTTGACCATATTGACGCAATCGAGCGCGATGACGCGACCAGCCTTCAGATAGATCACCGAAAAAGCCCGGTTGGCCGGATCGCCGCGCAGAACTGTCCGGTCATAATCCCGGCTGATCCCGGCGGTTTGCAGCCGCAGGTCATACTGGTTCGACCAGAACCACGGAAAAGCCTTATAGGGCTGGGCCTCGCCGCAGATTGCCTTGGCAACGCAGGTCGCCATGTCATTGGCGTTCTGCACCGATTCCACCCGCATGTCCGCGCCCCCGGCATAAGCGCAGGCATAGGAGGCGCAATCGCCGATGGCATAGATGTCGGGCAGGCTGGTGCGGCAATATTCGTCCACATCGACGCCCGGCCCGCCCCGCGCACCCGCCGCGATCAGTGGGCCTACCGCAGGCACGATGCCGATGCCGACAATCACCGCCTCGGCCGGGATCACCTCGCCATCGGCCAGCCTGACGCCGGTGACATGGCTCTCGCCCTCCAGCCTTTCGACCGCCGCGCCCAGACGCAGATCGACGCCATGGGCGCGATGCTCGGCCTGATAGAAGGCGGAGAGTTCCGGTCCCGCAACGCGGGCCAGCACGCGGGGCAGGGCTTCGAGCAGGGTGACCCGCAGGCCCGCCTTGGTTAGCACCGCCGCCGCCTCCAGCCCGATATAGCCGCCCCCGATCACCACGATATTCTTTATGCCGCCGTCCACCTGCGCCATCAGCCGGTCGCAATCGGCGCGGGTGCGCACGGCATGGACCCCGGCCAGATCGGCCCCGGCGCAGGTCAGGCGGCGCGGATCGCCCCCGGTGGCCCAGACCAGACGGCCATAGCCATAGGTCGCGCCGTCATCGAGCGTCAGCACCTTGGCCGCCGGATCCACCGCGACCACTTCGCGGCCCAGCATAAAGGCCACATCCTTTTCCGCCCAGAACGCGGGCGGGCGGATAAGCAGGCGCTCGAATGTCTTTTCCCGCGCGAAATATTCCTTGGACAGCGGCGGGCGTTCATAGGGCAATTCCGGCTCGCGCCCGATGACGGTGATCGTGCCTGCAAAGCCGTTCTGGCGCAGGGCGATCGCACATTGCGCCCCGCCATGCCCCGCGCCCACGATGACAATATCGGCTTTATCCATGATGCTGAACCCGCAGAAAGGAATGCAAGGCCCCGGCCAGCGCCTCGGGCGCCTCAAGCGGGGCAAGATGAGCGGCCTCGAGCGAGCGATGCTCGGCCCCCGGAATATGGGCCAGCAGATGCTCACCATGCCCGGCCAGCGGCGTTGAGGTATCGCGCGTGCCGGTGATCACCAGCGCGGGGCAGGCGATGCCCGCGATGCGCCGGGCCAGATCCATGTCGCGGATCGCCGCGCCGCATCCGGCATAGCCTTGCGGGTCCATCGTCAGCAATTGGCGGCGCACGCTTTCAAAATTCGTGGGCGCAGCCGCATCGGACAGGAAACGCCCCATGGCCAGATCGGCAATCGCGGCCATGCCTTCGGCCCGGACCTTGGCGATGCGATCATTCCATGATGCAGCATCCATCGTTGCCGAGGTGCAGATCAGCGCCAGATGGCTGATCCTTTCGGGCGCGCGCAGGGCCAGTTCCATGGCCGTCATCCCGCCCAGCGACACACCCGCCAGCGCAAAGCGCCCCAGCCCCGCCGCATCGGCCACCGCCAACACATCGTCCGCCAGCATGGCCAGCGAATAGTCCCCCGCAGCGGCAAGGGAGGCGCCGTGGCCCCGCGTATCCATGCGCAGCAGGGCGAAATCTTCGCGCAGGAACGGCAGCACGCCATCCCACAGATCCATGTCGGTGCCGATGGAATTGAGCAGCACCAGCGCGGGCGCATCATCGCGGCCGTCGCGCTTCCAATAGAGCCGCGCGCCGGGCGTATCGGTAAAAGGCATGATGAACTCCCTCAGCCCAGATCGCCGCCCGCCACGGGCAGGACCGATCCGGTAATATAGCTGGCCTCGTCCGAGGCGAGGAAGAGGATGGGGGCGATCTGTTCCTCCAGCGTGCCGTAGCGCTTCATGAAGGCCGATTGCGTGACCTGTTCGACCGCCTGCGCCATCCATGCCTGCTCCTGCGCATTGTCGCCTTCGGCGTTGCGCGGGGTGCGGCGCGGCGGTGCCTTTGTGCCGCCCGGCGCGGTGGCGACCACACGGATGCCGTCTTGCGCATATTCCATGGCCAGCGCCTGCGTCATGGCATTGATCCCGCCCTTGGCCGCCGAATAGGGCACACGGCGGATGCCGCGCGTGGCATTGGAGGAAACATTGACGATCACGCCCGCTCCCTGCGCCAGCATCGCGGGCAGCGCGGCATGGCAGCCATAGAGCGTGGGCATCAGCGAGCGGCGGATTTCCGCGTCGATCTGCTCAGGCGCAAATTCGGCATAGGGGCGCATCCGGATCGCCCCGCCGACATTGTTGACCAGAATGTCGATCCGGCCAAAAGCCTTAATGGCCGCCGCCATGGCATGGGCCGCGCCTTCATAGGTTTCCAGGTCACATTGGACCGAGACCGCCTTGCCGCCTGCCGCGATGATGGCCTGTTCGACCTCTGTGACAAAAGGCGCGCGGTCCACCAGCACCACGCTGGCCCCTTCGGCCGCCGCACGGGTGGCCACGCCCGCGCCAATGCCCTGCGCCGCGCCGGTGACGACCATCACCTTGCCCGCGAAACGTCCCTCAAAGATCACAGCGCCGCCTCCTCAGACGTGGTAGATGTCGATGACCTGATGAATGTAATCGTCCTTCAGCACGATCTTTTTCTTCAGGATTTTCGGTTCGGCCCCGCTCGTGTCCAGCGTCAGGAAGGTCGTCCCGAAAAACTGCGCGGTCTGCTGATAGCGGTGGCTGAGCGTATGCCAGTTGTAGCGCAGGTCGAGCGCGCCATCGGCAACCGCCAAAACCTCGACATTGGCGATGAAATGCGCGGTGCGTGCCTCGGGCGTGCTGGCCGAGGAGCGCTCGGTGTTGAGCCGATAGACCCGGTCCTCCAGCCCCTTGCGATTGGCGTAATAGATCAGCGAGATCTCGCGCTGCGGGTCGGTGGTCAGCGCGTCATCATCGGTCCATGCCGGCATCCAATATTCGACATTGTCCGCATAGCATTCCAGCCACGCATCGAAATCGCGATCATCCAGCAGGCGCGCCTCGCGGTAGAGGAAGGCGCAGATGTCGGCATGGGACAGGGATTGTTCGAGAGCGATGGTCATTGTGCCGCCTCCATCAGTCCATGGCCGTCGCGGGTCAGGCCCTCGATCATGATCTGCGCCCAGAATTCATGCTGGCGCACAAACAAGCCCTCGTCCTCGCTGCGCTCGCTCGACAGCAGGGGGGTCATGCCCATTGCGACGGCATTGGCATCGGGTCCCGCGATCCAGCGTTTCGCCCCCCGGCTGAGGTCATTCCACAAGGCGCCCGCGCCCTCATAGGCCGATTGGCAGGAGCGGAATTCCTCCAGATCATCGGGCGTGCCCATGCCGGACACGTTGAAGAAATCCTCATACTGGCGGATGCGATGGGCGCGGTCTTCGGCGCTTTCCCCCTTGGGGGCATAGCAATAGATCGTGACCTCGGTGGTATGCACGTCGATCGGGCGCACCACGCGGATCTGGGTGGAGAACTGGTCCATCAGAAACACATTGGGATAGAGCGCCAGATTGCGCGTCTGCTCCAGAATAAACCGCGCCTTGTCCGCGCCCAGACGTTCCTCAAGCTGCGGCTTCAGGTTCCACACCGGGCGCACTTCCGGGTTCAGCACCTGAGTCCAGAGCAGGATATGGCCATGTTCAAAGCCATAGACCCCGCTGGCCGGAGCCTTGGACCAGCCGTTGGCATCGACCGCCTTGGTGCCGCCCTCGGCGCGGCGGCCCATGGTGGACTGATAGTTTTCATGGACCGAGCTGACGTGATAGCCGTCACAGCCATTCTCCATCTGCATCTTCCAGTTGCCGTCGAAGGTGTAGGTGGAATTGCCGGTCAGCACCTCCAGCCCCTCGGGCGCCTGATCGACCATCTGGTCGATGATGACCTTCGCTTCGCCCAGATGGTCGGCCAGCGGCAGGACATCGTGGTTGAGCGAGCCGAAGATGAAGCCGCGATAGCTTTCCACCCGAACGCGGGTCAGGTCATGCGAGCCTTCGTGGTCAAAGCTCTCGGGATAGGCTCCGCTGCTGGCGTCCTTGGCGCGCAGCAGCTTGCCGTCGGTCTTGAAGCTCCAGCCGTGGAAGGGACAGACGAAGAGCGGCTGATTGCCCCGCTTGCGGCGGCACAGTTTGGCGCCGCGATGCGCGCAGGCATTGACCACGCAATTGAGCCCGCCATCCTTGGCCCGGTTCAGGATCACCGGGGTGCGCCCGATCCAGGCGGTCAGATAATCGTTCTTGTTTTCGATCTGGCTTTCATGGGCCAGATAAACCCAATTGCTCTCGAAGATATATTTCATCTCCAGTTCGAACAGTTCAGGGTCGGTGAAAACATCGCGGCGGCAACGGAAAATGCCGGTTGCCGGATCATCCACCACGGCGCCGGCAATGCGCTGGATCAGGCCTTCGTTCATTGTCCCTCTCCTCTTCAGGCGTTTTCGACGGCGGGCTGGGCCTGCGCCCGGCTGCGCGAGGAGAAGCCTTCGTCAGCGGCGTCATGGGCGCGCTGAAGCTGGAAATCGAAGGCGATATAGGCCGCATCGCCCTGACGGTTGGGCACGGGCAGCAGGCCCTCGCGGGTGCCAAAGGCGAAATCGTCGGCGGCAAAGGGATCGTCGCCGAAGTTGATCTGCGTGGTCAGCGTGCGATAGCCGGGCGCCTCGATGAAGAAATGCACATGGGCGGGGCGATTGCCATGGCGGCCCAGCGCCTGCATCAGTTGATCGGTCGCGCCCTGCGGAGGCACGGAATAGCCGCTGGGCATTTTCGAATGGAACGCATATTTGCCATCCGCGCCCAGCTTGATCCGGCGGCGGTTGTTGAAAGGCGTCTGTTCGCCGGTCGGGTCGAAATGCGAATACCAGCCCTGCGAATTGGCGTGCCAGACATGCAGGATCGCATTCTGGACCGGTTCGCCGTCCGGCCCCGTGACGGTGCCGTTCATATGCAGGACCTGCGTGCCTTCGTCAGGATCGGTGCTCAGGTTCACATTGCCCTCGACCAGCGGGGCGCCCGCGACATAGAGCGGGCCTTCGATGGTGCGCGGCGTGCCGCCCGTCAGGCCCGCTTCGGCATCCTTGGCGTCCATATAGAGGTCGAGGAAATGCTCGATGCCGGTGCCCGGCACGATCAGGCCGATCTCGCCCGCGCCATCGGCCAGAAACTTCATCGCCAGCCAGAATTCGCTTTCCGAAATGTCATGGCGCACGATCAGTTCCATCGCCGACTGAAACAGATCGCGCATGATGGCCTTGAAGCGGGGATTGCCGCCGCTTTCGCCCATACCGGCGGCGCGGTCGAGCAATTGCTGGATTTCGGGGGTTTTTACGAAGCTTACGTCCATTTTATACTCTCCCGGTGAAGTGTTAACGGTCATCCTCATGGATGGCGGAGGGGTGGCGGCACAGCGGCGTCACCTTCATCGTGATGAAGGGATAGAGCGGCAGCGCGATCAGCAGATCGTGGAGGGCGGCATTGCTCTCGACATCAAAGATCGAGACATTCGAATAGAGTCCGGCCTTGCGCCAGATATGGCGCCACACGCCCGATGCCTGAAGCGTCTGGGAATAGGCCTTTTCCTCGGCCTTGATCCGATCGGCCTGCGCCGGATCGAGATCGTGGGGAAGATGCACGTCCATTTCGACCATGAACAACATGGGGTCAGACTCCTGCGCCGACGGGGTGAAGAACGGGGGCGGCATCGCGCCGGAAGCGGGCCAGTTTGCCGAGGTCGAGCGTGACGCCCAGACCGGGGCCCTTGGGCAGGTTCAGCGAGAAATCGCCATAGGCCAGCGGCTCGGTCAGGATTTCCTCGGTCTGGAGCAGCGGACCGAACAGTTCGGTGCCCCATGCCAGTTCGGGCAGCGTGGCAAAGACATGGGCCGAGGCGATGGTGCCGATGCCGCCTTCCAGCATCGTGCCGCCATAAAGGCCGATGCCCGATGCCGCGCCGATGGCGGCCACCTCGGCGGCGGCGAACAGGCCGCCCGATTGCGCGATTTTCAGTGCAAAGACGCCCGCCGCATGGGCCGAGGCTATGCGCATCGCGCTGCGCGGGCCATGCAGCGCCTCGTCGGCCATCAGCGCGACGGGCTGCGATTGCGACAGGCGCGCCATGGCGGCAATATCATCGCCCGCAATCGGCTGTTCGACCAACTCGCAGCCCACATCATGCAGCATCGCCATGCCCAGCTTGGCCTGCGCCTCGCTCCAGTTCTGGTTGACATCGACGCGCACGCTGGCCCGGTTGCCCAATGCCTTGCAGATTGCGCCGACATGGGCGACATCCTCGCGTACCTCGCGCTTGCCGATCTTCAGCTTGAAGATGCGGTGACGGCGGCGGTCGAGCATCTCCTCGCCCTCGGCAATGTCGCGGGCCGTATCGCCGCTGGCCAGTGTCCATGCAATGGGCAGGCTCTCGCGCCGCCGCCCGCCGCCGATCAGTTCGGAAACCGGCACGCCCAGACGCTTGCCCGCCATATCGAGCAGCGCCGTTTCCACCGCGCATTTGGCGAAATGATTGCCCCGCACGCATTTGGCCACTTTGGCCATGGTCGCGCCCACCTGCGCAATGTCGCAGGTCTGCAGGACCGGGATGATATAGGTGTCGATGGCCGACTTGATGCTTTCGGGGCTTTCCTCGCCATAGCTCAGGCCCCCGATGGTGGTGCCTTCGCCAATGCCTTCGACCCCATCGGAATCGATCAGGCGGACGATGACCATCGATTGATAATGCATCGTGGCCATGGCCAGCACATGCGGGCGGATGGTCGGCACATCGACGATATAGGTATCGGAAAGATCCAGCGTAGCCATTGCGGCGACTCTCCGTAAGGGTTAGTTGTCTTGGGGATCTGGTTAGTGCTTTCGGCGCGCTTCGACAAAGATCAATGCGGTGTCACTTTGATACCTGAAAGGTATGGAATGATCGATTTGCGGCTCCTGCGTTACTTTGTCGCCGTGACCGAGGAAGGCAATTTCCACCGCGCCGCCGAAAGGCTGCATATCGCCCAGCCACCCCTTTCGCGCGCCATTCAACAGCTTGAGGCCGATGTCGGCTCGCCCCTGCTGGATCGCGCCGCGCGGCCCCTGCGGCTGACGCCGGTGGGCAAGCTGCTCTATTCGCAGGCCTTGCAGATGCTGGCCCGGATGGAGGATCTGCAGACCATGGTGCGCGCGGCGGCCACCAGCAAGCGGCGGCGGCTGGTGCTGGGCTTTGTCGCTTCGACCATCTATGCGCGCCTGCCCGAACTGATCCGCGAATTCCGCAAGGCGGCCAGCGATGTCGAACTGGTGATGGTCGAAAGCACCACGCTGGATCAGATCGCGGCGCTGAAAGACGGGCGGATCGATATCGGCTTTGGCCGCATCCGCTTTGAAGATCCGGCGGTGCGGCGCATCATCCTGCGCCATGAAGGGCTGATCGCAGCCTTTCCGATGGACCACCCGCTGGCGCGGCAGGCCGGACCTGTCTCGCTCAAGGAACTGGCCGACGAGCCGCAGATTCTTTATCCCCGCTCGCCGCGCCCCAGCTATGCCGATCAGGTCATCTCGCTGTTCCGCGATCACGGTGTCGAGCCGCGCATTGTCCATGAGGCGCGCGAATTGCAGATCGCCATCGGGCTGGTCGCGGCCGAGGAAGGCATGGCAATCGTGCCGGAATCGGTGCGCCGCGCGCGCAGCCATGACGTTGCCTATCGCGAACTGGCCGAACCGGCGACCTCGCCCATTATCCTGAGCCACCGGGCAGGGGACACATCGCCCGAACTGGCATTGATGGGGGCGGTGATCGCGCGGATGTATCAACAATGGGGCTATGGCGTACCGGCAGGATTGCCGGAATCCGCCGCGCCATCATGAAAATTGTTCAATGCGGCGTGAAGCATGTGATATCTGAACCGGATGCGGGGGCTGTGATAAGGCGGGGTGTCATCAATTTTTCAGGACATTGCCGATGTCGCTCAAACCCGCCCGCCATTCCTGTGCCGCCACCCGCACCACCGCCATGCCCCATATTGCCGTTCCGGAATCGCTGAACGGTACGCCGGTCCATTGGCTGGAGCAGGCGAGCGAGGAGGATTACCTTGACGGGCTGAACGCGGTATAGGTCGCCCATGGCCTTTGCCCGAACCGATCTGGCGGATCTTGCCGCCTTTATCGCCATTGCCCGCCACCGCAATTTCCGTCTGGCCGGACTGGAACTGGGCGTCAGCGCTTCGGCGCTCAGCCATGCGCTCAAGGGGCTGGAGGAAAGGCTGGGCGTCAAGCTGGTCAACCGCACCAACCGCTCGGTGACGCTGAGCGCGGCGGGCGAAGATCTGCTGGCGGGGCTGGGGGCGCCCTTTGCCGCGGTGATGGCGGCCGAGGATGTGCTCAACCGCCATCGCCATACGCCGCGCGGGCGCATCCGGCTCAATGTTCCCGATGTCGCCGCTGAAATGCTGCTGGCCCCGGTGCTGCCCGAATTCAACCGGCGCTGGCCGGCGATCGAGCTGGATATCTGCGTTGAAAACCGGATGCTCGATGTGTTCGACGACGGGTTCGATGCGGGCATCCGCTTTGGCGGCACCGTGCCCGATGACATGATCGCCCAGCGCCTGAGCGCGCAGATCGAATGGTGCATCGCGGCCTCGCCCGAATATCTGGCGGTCCATGGCGTGCCCGCGCATCCGCATGATCTGGCCGCGCATCGCTGTCTGCAGATCCGTCTGGGCGATGAGCGGATCTATCGCTGGGAATTTGAACGCGGCGGGGAAAGTATCGTCATGGCCGTGCCCGGCGCGATCACCCATAATTCCGGCTCATTGGCCAATGAACTGGCACGGCGGGGGGCGGGGCTGGTCTATGCCGCGCTGCCCTCCATCGCCGGGGACCTGGCGGCGGGGCGGCTGCAAAGGGTGCTGGAGGACTGGGTTTCGCCCGGCGAGCCTTTGCATATCTACTATCCGGGGCGGCGCAATCTGCCGGTGGGCCTGCGCCTGCTGGTCGAACTGATCCGGGAAATGCGGCCGCTGGGCTTCTGATCTTCAGCCTTTGATGAAATTGGTTCAACGCCGCGTGGAATGCGCGGGGGCCAAGGCGATCAACCCCGGCCTTGTGTTCGACCTCGACCTGCCGCTCTCGCAAGTGGCCGATGCCTGTCGCGCGATGGATAAACGCCGCGCGATCAAGGCCATTTTTTCGCCCGTAAAGGAAAACCATGTCCAATCCTGCCCCCGCCGCCCTTCTGGACGCCCGACCGGACGCGCCCGACACACCGCCTGCGTGGAGCGCGGTCTTTGCCCTCACGCTCTGTGTCTCCACGCTGATCGCCTCGGAATTCATGCCGGTCAGCCTGCTTACGCCCATCGCCCGCGATCTTTCGCTATCGGAAGGGACGGCCGGGCAGGCGATCGCGATATCGGGCCTGTTTGCCGTCATCACCAGCCTGTGCGTTGCGCGGATCAGCGCGGGGGTGGACCGGCGGCATTTGCTGATGGGCCTGACGGCGCTGATGGCGGCATCGGGGGTGGTGGTGGCCGCCGCCCCCAATTTCGTTATGCTGATGGCGGGGCGGGCGATGATCGGCATGGTGATCGGCGGTTTCTGGTCGATGTCGACGGCCACGGTCATGCGGCTGGTGCCCGCGCGCGATGTGCCGCGCGCGCTGGCTCTGCTCAATGGCGGCAATGCGCTGGCCACCACCATCGCTGCGCCCTTGGGCAGTTTTCTGGGCCAATATATCGGGTGGCGCGGGGCCTTCTTTGCGGTCGTGCCGCTGGCCGCCCTGACCTTTGCATGGAAATATTTCACCCTGCCCAGCCTGCCCGCGCCGGTGGCGGCGGATCGGGCCGGGGTTTTCGGCATCCTGCCCAAACCCAAGGTGGCCATCGGCATGGCGGCCACGGCGCTGCTCTTTATGGGGCAATTCGCCGCCTTCACCTATTTCCGCCCGTTTCTGGAGCAGGTGACGGGAGTGGGGATTTCGGCTCTCTCGCTGATCCTGCTGGGGCTGGGCGCGGCGGGGATGGTGGGCAATGCGGTAATCGGGCGGTTTGTCGCGCGCTCCTTGCGGGGCACCTTGCTGGTGATGCCGATCCTGCTGGGGCTGGTGGCGCTCGGACTGATACGCTGGGGGCACCAAGCCTTGCCCACGGGGGCCTTGCTGGCGCTGTGGGGCTGTATCGGCACGGCAGCGCCCGTGGCGTGGTGGGCGTGGCTGGCCCGCGCCTTGCCCGATGATGCCGAGGCGGGCGGGGGTCTGATGGTGGCGGTGATACAGATGGCGATCACGCTGGGTGCGGGGCTGGGCGGCATGCTGTTTGACCATCTGGGTTATCAGGCCAGTTTCGCTCTGGCCGCGCTTTTGCTGGTGCTTTCGGGCGTGCTGGGCCTGTTTTGCGTGCCTCAGGAGCGCAAGACGACGCTTGTGAAATGAGTCGACGGGCAGCCAAACGCCCTGTCCAGACACAATTCGTCGCAATTTGTAATCGCTTTGGCCTCCCTGACAGTTGCTTGAATGCAACCTTCATCTGCGAGAAATGATCGAAGTGACACGCCGCTCTGGTGAAATTCGAAAAGGAGTTGTGTGATGCGTGTCATGTCCAAAAAGTCGGGAATCATCGTTCTGCTGGCCACCAGTGCCATGACCATGGCGGCCGCCGTTTCGGCCCAGTCGCCCGATGCCGCCAAGGCTGATATCACCGTCAACGGCACCCCCATCCCCGATGCCTCGCAGATGACGCCGGGCCCCGAGATCAAGGGCTTTATCTCGGCGCGCGGCGGCAACCGGGTGCAGGTTACAGGCCCCGATGGCACCAAATCGGTGATCGCCTATAATGAAGCCACCGTCATCAAGGCCAGCAAGGGCCTGTTCGGCAGCAACAAGATGGACGGCGGGGCGCTGCTCAACGGTCTGCCGGTGACGGTGCGCACGATGCAATGGCCCGGCGGCCTGCTGGCCAGCCAGATCACGCTGCGTCAGGGCGACCTGAAAATGGCGAACATGGTCCGCCACGGCACCGACCAGCGCTTTGCCGCCAATGAGGCGGCGACCGAGGCGCTGCGCGGACGCATGGCCGACATTGACAATTACAACGTCAAGAGCACGACCAATGTCCATTTCGACACCGGCAAGGCATCTCTCTCGCCGCAAGACAAGGCCGAGCTTTGCAATACGGCCAGCCAGGCCGAAGGCGTGAGCAATGCGCTCCTGCTGGTGGTGGGCTATACCGATGCGACCGGCAGCGACGAGTTCAACCAGACGTTGAGCGAAAAGCGCGCCAGCAGCGTGATCAACTATCTCCAGCAGGCGTGCCACTGGAAGCCCTATCGCATGCTGACCCCGACCGGCATGGCCAAGGCCGATCCTCTGGCCAGCAATGACACGCCCGAAGGCAAGGCGCAGAACCGCCGCGTTTCGGTCAACGTGTTGGTCAGCAAGGCGGTCGACGGGGTCTGAACGACTCCGGCACGGCGGTGATGGCGGGGCTTTGTCGATGGATGTGTCGCCAAGGCCCCTTGCCGTCAAGGCACTGGCCGTTACGGCCTAATCGTCGCGTCCGTGCCGACCATTCGGGTCAGAGATGGATCGTCTGGACGGCCAGTTGCGCCATGGCGGGGCGATGGCTGATCAGGATCAGCCCGCTTCCGGTCTTGTCCAGCCATTGCTGCAACCGCTCGCAGAGCAAAGACTCGGTGGCGCGGTCCAGCCCTTCGCTCGGCTCGTCGAGCAGGAGCCACGGCCGCCCCGCCAACAAGGCCCGCGCCAGAGCGATCCGCCGCCTTTGTCCTCCCGACAGCCGCGCGCCTTCGCCGCCCAGCCAGTGATCGAGCGGGGCGATATCCTGTGCGCAGGCGACCCACAGCGCCTGTTCCATCGCCGCCCGATCGATGCCGGGACGGGCCAGCGCCAGATTGTCGGCCAGACTGCCCGCGATCAGCGGCGCGTCCTGGGTCATGACGGCAAAAGTCCCGCGCAGACCGGCCAGCCCCAGTGCACGCGGATCGCTCCCGTCCACCCGCAACACCTGCGGCGCATCGTCGCGCAATCCGGCCAGCGTTTCGATCAGGCGCGTCTTGCCGATGCCCGATGGGCCGGACAGCAGGACGCGCGCACCGGGGGCGAAATCCTGCCCCGCGATATGTAGCGCGGGATGCGGTGAGAGGGAACGTGGCGGCGGCCCTTGCGGGGCCTCCATGGCCTGCAGCCGGGCCTCTGCCTGACGCACCTGCGGCGCGCCCGCATCATGCACGGCCAGCCCGGCCCATATCTCCAGTGCGGCCATCGCGGCCAGCAGCCCCAGCGCAAGCATCGGCGCTCCGCCACGGGCACTCCAGGCGATCAGCGCCAGAATGAGGCCGGCGAGAATGGTTTGCGAGGCGGTGATCGTCGCCTCGGCGCGGGCCAGCGCACGCTCGGCCCGCGCCATCGCGTCATTATCCATCGCGGCGGCCAGTCGCGGGGCAAGATCGTAAACCGCAATATCGGCAGCGGGGCCGGCCATGTCGGCATAATCGGCCTGCATGTCGGCATGGGCCTGCGCCGCCTGCGCCTGCAACGGGGGCAGCCGCTTCGCCAGCGCGCGCGAAGCGAAACGCATCGCGGCCATCCCGAGCGCCATGGCCACCGCCGCGCGCCAGCCCAGCAGGCCCACCATCGCCAGCCCGGCCATTCCCCCCGTCCATCCGCCGACCCGTGCCACGCGCCGGATCGCGGCATCCTCAAGCAGATCGACATCGCGGCCGAAGCGGGCGGCCATCGCCCCGCTGCGCCCCGGATCGCGGCCGTTAAGCGCGCCCTGCGCCAGTCGGGCGAACAGAAAGGCCCGTAATTCGGCCAGAGCAAACAGCGCGGCGCGGTGGCCCAGCATTCTTTCGCCATAGCGTCCCGCCGTGCGCGTGATGGCGGCGGCGCGAATGGCAGCGCTGGGCAGGAGGTAGTTGAAAGCGGCGACCGCCGAGGGGCCCGCCATGCCCGCCATCCCCGCGCCGACCAGAAACCAGCCTGCCGCCCCCAGCAGTCCGATCGCCGCCAGCGCCGCGCCACCCGCGCAAACCATGCCCCAGCGCAAGGCGCGCCTTTGCCCGGCCAGCGGTTTGTCAAGCAGGCTGCTCATCGGGCGATCTCCGGGGCGACGGGGCATTGGGTCATGGCCTGCGCGATGAGGTCGGCATCATGGGTGGCCGCGATCACCATGCGGTCTTGCGCAATTTCGCCCAGCAGGGCGCGGATCGTGGCGGCCGTGACCGGGTCGAGATCGGCGGTGGGTTCGTCGAGCAACAGGATCGGGCGGCCCGACAAAATGGCGCGGGCAAGGCCGATCCGCCGCCGTTCTCCACCCGAAAGGCCCGAACCGCGATGGTCGATCACCATATCCAGCCCGCCCCGCGCCGCCAGCATCGCGCCCAGCCCCATCCTGTTCAGGACCGCCAGCATGGCCTCGTCATCGGCCATGCCCATCGCCAGATTGTTGCCCATCGCCAGATTGTTGCGAAGTGTGCCGGGCAACAGGGCCACGGCCTGACCGGCCCAACCGATGGAAGGATTGGCCGATCCGGGCAGGAAATCACCATCATCGGCCAGCACCCGACCTTCGCTCACCGCAACCTGGCCGATCAGCGCCAGCAGCAGCGAGGATTTGCCGCTGCCTGTGGGGCCGGTCACCACATGCAGCCCCGGCCCGCGCCAATCCCAGTCGAGCGGGCCGATCCGCGCGCCTTCGCGGTGGGTCAGGACCACGCCGCGGCCGATCCATTGCCGGGGCGCGGCGATGGCGGGAAGGGGCGGGGGCAGGGCGCCCATCGCCTCGTCCATGGCGGCCAGCGCGGCCTCGCCGGTCTGTTTCTCGTGATAGGCGGCGGCAAGACGGCGCAGCCCCAGATAGAATTCCGGCGCCAGCGCCAACACAAAGAAAGCCCGCCCCAGATCGAGCCTTTCGGGTGCGGGAAAGGGCAGCAGGCCCAGCAGCGAAAAGCCGCAATAGACTGCCACCAGCGCCACGCTGAGCGCGGCGAAGAATTCGAGGATCGCCCCTGAGGCAAAGGCGACCGCCAGCACCGAGAGGGTCCGCTGCGCCGCATCCCTGGCGCTGATGCCCAAATGGCGGGTCATCCGTTCCTCTGCGCCAAAGGCTAGGATTGTGGGCAGCGCGCGAAGGCGGTCGATGAACAGGCCCGACAGCCGCGCCAGCGCCTGATGCTGGGCCTGCGCCCGCCGGGCGGCGGCGGTCCCGGCCAGCACCATGCCCAGAATGAAGGGCGCCAGCGTCGCCAGCATGATCGCGGCGGCGACATGGCTGGCGGGCCAGGCAGCCAGCATCACCAGCAGCGGCGAGACGCCCGAGGCCAGACGCAGCGGCAGATAGCGCGCGACATAACCGCGCGTGGCAACGGGCGCCTCAATGGCCAAATGCATATCCTCACCCACCAGCCTGCCCCGCATCAGCCGCGTGGGCAGCAAGGCGGGCAGCAGGATCGCCTGCCAGCGGGTTTGGGCGCGGATGGCAGCAGCGATGCCGCTGTGATGCGCCTGTGATTGGGCCAGCGCCCGGATGATCCCGCCCGCAAGCAGGACAAAGGGCCCAAAACCTGCTATATGGCCCGCCGTCGCGTCCGCAATCACCCATGCCAGCCCCAGCGCCGCGACTATCGCGCCGACAGTATCCGTGATCCACCAAAGGCTTGAGGCGGGATCAGGGCGGGGCCGGGCGAGGGAAAGGGGGTTGACCATATTACAAAATGCTCATATTAGCATCGCCTGCAATTAGCAAGCGAGTCTGTCTGATACGCCCGCCTGCCATTTGCCTGCCTTGCGCCTGATGCGCTGGTCAATGGCTGCGCCTGTTGCGCGGCCCCAACGGGGACATGTCCGATGGATATGGCGGTTATCGAACTATCGCGGCTGCAATTTGCTTTGACAGCCATGTACCACTTTCTTTTCGTTCCTTTGACACTTGGCCTCTCCTTCATGCTGGTCATTATGGAGAGTGTCTATGTCATAACCAAGCGGCCGATCTGGCGGGTGATCACCCGCTTCTGGGGGCGGCTTTTCGGCATCAACTTCGTGTTGGGCGTGGCCACGGGCCTGACCATGGAGTTCGAATTCGGCACCAACTGGGCCTATTACGCGCATTATGTGGGCGACATTTTCGGCGCCCCGCTGGCGATCGAGGGGCTGATGGCCTTTTTCCTCGAAGCCACGATGGTGGGCGTGATGTTCTTCGGCTGGGATCGGCTCAGCCGGGTTCAGCATCTTTTTGTCACCTTGCTGGTGGCGTTGGGCACCAATCTTTCGGCATTGTGGATCCTGATCGCCAATGGCTGGATGCAAAATCCGGTGGGGGCGGCCTTTAATCCCGAAACCATGCGGATGGAAGTGACCAGCTTTAAAGAGGTGCTGTTCAATCCCGTTGCGCAGGCCAAATTCGTCCATACGGTCAGCGCGGGCTATGTCTGCGCCGCCACATTCGTGATGGGCGTTTCGGCAATCTATCTGCTGCGCGGCAAATGGACCAATGTGGCGCGCCGCTCGATGATGGTGGCCTCGGCCTTTGGTCTGGCCTCGGCGCTCTCGGTGGTCGTGCTGGGCGACGAGAGCGGTTATGCGCTCACCGACAACCAGAAGATGAAGCTGGCCTCCATCGAGGCCATGTGGGAAACCGAACCCGCACCCGCCGCGATCACGCTGATCGGCCTGCCCGATGTGGCGGGGCGCACCACCCATGGCGCGATCAAGCTGCCCTATGTGATGGGCATCATCGGCACGCGCAGCCTGTCGGGCAAGATCGACGGGATCGAGGAACTGGTGTTGCGCGCCGATGAGCGCATTCACAGCGGGATCATCGCCTATGATGCGGTGGAGAAGCTGAAGCAGGATCGCGGCAATATCGCCGCCCGCGCCGCCTTTGAGGCGCATAAGCGCGACATCGGCTTTGCCTTGCTGCTCAAGCGCTATATGCCCGATCCGCGCCAGGCCAATGACGGTCAGATCCTGAAGGCGGCATGGGACACGGTGCCCAACGTGCCGGTGATGTTCTTCCTGTTTCGCGGGATGGCGGCGCTCGGCTTTGGCTTTATCGCCTTCTTTGCCATGGCCTTTTATTGCGCCTCGGCCTGCCGGTTTTCCAAGCGCTGGTTCCTCAAGATTGCGGTTTTCATGATTCCGCTGCCGTGGCTTGCGATCGAGGCGGGCTGGGTGCTGGCCGAAATCGGGCGGCAACCATGGGCGGTCGATGGCGTGCTGCCGACCTTCCTTGGCGCTTCCTCGCTGACCGTGCCGCAGATCTGGGCAACGATCATCGGCTTTACCGCGCTCTACGGCACGCTGGCCGTGATCGAGATCCGCCTGATGATCGCCGCGATCCGCAAAGGGCCGGAGGAACATCACGAACCCATGGCCGCCGCGCAGGGCTTTGCCCCGCTGCCCGCCGAATAAGGGGGAAGATCCATGCATATTCCGCTTGATTATGAAACGCTGCGGGTCATCTGGTGGGCGCTGCTGGGCGTTTTGCTGATCGGCTTTGCTCTCACCGACGGTTACGATCTGGGGGTGGGCGCGCTGCTGCCCTTTGTCGGGCGCAGCGACGAGGAGCGCCGTCTGGTTATCAACGCCATCGCGCCCCATTGGGAGGGCCATCAGGTGTGGTTCATCCTTGGCGGCGGCGCGATCTTTGCCGCATGGCCCTTTGTTTATGCGGTCAGCTTCTCCGGCTTCTACCTTGCCATGTTCCTCGTGCTGGCGGCGCTGATCCTGCGACCGGTGTCGTTCAAATATCGCTCGAAACATGCCGATGCAGGCTGGCGCAACCGCTGGGACTGGGCGCTGTTCGTGGGCGGGTTTGTGCCTGCGCTGGTGTTTGGCGTGGCGGTGGGCAATGTGCTGATCGGCGCGCCCTTCCGGCTCGATAGCGATCTGCGCATGACCTATGAAGGCTCGCTGCTTGGCCTGTTCACGCCCTTCACCCTGCTGACGGGCCTGCTCTCGGTGGCCATGCTGGCGCTGCATGGCGCGGGATGGCTGGCGGTCAAGATCGAGGAAGGGCCGGTGCTGGTCCGCGCCCGCGCCATCGCCCGGATTGCAGCGGTGGTGACGATCGCACTGTTCCTGATCGGCGGGCTGATGGTGGCGCGCGGGGGCATGGGCATGGCGATCAACGGCACGGTTGACACGCAAGGTCCGTCCAACCCGCTGCTCTCGGCCAGCGTGGCCGCGCCCGGCGCATGGCTGGGCAATTATCGCGCGCATCCATGGATGGTGCTGGCGCCGGTTCTGGGCCTTGTCGGGCCGCTGGTCGCGCTGGCGGGCATCACGGCGCGGCGGGGCTGGCTCAATCTGGCGGGCACGGCGCTGGCCACGACGGGTATTATCGCCACGGTGGGCTGCTCGATGTTTCCCTTCATCCTGCCGTCCTCGATCGATCCGCGCTCCAGCCTGACGGTGTGGAATGCCTCGTCCAGCCATATGACGCTGTTCATTATGCTGATCGTCACGGTCATCTTCCTGCCGGTGGTGCTGACCTATACGGCATGGGTGATGAAGATGCTGGGCGGGCGGATCACTCTGGGCGATGTGCGCTCGAACCCTGATTTCTACTAAAAAGGAACACACCATGTGGTATTTTACGTGGGTGCTGGGTCTGGGCCTTGCGGTGGGCTTTGGCATCATCAACGGGCTGTGGCACGAATTCAACTCGCCCATTGATGACGACCCTGCCGTCTGACCCAACGCTCTGACCCTGCGGTCTGATCACCCCTGTCAGACCCTGCGAGGCGACCCCGGCCCTTCCCGCCGGGGCCGCCTTTGCGTTTTACTTCACCAGCCTTGCCGATTGGACGACCATGGCAAACAGTGTGTTGAGCGCGGTCGAAACGCTGCCATCGGTCGAAACGGTCTGGAACAGATAGGTGCCGTCGGCATTCTGGCTGGCGCAGGCCTGCAACTGCTGCTGGATATAGGGTACGTTGTTGGCCGCCGTGCTGTTAAAGGTTGGGTGCAGCGTATAGTTGATCGTGGCGGGCAAATATTGCGTGTAAAGAATGGCAATGCGCGTGCCGGTCGCCTTGATCGCGTTGCATTGCGAGATATTGTTGGCGTTGAGCTGGGTTATGCCGTCGCCCGTATTGTCATCCTCCAGCCCGTCGGTCACCAATATCAGCACATTTTGCGGCGAGGCCTGTGTGCCGCTGCCCGATGTGCTGGGCATGGTCGATTGCATCCAGTTGAACATCGAGGTGAAATTGGTATCGGCATTGCCGGTGTAGGTGCTGAGCGAAGTCCAATAGGAATTGGCCGCCAGCAAAGGGGCCTGCGCGCCGAGATTGGGAAAGGTCTGTCCCTGAAGCGTGGCCACATCGGTCATCGTGCCGAAGGGCGAGGTGGAGAGCGGCGCCGGATTGCCCACGTTGAAGGTGAAGAACTGCATCTTGTAGATGGGCGGCACGCTGGCGGTCGCATATTGCTGTTCGACCTGATAGGCATATTGGATGACGCCTGCGGCAGCTTCGCCCTCGGCATCGGTGCGCAGCGTGATCGCCGACTGGCCCGGATTGACGATGCTGTAATTGCGCGCCAGCCACCAGCTGTCGGGGAAATTGACGCTGACCGTGGTGGTTTTCGAAGCGCCCGTGGGCAGATAGGTCAGATTGACCGGATTGGCCGCCGGATTATAGCCAGAGCAATAGGTGGCCGAGCCGCTGATCGAGCCTTTCGTGCCCAGCTTGGTGCCGTTATTGTCATAGACCGTGCCGTCGCAGGCCACCCGGTAAAAGGTGATGCTGCTGGAGGTGTTGTTGTTGAGATAGATCGGGCGCGAGCTGGAATCCACCACATAGGTGCCCGCGTTCCACTGATGCATGTTACTGGAATGACAGGCAAAGTCACAGCCATCGACGCGGCCGTAATAATATTGCTCGCCGTTCCAGCGCGCGCCTGCCGTCAGATTGGTGATCCCGGTGGTGGTGGTGGGCAAAAGCATCGAAGGCGAGGTGTCGAGCGCGATATAGAAATTGATGCTGGGCGGCTGGGATGCGCTGGCGCTGGCGCTGCCGTTGATGGGCAGGGTGGGGACATGCAGGATCGTGCTGAAAATATTGCTGGAACTGGCCGTATAGGTGATCTTGGCCAGGCGCAAGGTGCCAAGGCTGCCTGATTGGGTGCTGCTGATCGTCACGGTGCGGCTGATGCTGCTCAGCCCGCTCAGGCTGTTGACCTGCTGGTCGAACATGTTTTGTGCGGCAAGCTGGGCTGCCGCATCGGTCTGGTTCAGCATTTGCGGTACAACGGCGGCCAGCACCGCTGCATCCGCTGCCGCGTTCAGCTTGGTCTGCAACCTTTGCGCCCGGCTGTAATCCACGCCAAAGCCGGTGGCAAAAACCAGCGGGATGATGGCAAGCGCCGTCATCGCCATCACATTGCCCCGCCCGTCACGGCGCAGCGGGCCAAGAACCAGGCGCAGGGAGCGGGTCAGGGTTTGGAGGCGAAAGCTCATGGCGCGCGACCTATGGCAGGCGGGGAATCATATAGTCCTGATCGCTCAGCTTCGTGGTGGCGAGCGTGCCAAGACCGATGGGCGGGGTGTAGGCAAAGCTGATCTGGCCCAGAAAGAGATAGCCGCCGGCGGTGCCGACCATCACCTTGTTGGTCCCGTTGGTGGTGTTCTGACAGACATTCGAACCATCGGGCGAGGAGGGCACCATGGGCGCGGTGACCAGATTGGCCGGAATGGACACCACGCTCCCGGCGGTCAGCGAGGAGTTAACGGTGGCGCCGTTGGTCTGGGCCTGGCTCCACACGACATAGGCGTGGGTGGCATCGCACACGCGCAGATTGGTGATCTGCAGCGTGGTCTGGGCCGCAGGCATGGGCGTCATCACCAATTGGGCAGAGTTCATATAGGTGGTCAGCGTGGAGGCGGTGACGGTGCTGGAGGGTGACACATTGCGCCCCACCAGATCGGAAAGCGCGCGCGTGGCCACCGTGACCTTGCGCGAACAGGCGATCATGTCGGCCACCACATAGCCGCCGATGAACAGGATCAGCAGCACCGGCAGGGTAAAGGCAAATTCGATCAGCGCCGCCCCGTCGCGGCTGCGCGCCAGACGGTCTAGCATGAGGTCACCCCCGTGGCGCAGAGATAGCCCTCGACCGTCACCACAGAGGTGGCCACCAGCATCCGGTTGCCATTGGCCTGGTTAACGAAATTCAGCCCCAACGGCGCCGAAACCGTGGGCCACAGGTAGATGAGCTGAACGATCACCAGCGATTTCTGGGTGCCGCTGATCCCGCCGTTGGTGTTGGTGGTGCCTGCGCAATTGGATTGGCCATAGCCGGTGCCGGTGCTGGTCAGCGCGCCGTTGGTATAGGTGAAATTGGGCGTGGTGATGGTGGGCGTGGTGCAGGTGGCGGGCACGACCTGAACATTCACATAGAGCCGGTTGCAGGTCAGAAAGGGCGGCAGCGAGGCGGGATAGGTCACAGCCGCGCCGCTCGAATCCTTGCCCGAAATGCCGCTGCATACGGCGGTCTTGAAATCGGCGGCCTTCATGCCGGTATAGGCGCCGGTCCCGCTGCCCAGTTGCAGCGTCTGGGCCGAGCCGGTCAGGATCAGGCGCGAGGACGCCTCAACCGCCGTTTCCAGCCCTTCCTGCGCGAGATAGATCAGGGCGATATGCAGAATGGCCAGCAGCAAGGCGATGACGGCCGGAGCGACAAGAGCGAATTCAATCGTCGGCCCGCCCGATGCATCACGGCACACATCGCGGCACAAGCGCCGACAAAAGCGACGGGCAGAGCGCCCATCCGCCCATGCCCCGCCCAAGGCGTGACCAGATTCCAATACAACCGTCCCAAAGCTCTATGCGACCCTAGGTGTTTATATGGAATTTTTATTAAGAGAGTCTTTCGCCTGACCCGTCATGGCCATGCGGCCTAGGTGGCATGAAGGACGCCGCGATAGGAGGAATCCTCCAGCACATGCCCCGCGCCCAGCGCAACGCAATCGAGCGGATTGTCGGCCACCTTGACCGGCAGGCCGGTTTCCGATGCGATCAGACGGTCGAGATTGGCCAGCAGCGCCCCGCCGCCTGTCATGATGATCCCGCCGTCGATGATGTCGGCGGCGATTTCGGGCGGGGTGTTTTCCAGCGCGCTGCGCACCGCCGCCACGATCTGCCCCACCGGTTCGGCCAGCGCTTCGACGATTTCGGCTTGCGAGATCGTGATTTCGAGCGGCACGCCCCGGACCAGATCACGCCCTTTGACGATGGTTGTGGGCACCGGCCCTTCGGAAAGCTGCGCCGCGCCCAGTTGCAGCTTGACGCGCTCGGCGGTCGCCTCGCCGATCAGCAGATTATGGGTGCGCCGGACATAGGAGGCAATGGCATCGTCCATCCTGTCACCACCGACGCGCACCGACATCGACATGCTGATGCCGCCCGTGGCGATCACGCCCACCTCGGTCGTGCCGCCGCCGATATCGACCACCATCGAGCCGATCGGATGCGTGACGGGCAGATCGGCGCCGATGGCGGCAGCCATGGTTTCCTCGATCAGCCAGACCTTGCGCGCGCCCGCATTGGAGGCGGCATCACGGATCGCACGGCGCTCGACCGAGGTGGAGCCGGAGGGCACGCAGACGATGATTTCGGGGCTGCCGCGCATTCGGCCCCGTTGTTCCTGGGCCTTGCGGATGAAATGTTTGAGCATCTGTTCGGCCACATCAATATCGGAAATGACCCCGCTGCGCAGCGGGCGGACGGTGCGTATATTCTCGGGCGTGCGGCCCATCATCAGCTTGGCGTCATCGCCCACCGCCAGCACGCTGTGAACCCCTTGGATGGTCTGCAAGGCGACCACCGATGGTTCGGCGATGACCACGCCCCTGTTGCGCACATAGACCACCGTATTGGCCGTGCCGAGATCGATCGCCAAATCGGATGAGGCATAAGAAATCCGGTCAAATATGGACATGTCACCGCTCAGTTTTCAAAAAACCGGCAGGGAGCCTGCGCCAGATTAGCCGAATATGAACCGGGCGGGCAAAGTACGACACAAGCCCGCAGACGTAAGACCAACGCCCGTTTCGCCGCGCTCGGCACTATGGCGCAAGCCTTTGCCGGAGCCTGCGCGATAACGGGGGCTGTCCCATACCGCCGCCGCAGAGATTAGCATCACCACAACAACAATCCTTCACGCAATTGCCGTCTTATCATTGGGCCGGGACAGGCCCATTTGGCGCTCACACCCGCTGCCAACCACCGATGGTTCAACGGTTTTCCGCAGGATCGGAAGCCGGGCCAAAGGAAAACAAGAGACAGCGGGCGCAGGAGGAATATCATGAAGTCTGTCATCTATACTGCCGCTGCCGCTTTCGCTCTGGCCGCTGTTGCCGCCCCCGCTGCGGCCAATGCCCAGAGCTTTACCGGCCCCTTCGTCGGTGTGCAGGGCGGCTGGGAAGAAAATGACGTGCGCAACCCCGGCACGGCGCTTGGCGTGACCCCGCTGGCCCAGACCAGCGACACCGGCACGCTGGGTGTGTTCATGGGCTATGACCATGAAGTCTATCCCCGCATCGTGGTGGGCGCGCAGGCCGAAGTGAACTTTCCGATCAGCTCGCGCTTTGGCAACGGGCTGGCCTCGATCTCGCCCAAGCGTTCGGTCGATCTCTCGCTGCGCGCAGGCTATCTGGTGACGCCCAAGACGCTGGCCTATGTCCGCGGCGGCTATTCCAACGCGCTGGTCGGCGCGAATATCGGCAACATCCATGGTTCGGACGACCGCGATGGCTGGCTGCTGGGCGGCGGTGTTGAGCGCAAGCTGACCGACAAGGTCTCGGCCCGCGTCGAATACCGCTACAGCGACTTCAGCGAAGGCAACGGCCGGTTTGACCGCCACCAGATCTTCGCCGGTGTCGCCTACCGCTTCTAAGATGTAAGTTTCGGCCAAGGGTGTGTATGGCCCGGTTTCCCCTCCGGCCATCGCTCCATCCACCCCCCCCCAATCCCTTGGCCGCCATCACCGCGGACCAGCCCCGTCCGCTGGTCCGCGGGCTTTTTTGGGCCCGACCGAGATATTGGCCAGCGCGAAATCGATGAAACTGCGCACCGAAGGCAGGATTCCGCGCGGGGTGGGATAGACGATAAACAGGCTGTATTCCGGCGTGAACCAGTCGGGCAGCACCCGCATAAGATCGCCATCGGCCAGACGCCCGTCAACCAGCGGTTCGGGCAGCAGCGCAAGGCCAAGCCCCGAACAGGCCGCCTCGATCTGGATCTGAAGGTCGCCCGTCACCAGACGGGGCTGGAAATCCAGCTTGAAGGCCACATCTTCTTCATTGAGCATGGTCCAGCGGGCGCTTTCATCCACCATATCGGTATGGCGCGCGATGATCGGCAGATCGATCAGATCGGCCGGATCGCGCAGGGCCGGGTGCCGCTCAAGAAACCCCGGTTGTGCCACCAGTATGCGCCGGATCCGCCCGATCTCACGCGCGACAAGGCTGCTGGAATCGGGAAATTGCGCCTGCGCCGAGAGGATCACGTCGAAGCGGTCCTCCAACGGATGAAGTTGCCGGTCGGTGGATTCGATCACGACCGACACTTTGGGATGGGCCTCCAGATAGCGAGGGAGGATGGGGGCAAGGAAATTCTGCGAAATGATGACCGGACTGCCGATGCGGATGGTGCCCGAAGGCTCGCGCTGAAATTCCAGCACGCTTTCGCAGGCCACCCGCGCCCCGTCGATGACCAGCATGCAGCCTTCATAGAAACTCTTGCCCGCCTGCGTCAGCACGACGCTGCGGGTGGAGCGCTGAAGCAGGCGCACATGCAGCCGCTCCTCCAATGCTGCGACATGGCGGCTCAGCCGGGCCTTGTCGACGCCGGTGGCGCGCGATGCGGCGGTAAAACCGCCATGTTCGACCACTGCGGCAAAGAAGGCAAAATCGTTGAGATCCATCATGATGCGGGTCGGCCCCTTTAGAGCATCGGTGCAAATCGCCCGGCCGCGTTGAACGCAAAGCCATCATGCCGGACCGGATGACAAGGCCGATAAACCCATTCGATGCGCGGGGCCACCCGGCTTTTGCACTTTTCCCGTTCCGGCCCGGACCGGCGGCATTTCTGCCGTCATTTGGCAAATGGGGCCAATGTTAAGCCCCCGTTGAAGAAACATGAACTATGGGGCAGAACCATAGGACAGGGAATGGGAATGGCAGATTGCGGTTGAAAAACAAATTCACTATTCTAATATTCAGTCTTTACCCTTTGCCACAGACAGGATGGACCCGTGTCCGATACGCCCACCATCCATGACATCGCCAAATATGCGGGCGTATCGCTGGCCACCGTGTCGCGCGTGCTGCGCGAACCTGAAAAGGTGGCTCCGGTCCGGCGCAGCAAGGTGCGCGAGGCGATCGCCCATTTCAACTATGTGCCCAATGCCATGGCCCAGCAATTGCGGCAGCCGCGCTTTCGCACGATTTTGGTCATCATCCCGGACATATCCAATCTGTTCTTTGCCGAAGCGCTCAAGAATATCGAGAATGTGGCGCACCAGTTGGGCTGTCGAATCCTGATCGGTGAGACGCAGCGCAAACAGGAGCGGCTTGACCACTATGTCGAACTGCTCACCTCGCGGGTCGCAGATGGGCTGATCCTGTTCGGTTCGCTCCTGCCCGGCGTTCTGCGCGACAGTGTCGAGGCCGGATTGCCTTTGCCTTTTCCGCTGGTCCTGGCCGAGGGCAGCGTTCATGCCGCCAATTGCCCAAGGGTCAAGATCGACAATGTCCAAAGCGGCGAAATGGCGGTGCGGCACCTGATCGCCTCCGGGCGCAAGCGGATCGCGATGATTTCGGGGCCGCGGCCCTATACGGTCAGCATGGAACGGCTGGAAGGCTATCGCCGCGCTCTGGACGGGGCCGGGCTGGAGCAGCGGGGCGATTGGGTGGTGGAGGGCAATTTCTCGATGGAGTCGGGCTATGAGGCCATGGCGCAGTTGCTGACCTGCCCCGAACGGCCCGACGGCATATTTTGCGCCAGCGATGAAATGGCCATCGGGGCGCAGGCGGCCATCCGCGAAAAAGGGCTGCGCATGCCCGATGACATTGCGCTGATCGGCTTCGACGATATGCGCTTTGCCGCCTATGCCTCGCCGCCGCTGACCACGATCCGCCAGCCTGCCGCCCAAATGGGCGAGGCGGCCGTGCGGATGATGCAGGCGATCTTTCGCGGCGAGACCATCGAGCAGCCCACGATCATTCTGGACCACGAACTGGTCATCCGGGAGTCGGCCTGAACCGGAACCTTGCCAAGCGCCTTGACGATGGCGTGTGAAGCGGTCACCTGTATCGCCCCATTTGGCAGGATACAGGTCATGGTTTTCAAAGTTTTGCTCGGCTCGCTTGGTCTGGTGCTGGGGGCTTCATCGGCTATGGCCACACCCCTGTTGATCGGCACCTATACAGGGGGACAGAGCAAGGGGATCTATCTCTACAATTTCGATGACCGCACCGGCCATATCGACCCGCACCCGGCGCAGGTGACTGCGGCGGAGAACCCGTCTTGGCTGGTGCTTTCGACCGATCATCGCCTGCTCTATGCGGTGGATGAAAACGGCGAAGGCGGGCGTGATCCGGTCGGCCGCGCCTCGGCCTTTCGGATGGATCCGGCCAGCGGGCGACTGACCTTTATCAACCGCATGTCCTCGCTGGGCGCTGAACCCACCCATGCCGGTCTGAGCAAGGACGGGCGCTATCTGTTTGTGGCCAATTACGCGGTTTCGGCCGATCCGGGGGGCATTTTGTCGGTGCTGCCGGTGGGCAAGGGCGGGGCGCTGGAGCCGGTCACGCAGGTCAAGACCTATCGCGCCAGCATGGTCAATCCCGACCGTCAGGCCTCGCCCCATATCCATTCGGTGGTCTCGTCTCCTGATGGCCGTTTTGTCTTTGTGCAGGATCTGGGGGGCGACCGGGTCTATGCCTATCGCTATGATCCGGCGCGGCGCGAAACGCCCCTGTCGGCCCTGCGCGATCAGCCCTTTACCGAGATGCCCAAGGGATCGGGGCCGCGCCATCTGGTCTTTTCGCGCGATGGCCGCCATGCCTATGTCACGCTGGAGATGAGCGGGCAGGTGGCGGTGCTCGATCATGTCGATGGCCGCCTGACGCTGCGCCAGACGATCACGCTGGCGCCCGAAGGGTTTGCGGGCAAGGTGGGCGCGGCGGCGCTCCATTTCTCGCCCGACGGCCGTTTTCTCTCGGTCACCGATCGGGGCAGCGACAATCACCTGCTCAGCTTTAAGGTGTCGCCGGAGGACGGCTCGCTGCAACTGGTGGATCGCCGCGCGGTCGAGGGCGATGAACCGCGCGAATTCGCCTTTTCCCCCGATGGCCGCTTTGTCCTGATCGCCAATCAACGCAGCCATGGGATCAAGGTCTTTCGCCGCGATCCGGTCGGCGGCGCGGTGGGGCAAGAGGTCCAGACGCTGAACATCGATCAGGCGTCCGATATCAAGTTCGTGGCGCGTTGATGAAAGGAAATGACGAAATCTCGTCTTTGTGCCCGCCTTATTCAGCCGTAAGTCACAGTCAGGGTCGGATAAGGGGTTAACGGGTGGCGATTGTCCCGCCTTGGTCATGCTGCGCCGTGCGATAATAGAATCCGGCGCAGACTGGATGATGCCCTGCTGATGGAGGCGATCATGACGATGAACAAGAACCTCTTTCTCCTGCTGCTCGGCCTTGGCGCGCTGCCGCTGGCGGGTTGCGCGGATGATTATGCCTATGGCGGGCGGATGACCTATGGTCCGGGGCCCTATGCCTATAACGGCTGGTATGACGGCTATTACGGGCCGATCTATGACGGCTATTGGGGCAGCGACGGCTATTTCTATTATCGTCGCGGTCTGGGCGATCGGGTCTATATCCGGGGCGACCGCGGCCATTTCATGCGCGAAGCCCCGCGCGGGCCGCATAATTTCCAACCCTTCCACGGCTCCATGTCGCCCGGCCCCAGAGCCAGCATGCCGCATTTCCCGCATGGTGGCGGGGGCTGGGGCGGGGGCGGCCATCGCCACCGATAAGCCGCCTCGCATCGCCCATCCAGATCCAGCGCATCCCCTGTCGCTCGAACAGGGGATGCGCGGACGCGGTCGATGTCGGGGGGAATTGCCCTTCGCCGCTTAACCCAGATGCAGCGCGGCAATGACGCCCGCAAACACCAGATAGAGCAGTCCCATCCCCGCCAGCAGCCCGCGCGAGGCCTTGCCGCGCCGGAACACCAGAAACATGACAAGGATCGCCGCCATCGTCGCGCCTGCCGCCACCAGAAGCGGCGGCGTCAGCAGCCAGGGCGTGAAGAACAGGCCCAGTGCGGTGGGGATCGTCGCCTGGATCATCATCGCACCCGAAATATTGGCAAGCGCCAGCTTGTACTTGCCCTGACGCACCCAGATCACCGCATTCATCGTTTCGGGCAATTCCGTCGCGATCGGGCTGAAAAGCAGCGCCAGCAATTGCGGGCGCAGGCCCAGCGCCGGCCCCAGCGCCTCCAGTTGCCGCACGAAAGTCTGCGAGGCGACAAAGATCACCACCAGCGCCACCAGCACCTGAAAAACAGCCATGGCCGTGGCAGGAACCGCACGCCTGGGCTGGAATTTCAGCGGCTCGATACCCTCTTCGGCATCATCGCCTTCGCCGCCCAGCTCCTGACGGACATAGAGCGCGTAGGCCGCCAGAAACAGCACGCCCAGCCAAGGTTTCCACGCGAAGGCGATCAGGCCCAGCGTGATCTTGGCGGCAAAAATGGTCAGAAACCATCCCTGATCCTTGCTGAGATGGCGGAAAGTATGCGCCATTTCCGCCGAGCCCACCAGCCGCCGCCCCGTCAGCAGCAGCACCACGCCCACCGTGGCATAGGCAATGGTCGACAGCGCCAGCGGGCCGCCCAGCGCCGCCCCCACGCCCAGTTCCTTGGCTGCGGCCCCCGTGCCAAAGGCCACCGCCACCAGCGTCACCACGCTTTCGGGCAGGGCCGTGCCGAAGGCGGCCAGAATGGTGCCGGTCGCTTTCTGGCCGACGTCCATCTTTTCGCCGACCCATTCAACGCCATTCACGAAATATTCGCAGGCCAGATAGATCACGACAGCCGACCCAAGCAGCAGCGCGACAGTGATCGTCAAAGAAGACATGAACAAATTCCACGGGGCCGGAAATTGGACACATGAACCGGGCACGCACCCGACCCCGAGTGCATGCCGATCCATGGTCTCGCCGAACCGGAAAGGTCGCGCATGCCATGGCCGGGGCCAAGTTTGTTGACATACGCTCCGCTGAAAATGCGGATGGCTACTCCCCAAGGGATGAACGGCCTTTGGCGCCTGCCGGGCCGCATGTCAACCGAGGCGATGGCAAAGGCGCGACAATATCACCCTTGCCATATCCCCCCAGGGGGGATACTTGCAGGCCATGACCGACCTCACCGCCCTTATCGCCCAGGACGCCGCCCATGGCTGGCTCTTCATCCCCAGCGCCATTCTGCTGGGCGCGTTGCACGGGCTGGAGCCGGGCCATTCCAAGACCATGATGGCCGCCTTCATCATCGCGGTGAAGGGTACGGTGCGTCAGGCGGTGCTGCTGGGGCTGGCGGCCACGCTGTCGCATACGCTGGTGGTGTGGCTGGTGGCGATGGGAGGGATGTGGGCCTTTGGCTCCTTCCGGGCGGAGGATACCGAACCCTATTTCCAATTGGCCTCGGGCGCGGTGATTGTGGCGATGGCGGTCTGGATGATCTGGCGCGCGCGGGCCGATCTGCACGCGGCCCATGACCATGCGCATCATCACGGCCATGATCACCATCATGGACACGATCATCACCATGGCCATGATCACCACCACGGGCACCATCATCATCACGAGCCGAGTGAGGAAGAGATCCACGAACTCGAACTGGCCACCGGCGGCTATGTCGATGCCCATGAGGCGGCCCATGCCGAGGATATCCGCCGCCGCTTTGCGGGCCGATCGGTCACCACGGGCCAGATCGTGCTCTTTGGCCTGACGGGCGGGCTGGTGCCTTGCCCCGGCGCCATCACGGTGCTGATGCTCTGCCTGCAATTGCATCGGGTGGCGCTGGGCGCGGTGCTGGTAACGGGGTTCTCGGTTGGGCTGGCGCTGACGATGGTGGCATCAGGCGTGCTGGCCGCGCTCTCGCTGCGCCATCTGGAAAAACGCTGGAGCGGGTTTGGCGATGCGGTGCGCAAGGCGCCGCTGCTCTCAGGCGCGGTGATCCTGATCGTGGGGGCGGTGATTGCGCTTGACGGCGCGCGCCATCTGCTCTGAACCGGCGCGATGAGCCACGCCACCGACAAGGACCTGACCAACCGCCTCAAGCGCGCCAACGGTCACCTCGCCAGCATCATCGCGATGATCGAGGATAACCGCAGCGCGCTCGATGTGGCCCAGCAACTGGCCGCGGTGGTGGCGGCTCTGGACAAGGCCAAGAAGCGGCTGGTGGCCCATCATATCGAACATCACCTGACCGATACGCTGGGCGAGCTGACGCCGGAGCTGCGCGAGAAACTGGCGCAGCTGTCCGAACTGGCCAAGTATCTCTGAAGTTTACCAACGAGGACGCCAGCCCGGCCCGTCATCGCCATGGGCGGCGCTTTCCATCCACTGGCCGATCCGGTCATAGCGCCAGCCAATCTCGCGCACCGAACGGACATCACCCTCGGAGCATTCATGGCGCTGGCGGCCCTCCAGTCCGTCGATGGCGGCGTGGATGCGATTGGCGGTGCCGGGGTCGATATCGCCTTCATCCACCTCGTGATCCAGCCGGTTTTCCAGCCCTTGGGCGCGCTGGCCCGAACAGATGAAACGCATCATCCGTTCTGTCCCGTCATCCTGCCAGCCCGCCGCATAGGGCGGAGCGCTGTTGCCAATATAGACGCCCCAGCTTTGCGCCTGGGCGCTGCCCGCCATCATCAGGCCCGCCCCGATGGCCATGGCTTCGATCCAATGCCGCATGTCATTTCTCCCGTAACGGCGATGTGCCGCTGGGGTGGTTTTAGCGAAGGCAGACTTCCGACAATCTGAATACAATTGTCGTAAAATATTCAGCTTGAAGCCCTTGCGGCTCGCCTTATCCCAAACGCATCAACAGATCGGTCAGCATCGGGCGCAGACGGCGGATTTCCTCGCGATGGGTCGCGCTCAACCCCTCCAGCGCCTCGCGCGCCCTGTCGGTCAGGATCAGCAGGGCCTGACGCCGATCCTGCGGCGAGGGCGCGCGCATCAGCCAGCCCTGCGTTTCCAGCCGGTCGACCAGCCCGCTGGCGCTGTGGGGTTTGAGGATCAGCCTTTCGGCCACATAGCCGATGGTCGCCCCGCCCTCGGGCGCGGCGCGGATCGCCAGCAGGGCCTGATGCTGTTGCGGCGTCAGGCCGAAACCGGCCGCCTTGTCCTCGCTGAACACCAGAAACTGGCGCAGCGTATGCCGGAATTGCGCCAGCAGCGCGTAATCGGATTCCTCCAGTTCGGCCATGGCGTTTCCTCTTCTTGATTTATATCGCACTACGATATATTTGCGCGGCGCACAATCCGGAGCCATCTATGACCGTTGCCCCTTTGCCGCCATCCCATTTCGCTCCTGATCTGCCCAATCTGCGCGATCATACCGCCGATCATCGCATGGTGGTGCTGGCGCTGGCCGCGCTGGTGGTGGGCGCAGGGGGCGCGGCGGGGGCATGGGTGCTGCTGCGGCTGATCGCTCTGGCCACCAATCTGTTCTGGTATGGGCGTATCTCGCTCGATCCGGCCACCATGGCCGCCGGGACTGCGCCAATGTCGATCGTGATGATGCCGGTGCTGGGCAGTGTCATCGTCGGGCTGATGGCGCGCTATGGTTCAGAAAAGATCCGAGGCCACGGCATTCCCGAGGCCATCGAAACCATCCTCTATGGCGAGAGTCGCCTCTCGCTCAAGGTCGCCATTCTCAAGCCCCTGTCCTCGGCCATTTCCATCGGCAGCGGCGGCCCTTTTGGCGCGGAAGGGCCGATCATCATGACCGGCGGCGCTATCGGCTCGCTCTTTGCTCAGCGCTTTCATCTGACCGCTGCCGAGCGCAAGACGCTGCTGGTGTCGGGCGCGGCGGCGGGGATGACGGCGATTTTCGGCACGCCGCTGGCCGCGGTCCTGTTGGCGGTCGAAGTGCTGCTGTTCGAATGGAAACCGCGCAGCTTTGTGCCGGTGGTGCTGGCCTGTCTGGTTGCCCACGTGCTGCGCGGGGTCTGGCTTGGCGCGGGGCCGATGTTCCCGGCCAATCTGGCGATGCCGGTCGGGTTCTGGGCGCTTGCGGCGGCGTTGGGGCTGGGGCTGTTGCAGGGCGGGATGGCGGGTGTGCTCTCCAGCGTGCTTTACCGTGTGGAGGATGGATTTCATCGCCTGCCGGTGCATTGGATGTGGTGGCCCGCCATCGGTGGCCTGGTGGTCGGGCTGGGAGCGCTGATCGACCCGCGCGTGCTGGGGGCGGGTTATGCCAATATTCAGGCGCTGCTGGATGGCGCGATGGGCGCGCGGGCGATTGGGTTGCTGTTGATCGTCAAGGCCGCTGTCTGGCTGGTGGCTCTTGGATCGGGCACATCGGGCGGGGTGCTGGCGCCCCTGCTGATGCTGGGCGGGGCCTTGGGCGCGCTGGCGGGCCTGTGGCTGCCGGGGGGCGAGGGCGTCTGGGCGATGATCGGCATGGCCGGGATCATGAGCGGGGCGATGCGTGCGCCCTTGACTGGTGCCTTGTTCGCGGCTGAACTGACCGGGCATTTCGAGGCGCTGCCCCTAACGATGGCCTGCGCCATCGGCGCCTATGGGGTCAGCGTGCTGGTAATGCGCCGCTCGATCCTGACCGAAAAGATCGCGCGGCGCGGCCGCCATATCCGTCAGGAATACAGCGTCGATCCGCTCGAACTGTTTCAGGTCGAACGGATCATGACCCCCGCACCCCAGACCATGGCCGACACCACGCTGGTCTCCGAGGCCCTGGCCTTCTTTGCCGACGGGGCCTGGCATCGCAGCTATCCGGTGGTCAATGCCGCAGGCGGCCTTGTCGGTATGGTCTCGCGCGAGGATGCGCTGAACTGGCAAAGCGGCGGAATGGAGCCAGACCTGTGCCTGCGCGATGTCCTTTCGGATGCCTCCTCGCGCTATGTCTGGCCGCAAACGCCGATTGGCGCGCTGGCCGACCTCATTCTGGAAACGGGCAAGGGGCGCATTCCCGTGCTGTCCCCCGCCGATGGCCGGGTGGTCGGCATGGTCACGCGCCACGATCTGTTAAAAGCGCGCCAAGCCGCCCGCGCCGATGAGGTCGTGCGCGCCTGATCTATTTCGCGGCCACCGCGAACTGGTCATAGGCCTCCACGGCCTGCGCCGCATACATCAGGCTTGGCCCGGCGCCCATATAGACGGCAAGGCCCATGGCATCCATCACCTCTTCGCGGGTGGCGCCATGTTTGAGCGCGGCCTGCGCATGAAAGGCCACGCAGCCATCGCAGCGGATCGCCACGGCAATGCCCAGCGCGATCAGTTCCTTGGTCTTGCTGTCCAACGCGCCATTGGCAGTGGCGGCGCTGGCCATGGCGGAGAAATTCTTCATCACATCGGGCGCGCCGATGCGCACTTCCTTGATCGCCCCCGACAGATCCTTGGCCATCTGCGGCCAGTCCTTGTTCATGGTAAACCTCCTTTACGGCGCCAGCGCGCCCGCCAGTGCATTAAGCTGCCATGCCGCGAGCAGGCGTTGCCCCTCGGCCTCGATCTTGCCTGCATCGGCCGCTGTGGCCTCACGCTCGGCGTCCAGTACGGCCAGCGTGGGTTTGGCTCCAACCTTGGCCTCCAGTTGCACGCTGCGCAGCGCCTCGGCGGCGGCGGCGGCGCGCAACGTGCCCGCTTCGACCATGCGCTGGGCGGTTTTCAGCCCGGTCCATGCCGAAATGACGGCGGTGTCGATCTGTTGGCGCGCGTCGCGGGCGCGGGCCTCGCTGGCGTCCAGCACGGCATCGGCCTCATGGATCTTGGCCGCCGTGCGCCCGCCCGCCCAAAGGGTCCAACGGCCCCGGACCCCCACGGCCATCGCATCGGCGCGGTAATCGGGAAAGAACTGGTCGCGGGTGCGCGTCGCCTCGGCAAAGGCGCCGATGGTGGGCAGGCTTTCCGCCCGCGCGCCGCGTACACCCGCCCGCGCGATGTCGATGCCCTTTTCCGCCTGCGCCAGCGCCGGATTGGCGCGATGAGCGCTCTCCATGGCCTCGTCCAGCGTGGGCGGCGTGGCGGGCAGAGGCGGGAGAGGGGCCAGATCGCCAGCCTCATGCCCGGTGGCGCGTGCATATTGCGCCTCGGCAGTGATGCGGCGGCCCTGTGTGGCGGCAAGGCCTGCCTCGCCCTCGGCCCGGCGCGCGGTGGCGGCGGCAAGGTCGGAGGCCGGGATCTCGCCCGCCCGAAAACGCAATTTGGCCTGCCGCTCGACCTCGGCCAGCTCGGCCGACAATTGCTGAAACCGCGCCTCGATCCGGCGGGCCGTCAGCACTTCGGCATAGGCGGCCACCGCGCCCACCATGATGCGTGATCGCGCATCAGCCAGAGCCAGATCGGCCATCGCCTTGCCGCCCTTCGCCTGATCGATGGCGGCGGCCACGCGGCCTCCGGCATAGAGCGGCATTTCCGCCCCCGCCCGCAGCGCCAGAGGCGTCACATTGCGCGCGGTAAAGCCAAAGAAGCCGCCATTGTCGATGCGTCCGGCGCCGATCTGCCCTTCGACACTGAGCATTGGATTGCCCTGCGCGCGCGCGCCGTCCAGCCGCGCCTTGGCCTCGGCCTGCCCCGCCTGCGCCTCGGCCAGAGCGGGGGCATGGGCCAAAGCATCGGCAATGGTCGCGTTAAGGTCATTGGCCTGCGCCGCATTGGCCCATGCCGGAGCCGCCGCCAGCAGCGGCAGCAGTATGAGTAAGCGGCGCATGGCCCGATCCTCTTACTTGAACGTCGTGCCCGGCTTGACGCCCATCGCGCGAAACAGCATCGCGGCCGGGCAAAAACCGGTCACGCTGGCCTGAAGCATATTGGCCCCGGCAAACATGGTCAGGTAAATCCATGCCGGGTTAATGAAGTGGGCGGCCAGAGCGCTGGCCAGAACGACCGTGCCGGCAAAACGCATCACAGCAGTATCAAGTGTCATCGCACGCTCTCCTTGGTTGTTTCTTTTAATTTGCTGATCCCCAGCACGTTGAGCGCGAGCTTTTCGTAAAGTGGCTCGCTGGTGCCGGAGCGGACTTTGTGGAGGAAGTATTTCTCAAAGCCGACCTTGGCCAGATGGACCCATTTGCCATGCGAGGACCAGTTGACATTGCGCGGCGGGATCTGGGGCTGGGCGACAAAGGCCACGCCGCCGTCGCCGAAATCGGCCAGACAGACCGCGTTCCAGCTTGGCACCTCGTCCGGCTCGCGCCCGTCCAGTTCGGACGCGATATTATGGGCCACCGCCGTCACCATGCTTTCAATCATAAAGCCGGTCTTGGGCACGCCCACCGGCACCGGGGTCGGCCCGATCGGCGGGATCGCCACGCAGACGCCCAGCGAATAGATGTTTTTGAAAGTCGGGTTGCGCTGATGCCGGTCGGCCAGAATGAAGCCGCGCGGGTTGGTCAGGCCCTCGATGCCGTGCACCGCCTTGACGCCCCGAAACGCGGGCAGCAGCATCGAATAGCCAAAGGGCAGGTCATGCGCCTTTTTGACCGCGCCATCCTCGCCCACTTCCTCGACATGCATCATGCCCGGTTCGATGCCGGTGACGCGCGCATTGGTGATCCATTTGATGTGCCGCTCGCGCATCTCGCTTTCCAGCAGGCCCTTGGTGTCGCCCACGCCGTCAAGGCCGAGGTGGCCGATATAGGGCTCGCTGGTGACAAAGGTCATGGGCACGCGGTCGCGGATCTTGCGGCGGCGCAGCTCGGTGTCCAGGATCAGCGCGAATTCATAGGCCGGGCCGAAACAGGACGCCCCCTGCGCCGCGCCCACGACGATGGGTTTGGGGTCGGCGCAAAAGGCGTCGAAGGCATCGGCGGCATGGGCCGCATGGTCGGTGCGGCATACCGAAACGGTATGACCCTCAGGCCCGAAACCGGGGATCTCGTCAAAGGCCAGTTCCGGCCCGGTGGCGATCACCAGCCAGTCATAGGTCAGGCTGGTCCCGTCGCGCAGATCGACCCGCTGATCCTGCGGATGCACGCGCAGCGCGCCCACGCTGGTAAAGCCGATCCCCTTTTTCGCCATCACCGGCGCCAGCGGGACCCGGATCGCTTCGGGCTCGCGCCAGCGCACCGCCACCCATGGGTTGGAGGGCACGAACCAGTAGTCCTCGCTGTCGGAAATGACAGTGACTTCGGCGCGGCCCTTGGTGGCATCGCGGATTTCATAGGCGGCGATCGTGCCTCCAAGACCCGCGCCCAGCACGAGAATTCGGGGCAATGAAGTTCCGGGCAAGGACATGGTTCTGCTCTCCCAATGTGGTGCGGGCCCAGTGATTTGCGGATTGTCGGGGCGGCGTCGGAAGTGTGCCGCCTTCAATCTTGCTTGACTAATATTATATTTGCAGCATATACGCAAGTAGTGTTTTTACCGGGCCATCCCGCCCGCGCCACAAGGATGCAACGTCATGATCTTCGGCTTTGGAAATTCGGCCCAGCACCGGGAAGTCAACGCGCATGAACTGGCCAACATGCTGGCCGCGAATCAGGCGATGGTGGTCGACGTGCGCGAAGCCGACGAGTTTGCCGGCGGGCATATCCCCGGCTCGATCAACATGCCGCTCTCGGCCTTTCAGCCCAGCCGCCTGCCCGACAGCGGGGGGCGGCAACTGGTGCTGACCTGTCTGGGCGGTAAGCGGTCGGGCATGGCGCTGGACAAATGCGCCGCCGCGCAGGCCAGCGTCGACACCCATCTGGCGGGCGGTTTTGGCGCATGGGCCAAGGCCGGTCTGCCGATCGAGCGCTGAAGAAAAAGGGGAGAGGGCCGATGCGTGGATGGTTGGCAATGGGCATGCTGATGGCGGCGCCCTTGGCGGGATGCGGCGCGGACAAATCCGCGCCCGAGGCGATCACGGCCCCGGCCGGTCCGCGCCTGACGGTCAAGGCCGCCGATGCGCCCGACTGGCAAAGCGTATCGGCCGAAGTGACCAGTCAGGATCAGGCGCAGGTGCTGGCGCGCATTCCCGGCGTCCTCTCCTCCCTGTCGGTGCGGGCGGGCGACCATGTGCGCAAAGGGCAGGTGATCGGCCGCATCACCGATAATCAGCTGGCCTATCAATCCGCCGCCTATGGCGCGCAGGCCGCCGCCGCCCAGGCGCAGGCCGTGCAGGCCCATGCCGAATTGGAAAGGGTGCAATTTCTGGCCGCCAACGGTGTCTATGCCAAGGCGAGGCTGGAACAGGCCGAAGCCGGCGCACAGGCCGCCAGCGCCCAGACCGCCGCGGCCCGCGCCCAGCAGGCCAGCATCCGCGCAATCGCGGGCAATGGCGCGGTGATCGCGCCCGCCGATGGCCGCGTGCTGCGCGCCGATGTGCCCGCGGGCGCGCCGGTGGCGCCGGGCATGGTGGTGGCGGTGGTGACCTCGGGGCCGGTGGTCCTGCGGCTCGACATGCCCGAAGCGCTGGCCGCCAGAATCCGCCCCGGCGCCAAGGTGCGCGCCGAAGGCATGAATGGCGCCGTCACCCGCATCTATCCGGCGGTGCAGGCCGGGCAGGTCAGCGCCGATGTCGCCCTGTCGGGGCTGGACGCCGCGTTGATCGGGCGGCGCGTGGCCGCGCAGGTCGAGGCGGGAACCCATCGCGCGCTCATCGTGCCGCGCGCCTTCATTTCCACGCGCTATGGTCTGGATTACGCCACCGTGATCGGCCCCAAGGGCGCGGTCTCGCAGGTGCCGGTGCAGACCGCGCCTGCCTCCGATGGCATGGTTGAAATTCTATCCGGCGTCCGGGATGGCGATGTGCTGGCCGGCGTCGATCAGGGAGCGGGGCGATGAATCCGGGCCTTTCGGGTCGCATCACGCGGGCCACCATCGCCTCGCCCCTGACCCCGCTGTTTCTGCTGGCCGCAATCCTTGTCGGGCTGATCGCTACGGTGACGATCCCGCGCGAGGAAGAGCCGCAGATCAAGGTGCCGATGGTCGATATCCGCGTTGCCGCGCCGGGCCTCTCGGCGGCGGACGGGGTGGAACTGGCGGGCAAGCCGCTGGAGCAGATCGTCAAGAGCATCGACGGCGTCGAACATGTCTATACGCAGGCCGAAGATCACGGCGTGATGGTCACGGCCCGCTTTGCCGTAGGGCAGGACCCCGAGGCGGCGGCCACCCGCGTGGATGAAAAGATCAAGGCCAATATCGACAAGATCCCGGCAGGCGTTCTGCCGCCCCAGATCACGGTGCGCGGCATTTCGGATGTCCCCATCCTTGTCCTGACCCTGACGCCCAAGGGCGCAGGCTGGGATGAGCGCAGCCTCTATACGCTGGCGACCAAGCTGCGGACCGAAGTGGCCAAGGTGGATGATGTGGGCCTGACCTTCATCACCGGGGGCCAGCGCGAGGCGATCCGCATCATCCCCGATCCGGCCAGGCTGAGCGCCGCCCATGTGCCCCTGTCTTCGGTCATGGAGGCGGTGCGGCAGGGCGGACGGTCCTTTCCGGCCGGTACAGTGCGCGAGGACGGGGCGGCGCTGGCCGTGACCGCCGGGACGCCGCTGGCCAGCGCCGATGAACTGCGCCGCCTGATGGTGCGCTCATCGGGCGGGGCGCCGGTGCTGCTGGGCGATGTGGCGCGGGTCGAACAGGGCGCGGCGCAGGATCAGGCCCATAGCTGGCGCTGGGCGCGCGAGGGGGCGGGCTGGTCGATGGCGCCTGCGGTTTCGATCGCCATCGCCAAGCGCAACGGGGCCAATGCGGTCAATGTCTCGCAGGCCGTGGTGGCGCGGGTCGAGGCGCTCAAGGGCGGGCTGATCCAGGCGGGCGTGGCGGTCAATGTCACGCGCAATTATGGCGAAAGCGCGGATGAAAAGGCCAATGAGCTGATTTTCCATCTGGCGCTGGCCACGGTGTCGATCGTTATCCTGATCGGCTTTGCCATTGGCTGGCGCGAAGCGGGGGTGACAGCGATTGTCATTCCCACCACGATCATGTTGACCATGTTTGCAAGCCGCATCATGGGTTTTTCGATCAACCGCGTCAGTCTTTTTGCGTTGATCTTTTCCATCGGCATTCTGGTCGATGACGCGATTGTGATGATCGAGAATATCGCGCGCCATTGGGGAATGGACGATGGCCGGTCGCGCCAGCAGGCCGCCATTGACGCCGTGGCCGAGGTGGGCAATCCCACGATCATCGCCACGCTGACGGTGGTGGCCGCGCTGTTGCCGATGCTGTTCGTTTCGGGGCTGATGGGGCCTTATATGGCGCCCATTCCGATCAATGCCAGCGCGGCGATGGTGTTTTCCTTCTTTGTTGCGGTAGTGATCGCGCCATGGCTGATGATCCGCTTTGCGCGCGGGGCGCTGGCCCATGGTCATGAGGCCGAGGGCGGCGGGCGTCTGGGGGCGATCTATGCCCGCTATGCCACGCGCGTCATCGCCACACGGGGGAGCGCCAAGCGCTTCCTGTGGGGTGTTGGCGCGGCCACGCTGGTGGCCTGCTCGATGTTCTATTTCAAGGCAGTGACGGTCAAGCTGCTGCCCTTTGACAATAAGAGCGAAGTGCAGATGGTCCTCGACCTGCCCGAAGGCACGTCGCTGGAGACGACCGGGCGCATTGCCGAACAGGCCGCCGCCATCGCCCGCCAGATCCCCGAGGTTTCGGCCATGGAACTCTATACGGGGACCGCCGCGCCTTTCAATTTCAACGGATTGGTGCGCCATTATTTCCTGCGCTCCCGACCCGAAATGGGCGATGTGATGGTCACGCTGGCCCCCAAGGGCGAGCGCAGCCGGTCGAGCCATGCCATTGCCGTGGACCTGCGCGAGCGGCTGCGCGCGGTGGCCTTGCCCAAGGGCGGCGTCATCAAGGTGGTCGAAACGCCGCCCGGACCGCCGGTGCTGGCCACCTTGCTGGCCGAGGTTTACGGGCCGGATGAAGCCACGCGGCAGAAAACCGCGTTGGTGCTGGAACAGATCTTCCGCTCGGTGCCCTTCATCGTCGACACCGACAACAGCTTTGGCGAGGCGCGGCCCACCCTGCGGCTGGTGCCCGACCGCGACCGGATCGACCATTACGGGGTGTCCAGCGGTCAGGTGCTGGATTCCATCGGCGCGCTGATGGGCGGACAGACATTGGCCTATGTGCCGCGCGGGGCGGACCGCGATCCCTTGCCGGTGGAAATCGGGCTGGATCAGGCGCAACGCCAATGGTCGGGTGTGCTGGCTGCAACGCCCGTTGCCGCCGCGCCCACCGGGCAATTGCTCAGCCTGGGCGAGGTGGTGGACGCGCGGCGCGAGGTCGGCGGGCAGGCGATTTTCCGCCGCGACGGGCGGGGCGCGACCATGGTGATGGCCGATATGGCGGGCCGATATGAAGCGCCGATCTATGGCCTGCTCGCGGTGGATCGGGCGGTGGAGGCCTATGACTGGGCCGGGCATGGCATGGTCAAGCCCGCCATCCTGATGCATGGCCAGCCCGACGATGAAAGCCGCCCCTCGATCCTGTGGGACGGCGAATGGGAGATCACCTGGGTGACGTTCCGCGACATGGGCGGAGCCTTCATGGTGGCGCTGTTGGCGATCTATGTGCTGGTGGTCGGGCAATTCGGCAGTTTCAAGCTGCCGCTGGTGATCCTGACGCCCGTGCCGCTGACGCTGATCGGAATTGTGGCGGGGCATATGCTGTTTGGCGCGCCCTTTACGGCCACCTCGATGATTGGCTTTATCGCGCTGGCCGGGATCATCGTGCGCAACTCGATCCTGCTGGTCGACTTCATCCGCCACACCGCCGCGCCGGGCAAGAGTCTGCGGCAGGTGCTGATCGAGGCGGGGCGCATCCGCGTCAAACCTATCGCGCTGACGGCGGCGGCGGCCATGATCGGGGCCAGCGTGATCCTGACCGATCCGATCTTTCAGGGGCTGGCGATCTCGCTGCTGTTTGGTCTGGCATCCTCGACACTGCTGACGCTTTTGGTGATCCCGGCGATCTATGTGGTCTTGCGCGATGATGGCGTTCCTCTTGCCGAGGAGGCGGTATGAAACCATCCGACCTTTCGGAACTCAAACTTCATGCCGCGCATATGGCCGGGCGGCTCAAGGTGATGAGCCACCCGGAACGCCTTTTGATGCTGTGCCGGATGGACGAGGGCGAGGTGAGCGTCAACGAACTGGTGGCGATCACCGGCCTGTCGCAATCGGGGGTGTCGCAGCATCTGGCCATGCTGCGCGCCGAGGATGTCGTTCATGTCCGCATCGAGGCGCAGACGCGCTGGTATCGGCTGAAGGACCCGGTGATCTCGGGCGTGATCCATGCGATGTGCGCGCTGTGCGAGGGCGGGGCGCTGGGTTCCTGTGTGCCGCCCCATTGAGGTGCCGGCTGATGTGATTGCCTTGCCGGGCCGGGCCGGTATAGGGGGGCAATTCAGTTGGAAGCAGACATGGCCCGCAAACATTCAAAACGTGACCCCTATGGCGATATGCATCAGGAAGAGGAGGCCCCCGCTCCGGCGGTCCCGTGCTGGCTTTGCGGGCGACCCACCGGATCGACGATTGTGTGGCACCATCCCGTGCCCAAGAGCCGCGGCGGGCGCGATGTCGTGCCCATGCACGGCATTTGCCAGCAGATGCTGATCACCAATTTCACCAATTCCGAATTGCAGCGCTACGGCATGGATGTCGAAGGCTTGCTGGCTAATCCGGCGGTGCGCAAATTCGTTGATTGGGTGGCCAACAAGGACCCCGATTTCACCGCGACCATTGCTAAAAAGCCTCGCTGAGATGGGCGTTGGCATGGGCGGGGCGCGCGCCATCGGGATCGATTTCGGCACCACCAATTCGGTCATCGCCCGCGCATCGGACTGCGCCCATGCCGAAATGATCGCCTATGCCGCTCCCGATGGCCCGACCTCGGTGTTCCGCTCGGCCCTGTGTTTCTGGCAGGACGAGGCGTTTCGCGGCGGGCTGGCGCATGAGGCGGGCCCTTGGGCGATTGCCGAATATCTCGATTTTCCTCAGGGCAGCCGGTTTCTCCAATCCTTCAAATCGGTGGCGGCCAGCGCTTCCTTCGAACATGCCAATCTGTTTGAAAAGCGGCTGAAGTTTGAGGAATTGGGGCAGATTTTCCTGAGCCATCTGATGCAGCATGGCGGCGATCCGATGAAGGATGCGCCCGAATGCGTGGTGGTGGGGCGGCCGGTGCGCTATGTGGGCTCGCGACCCGATGTGGCGTTGGCGCGCAAGCGTTATGATGCGATGTTCGCCATGCTGGGCCGGCCGGTGCATTATGTCTATGAACCGCTGGGCGCGGCCTACAGCTTTGCCTCGCGGCTCAGCGATCCGGCCACCTTGCTGGTGGCCGATTTCGGCGGGGGCACCAGCGACTTTTCGCTCGTCCGGGTCGAGGCGCCGGGGGCCGCGCGGCGCTGCGTTCCGCTGGCTTCGGCAGGTATCGGCATTGCGGGCGACCGTTTCGACTATCGCATCATGGACCATCTGGTGCTGCCCCTGCTGGGCAAGGGCGGCACCTATCGCTCGTTTGACAAGGTGCTGGAGATCCCCGCCGGCCATTTCACCGATTTTGGCGACTGGTCGCGTCTGGCGCTGATGCGCAACCGGCGCACGCTGGAGCAACTGGCCAAGCTGAAGCGCAGCGCCACTGATCCGGCCGCCATCGGGCGCATGATCACCATTGTCGAGCAGGAATTGGGCTATGCGCTTTATGAGGCGGTGGGGCGGCTGAAACGGACGCTTTCGAACGGCACCCATGCCGAATTTCGTTTTGCCGACGCGGACCTGACCATCGAGGCTGATGTTACGCGCGAGGAATTTGAGCGCTGGATCGAACCTGACCTGCAACGGATCGGAGAAACGGTCGATACGGTGCTGGCCCGCGCGGGGCTGGAGGCGGATCAGGTGGATCATGTGTTTCTGACCGGCGGTTCCTCGCTGATCCCCGCGGTGCGGCGCCTGTTTGAGCAGCGATTTGGCGAGAGCCGTCTGGCCAGCGGCAATGAACTGACCTCGATCGCGCATGGGCTGGCGCTGATCGGGAATGCCCCCGATCTGGCCGATTGGGTCGTTGCAGAAGATGACCCGGCCTGAACGGACCATTATCTGCGAGACATTATCCGCGCGACAGGGGCCGCGCATCGACATATAGCTGATGCGAAAGGAGGGCCTTGGCTCTTGACGCAATCCTGGCCCCGGTTCGACGCCGATTTCGCGCAGAAATTCGACATGCTGCTGCGCTGGCGGCGCGATGTGCGCCATTTCGCGCCCGATCCGCTGGCCGAGGGGGATATGGCCGAATTGCTCGAACAGGCGGCGCTCTCGCCCTCGGTCGGCCATTCCCAGCCTTGGCGCTTTGTGCGCCTGCGCACGCCGGAACTGCGCGAGAGGCTGGCCGATCATGTCGATGCGGAAAACCTGCGCGCGGCCCGGCGCTATGAGGGCGAGGCGCGTCATGGCGACTATCTCGCGCTCAAGCTGCACGGCATTCGCGAGGCGCCCGAATTGCTCGCCGTGTTCTGCGACGAACATGCCAGCGCAGGCCATGGGCTGGGCATTGCCACCATGCCCGAAATGCTGCGCTATTCCTGTGTCGGGGCGATCCAGACCTTGTGGCTGGCGGCGCGCATACGCGGGATCGGGCTGGGCTGGGTGTCGATCCTCGATCCCCTTGCGGTGGGGGCGATGCTCGATGTGCCCGATCATTGGTCGCTGATCGCGCTGCTGTGCATCGGCTATCCGCTGGCGCCTTCCGAAACGCCCGAGTTGGAGCAGAAGGGCTGGCAGGCGCGCGAACCGCTGGCCGACCGCTTGTTTGAACGATGAGGCGCGCTGCGGCTGACACTTGCGGCGCAGCAGGAACATAGGCCGGATACAAGGCCAATTCGGGATGAAAGCATGACCATCCAACGCCGCGATTTTTCCAAAGGGCTGGCCGCCGCCGCGATCTCTTCCGGCGCGCGCGCCATGGCCGCCGCCCGCCGCGCCGATACGCTCTATGCCGCCACGGGCCGCGTGATGGCATGGCGCAGCCTTGATACAGCCACCGGCATCAGCGGCGCTGTCGGCGCGATCACCCTGCCTTCAGCGATCCAGTATGCGTGGCCGCACCCGGCGGGGCGGCTGCTCTATGTGGCCACATCCGATGCGCCTGCCGGCTCGGTGGGGGGCGGCTCGATCCACCGTCTGGTGGCTCTCAGCATCGGGCCGGACGGGGCGCTGTCGCCGCATGGCGAACCGGCCGTGCTGCCCCAGCGTCCTGTGCATATGAGCGTGGACCCATCCGGGCGCTATGCCCTGTGCGCCTATAACGCGCCCTCCAACCTGTCGGTCCACCTGATCCGCCCGGACGGCACGGTGGGCGCGATGGTGGTTCAGCCAGAGCCGCTCGATTGCGGCATTTTCGCCCATCAGATCCGCATGATCCCCGGCGGACGCTCGGTTGTGCTGGTCACGCGGGGCAACGATGCCTCGGCCACCAGACCGGAGGATCCCGGCGCGCTCAAACTCTTCGATTTCGACCATGGTCATCTGCACAACGCACAGAGCATTGCCGTCGGGGGGCAGGGCGGTCTGGGCTATGGCCCGCGCCATGTCGATTTCCATCCGCATCTGCCGCTGGCCTATGTCGCCGTCGAGCGGCAAAACCAATTGCACACCCATCGCATCATCGGCGCCCGTCTGGCGCCCGATCCCGATCAGATCGCGTCAACCACCGATCAGCCGCCCAGCGATGACCATGGCGGCACGACGCTGGTGGGCGCGATCCATGTGCATCCGCGCGGCCATGCGCTCTATGTCTCCAATCGCGCCAGTTCGACGGTCGAGGTGGAGGGGCGCAAGGTGTTTGCCGGGGGCGACAATTCGATTGCGGTCTTTGCGCTCCACCCGCGCACCGGTTTGCCCCGACTGGTCCAGCGCATCGACCCGCGCGGCTTTCATGTCCGCAGCTTTGCCATCTCGCCCGATGGCCGAATGCTGGCGGCGGCCAGTATGGTCGATATGACCCTGCGCGGGGGCGCGATGGTCCCGGCGGGGCTCAGCCTGTTCCGCATCCTGCCCGATGGCACGCTGGCGTTTCTGCGCAAGATCGACACGCCGGTTGGTCAGCAGACGCAATTCTGGACATCCATCCTGCCTGCTCCGGCCTGAACGGGCGCATCGCATGCCCGATCCGGATCGGGCGCGGCAAGAAGGGGAAGGCGGACGGCCAGCCATCACGGCCGCCCGCCCCCTTATCGCATCAAGGCGCGATAATACCTGCCTTATTCAGATCGCCCGGCGCCGAAGACGTCCCGATCCAGACCGTGAAATCGCCCTTGGGGATGACCCAGCCATGGATCTTTTCATCCCAGACGCCCAGCGGGTGATGGCTGGCGGCCGGATCGATGGTGATCGACACCAGCCTGGTTTCCCCCGGCGCCAGAGTGACGCGCTGATAGCCGATCATGCGGCGGGGCGGCTGTTTTGCCCCCACCTCGTCGGCGCTGGCGGGCAGGCCCAGATAGGCCTGCAACACCTGCGCGCCCTCGCGCTGGCCGGTGTTGGTGATGGTGGCCGAAACCTGCCATTCGCTCCCAGCGCGGGTCAGCTCCGGCTTGCCCACCGCAAAGCTGGTATAGGACAGGCCATGGCCGAAGGGGAAGGCAAGGCAGGTGTTGCGGCCCTTGATAGCCGGACATGCCCCGCCGATATTGGCATCATACCAGCGATAGCCGATGGCCAGTTGCTCGCTGTAGGTGACAGTCTGCAGCTTGCCGTCGGCCGACAACGTGCCGGGGAACTGCGAGGCGCTGACATGATCGAGGAAGCCCTTGCCCGTGAAAGGCACGCTGACCGGCAGTTTGCCTGAGGGGTTGATCCGGCCGAACAGGACATCGGCCACGATATTGCCGTCCTCCTGTCCCGGAAACCATGCCTCGACGATCGCGGGCCCCTTGGCGCCCACCAGCGAGGCAGGCAGGGCCACCCCCGCATTGTCTTTGAGCACCAGCACCGATTTGGCCGCGACCTTGGGATTGGCCACCAGTGCCTCGATCATCGCCACGGTGCCGCTGTTTTTCGCGCGATTGTCGCTATCGCTGGTGGCGATCTTGTTTGAACGGCCTGCATACCAGTCAAGGCTGCTGCCCGCCGAGGCAGGGGCGGCCAGCTGATGGCCAGATTGGTCGGTAAAGGTGGCGCGGTCGGCGCCTTCCTCCGAAATCGTGCCCGCCATCATGACCACCGCATCGGCGTTGGCCGCTTCTGCCTTCACCTGAGCAAAACTCGCGTTCCGGCCATCAATGGTGGCCGATGTGTTGGTGTCATCGACCAGAATCAGCCGGACCGAAGCCCCCGCATTGCCCAGATCCGCCAGCGCTGCGCGCAGACCCGCCAGCGGCGATACGGTATATTCGGGCACAACGTCCGAACTGCCGCCGCCCGCGCCCATCAGTTCGCCCACCACGGCGCCGCCCGCCACGGCCTGTTGGGCATAGACCTGACTGGCCTTGCCGATCAGCACCAGCCTGCGCAGATCCTTGCGCAGCGGCAGCGCGCCATTGTTTTGCAGCAGGACGGTGGCCCGCCCGCCGATCTCGCGCGCCTTGCGCCCGCCTGCGGCAAAGTCGATCGGGCGGCGTTCCAGCTTGCGGTCGAAAATGCCCAGTTTGAAGCTCTGGGTATAGCGGCGCTCCAGAGCCTCGTCGATGCGCGCCTGCGTCAATTCGCCCTTGTCCAGCGCCGCGCGGATCTTGGCGGGCGCCCAATGCAGCGGCAGCGGCATTTCATGATCGGTGCCATTGGCCAGCGTCGCCACCGTGCTCTTCATCGCGAAAAAGTCGGATTGGACATAGCCGGTAAAGCCCCAGTCCTTGCGCAGCACATCGTCAAGCATCGTGCGGTTTTCGCAGGAGGACTGGCCGTTGACGTAATTATAGGCGCACATGACCGCCGCGACCTTGCCGTCCTTGACCGCCATTTCAAAGGGCAGCAGGTAAAGCTCGCGCAGGGTCTGTCTGTCCACTGTCTCCTGAATGGTCTGACGATTGGTTTCCTGCTCATTGGCGGCGAAATGCTTGACCATGGCGATCAGGCCGCGCGACTGGATCGCCTTGGCCTCGGCCACGGCCATCGAACCGCTCAGATATGGGTCCTCGCCGAAATATTCCATGTTGCGGCCAAGGATCGGCAGGCGGGCCAGATTGACGCCCGGCGCCTCGAATACATGCAGGCCCAGATCGAGCATTTCCGCGGCGATCACTTCGCCATACATGCCCGCCACAGCCGGATCGAACGAGGCCGCGGCCCCAATGGCCGAGGGCAATGCGGTGGCCTTGGCCGAACTGGGATGTCCATAGGCGGCGGAAATGTCGCCAAAACCTGGCATATGCAGCTTGATTTTGCTCACCTCTGGCGAGACGCAATCGTTCTGGCCCAGACCGACCGGCCCATTGGTGATGCGGAATGTGGGTATGTCGAGCGAAGCGATGCCGGTAACATGCCGCCCGCCAAAACATGCAGGCAGATCGGGCAGGATCTCAGGCTTGGCTCCGGTCAATTGCTGCAATTTCTGATCCAGCGTCATAGCCGAAATCAGCATTTTCGCACGCCGCCTGGCCACCGCCTCACGCGCGGCGTCATCAGGGGCGCTCTGCTGCTCGGCGACAATGGTTGCCGTCATCCAGGGGTTCGCGGTCTGCGCCTGCGCCAATTGCGCGCCCGACGCCACAGCGATCACCGCCGCGCCATAGGCCCATCGACCGTTCCAATTCCGTGCCATGCCTGTCCACTCCCACTATATTTTCTCTGCTGGGCGGAATCATTGGTAGGGCCAATTTTATCAAAAAGCCAGATCAATAATTGAAATTGGATAAGGGGCGGTATGAGAGGGTCAAAAGCCCCCCGCGCAACCCACATTGAGCACACCGCCTTTGGCCAGATCAGCATGGGCCAGCATCGGCCCCAAGGCCCGCGAAACGCCCGCCCTGTTGCGCCAACTGGCCTTGGCATAGGCGTTTGTCTCCCGCCGGATAAGAACCCATCCCCCGGCGGTACGCAGCCGCATCCGGTTAAACGAAGGGCATAGCACCACGTAATGCGGATCACCCGGCACCAGCGGGTAAAGGCCCAGCGAGGCCCAGACATACCAACTGGTCATGCCGCCCGCGTCATCGTCCATTCCATCGGCAAAACCCTGCGGCGTCAAAGCAAAGCTGCGCCCATGCCACGGGGCGGGGCGTTTGCCCGCATTGGTATAGGGATGGTTGATCGGCAAATCGAGAAGGCGGCGGACCAAGCGGTCGCTTTGCTCGCGATGCCCGCGCCATGCGAAGAGAAAGGGCGTCTGAATGTCGGGCTGATTGGTCATATTATACAGGTCGTCGGCAAAGAAACGCGCCAGTTCGGCATCGAAACGCGCCGGTCCCAATTGCGACACCATCCATGGCAGATCGAACACCGGCGCCCAGCGATATTGCCACAGCGTACCCTGATAAAGGCCGCGCGCCTTGACCACATCTGCGTCCGCGCCAAGATTTTGGAACACATCGGCCCACATCGCGCGATAGGTCAGCGCCTTTTGGCCAAAGCGCTGCGCCCTCGCCCCATCGCCCAGTTCGCGCGCCAATTGCCCCGTGGCCCAGTCGTCATAGGCCGCCTCGATCTGTTCATCGGGCGTGGCGCGGGCAAGAGTGTCGCTCTCGGCCGCCATGCCGGCCAACGCCGCCTTTGCGTCAAAGGGGATCCCCTTGCGGTAGAAATCGAGCAGCGCCACCCCGCTGTGCTCGGTCCGCACGGTCAGGAATGGCTCCCGCTTCGTGGCCCAGCGCTGCTTGCCGACCTGATAGAGTTCGACCAACGATGCGGCGATGTCCTGCGTCTGCCGGGGATAGGCCAGCGCCAGCAACGGCATCAACGTGCGGTAATTGTCCCACATCGCCCAACTGGCATAGCGCTGGTGTCCGGCGGGAGCATGACGAATGACCCCATCCGCTCCGCGATAGCGCCCGTCGCTGTCGGCAATCGCCACCGGGGTTTGCAGCGCGCGAAACAGCGAAGTGGCAAACAGGGCGCGGCGGGGCTTTGGCCCGGTGGGACGCCAATGGTCCAGCAGATCCTGCCAGCGCTTTTTGGTGTCCGCATACAGCGCGGCAAAGCTGCGCACGCCAAGCTCTGTTTCACGCACAAGCGCCGCGCCATCGCCATCGACCGAGGACAGGCCCGTGCGCCATTCCAGCACATCGCCCCCATGCACGTCCAATTCCACAAAGGCGCGCCGGTCCGCCCCCATCTGCACCGGCATGGCCAATGGCCGCCCGTTGCGCCACAGCGTCGAGGCCGTAAACAGGCGGTAGGCGCCCGCGTTGCAGACCGTTCCGCCCACCAGTTCGGCGCGCAGATCCTGTGTTGTATTGGTCAGCCACGTCGCGCTGATCCGTTTGGCATAGGCATGGTCCGGATCGAGGCGCAGCCGCACCCGCCCGGCGCGCGGCAGGGTAAAGCGCGCAACGCCGCCCCCGCGCGTCGCCACCAGATCGGCCACAATCCCGCCGCCATAGCGCAAATGGTAAAAGCCGGGGGAGGCGCGTTCGCTGCCCTTATCCATCCGCGCATTTTCACTGGCGCCGACATAATCGCCCCCCAACAACAGATCGCCGCCCGCCCCGGCGCAGCCTACACCCACTGCCCTGGTATGCGAAAAGCCTCGCAGGGTTTGCGCGGCATAATCATAGCCATTGTGGTTTGCGGGCGCGGTATCCGGCCCCAATTGCACCATGCCGAAGGGGGCAACCGCCGCAGGCGTCAATTGGCCGTAGTCCTCCAGCGTGCCCACAAAAGGGTTGACCAGATCGACCAGCGGCTTTGTCCGCTCCGCCCGCGAGGGGGCGGCGATCACAAGACATGCGAGCATGGTGAGGCGCAATCTGTTCATGGGTCCAACGGGTCCTGGGGATCGACATGGAAGGAGCGTCCATCCGGCACAAAACGCAGCGACAGCCCATCGGGCCCCGCCGTCACGCGCCCCGGTTCATAGCCCAATTCGGCGCGGTTGCGCGCGGCAAAGCCTTCGCTTGCAATATAGGCGTGGGTCGCCGGATCGGTCACCAGCAGAGCCGGTTTGCCTTGCGCAAAGGGGGCGGCCAGCAGCAGGCGGGCGCAATTGCGCAGATTGGTGGTGGTATGGCGGGCATGGGGCTCGATCACGATTTGCGCGGGCGCGACGCCATAGAGCGAGATCAGTTCATGCCGCATTTCGACCGCTTCATTATAGGCGGTGCGGTTGGGATGGACCCGTCCGCCCGACAGGATAATGACCGGCGCCGCGCCCTTGGCCAATTGCGCCGCGGCAAGGCGCAGGCGCAAATGGCCCAGCACGCCGGTGTGCGAGACGGGATCTTCCGGTCCATGACCGAAAACCAGCACCGCCGAATAGGGATAGGCGTTCTGTTTCATGGCGCGCAAGGCGGCGAAGGCGGGCGCGTTAAGGCCGGAGGAAAGCGGCAGATATTCGGCCGCGTTGGCGCGCTCATTGGCCGCCAGCAGGCCCAGCGCATAGCGCAATGCGGGGTCGAAAACCGTATCATCCCCGCGCCCCTCGGCCAGCGTGACGGCGGCGTGGGATTTGAGCAGGGCAGGATAGGAAGTGTCGCGGGAGTCAAAAATTGTGCTGTCGATCACCGGATAGCGCGGCTTTTCGCCCAGCGCATAGACCGCGACAATATGGTTGAGGCCCGCTGCGGCCTCGCGCCATGCCGCCTCCAGCAAGGCGGCATCGGCTAAATCCGCATGACGCGCGTATTGCCGTGAGGGCCGCATCCGCCCGCCGACCAGAGCAGTCAGCCGCGCCCGATCCGCGCCGATCCGGCGCAGCGCGCCCGACACGCGATCGCGGTCCGCCTCGCTCCACATCCATGCCTGTGCCAGACAGGCCGGTTGCGGCACGCAGTCCCCGGCCGCATTGATCCGCGCCATGCGTTCGGCGGCCAGCGCCTGCATATCGGCATCGCGGCGCAAGGCCGCGCGCCAACCCGGCGCCTGCGCCAGATCATCCATCAGCGGGACGATGCGCCGAGCCAGGGGCTGATCGGCCACGGTTCGGATCGCGGGGGCCGGATGGCTGGTGGCCGCCAGGGACACATGCGGCATCCATAAGAGCGCGGCGCAAAGGCCCGCAAACCAACCCACAGATTTCTTGCCTGTCATATCCGCCTCTTTTCTATCGGCCCACCAAGGCCAAAGGCCCCGCCGCGACCAGCGCGGCGGGGCCAAGTGCAGCAGTTTTCAGCCAACCATCACCATGACAGGCCAACGATCAGGCGCACATTGCGCCCAAACAGCGGGCGGCCATAGATCGCATCGCTGGCCCCTTGACCCGCCAATTGGTCGGTGCGGGGATTGCCCTCGGTCAGGCCCTTGGCATTGGTCAGATTGTCACCGACCACCTGCACCCGCCATGGGCCCCAATTCAGCGTCGCGCCGGCGCCCAGCGTTTCATAGGCGGGCAGGGCGGTCAGGTTGAACAGGTCGACATAACGGCGGCCAACCCATTCATAGCGCCCGTAAAGTTCGAGATCGCCCTTGCCCAGCTTGAGATTGACGGTGGGGCGAATGTTGCCGAAGAATTTGGGCTCGCGGATGATCTGCTTGCCGTTGACCGCGCTGGGGTCGGCGCCCGAACTGTTGGCCAGATTGCGATATTGCGGATCGGCGATCGTCACCGAGCCATTGAGCGCGAACCACGAGACAGGCACCACCCGGCCGTCCATTTCGATCCCCTTGGCCACAGCCTCGCCGATGAAGGGCACCGATTGATCGTTGCGGCCCGTGGTGGGATTATAGGCGACAAAGGAGGCGTTGAACGGGTCAAACTTGGTGTAAAAGCCAGTCACATAAAGGTAATTCTGGCCAAAACTGGCCTTGATGCCCAATTCATACTGGCGCGCTTTGGTTTGGACGATGGTGGGGTTGATGCTGGCCACGACATTGGCCTGCGGCGGCACCTCCAGATTGGACACGCGGGCATAGGCGCCCAGATGGCGGGTGAAATCATAATTGACGCCCACGGTCCAGTTGGTGGCCGAAGGGTTCAGTCGCTGGTTGACGGTGGTGGCGTTGAGCGCGCGCACCGCATTGTCGGCCAGCGTGGTGGGATCGCCCAGATCGGCGGCGGTCGTGTTGGTGGCAAAGCCGGTGTAGCCATACCATTCGCGCCGGATGCCCGCGTCCACCCGCAAGCCATCGGTGATGTCCCATGTGTCATTGGCGTAAAGCGCGATCATGCGCGCATCGGCCTTGGCATTGGCCAGCGTGGTGCCATAGCGCAGCACGCCATTTTGCGTGACATAGCCCAATACCGCGCCGCTGCTCGAATAGGCGACCAGATCGAGTGTGCGCGGCTTGCCGGCCACTTCGATCAGCATGTCCTGATAGACGGTGAAATTGGTGTTTCCGTAAAATGAACTGTAAAGTCCGGCGCGCAGGTCATGGCTGCCCAGCGGGGTGTCGAATTTGCGCGTGACGCTCAGATCGCCCTGAACCGAGTAGAATTTCGATTCCACCGCGCGATACTGGCCCGACATGACCAGACCCGAGGCGGCGGCAGGGTTGTAAACGCTCTGGCCGTTGGAGCCGGCAATCGCATAGCCCATACGCGTCACCGCGCCAAAGGCGGTCTGCGCGGCGGTCAGATAGCTGTTGGCGAAGGTGGTGGCATCCGCCGGGTTGGTGGTGGAATAAAAGGCGTCAAAGCTGCTCTTGCCCTGCGTCGCGCCGAATTTGGCCGAGATCAGCCAGCCTCCGAAATCGCCCTGATAATCCAGCCCCGCGTTGAAAAAGCGCATATGGCGCCCATTGGCCAGATCGCGCGTCAGGCTTTGCGTCACGCCTGCGCCGTCACGATATTTGATCACCACATTGCGCAGCGAGGGCGAGTTCATCGTACCGTTGAAATAATTGATATAGGGGTCGAGCGAGACCGCAGGATTGCGCGGATCGGCCACCGGGATCGGCAGATAAAAGACGTTATGGTCATTCACATACATGACCGAGGCCTTGATATAGCCATTGTCGAGGTCATGCTTGATATTGGCGCGGATCTGGCCGCCGCGATCGCTGGGAAAGCCGCTGTCGCGATAGCCGTCGTGCTGGCGCAGGAACCCGCCGATGGCGTAATAGGTGCGATCCCCCAACGGGCCGGACTGCATCGCATCAAGGCGATAGAGGCCGGTGTCGCCCAGCGTGACCTGCGCCTTGCCTGCGGACTGCGCCTTGCCGGTGACGGTGATCGTGTTGGCGATGGCCGCCGCGCTGCTGGCATAGATCGGGGCCGGGCCGCCGCGCACGATTTCCACGCGCTCGCTCATCAGGTCATAGCGGTTCATGCCTTCGCCCGAGTTGAAGAACACGCCATCGATTTCGTGATAGAGCGGCAGACCATCCTGCTGAAAGATCAGATAGCCGCGGTCGGTGGGAATGCCGCGCACGCGGGTGATGTTCTGAACCTCGCCGCCGGTGGCCTCGACATGGATGCCGGGCACGGTGCCGAGCAGGTCGGCGAAATTCTTGGGCGCGATCTTGGCAATGTCATTCTGGCCCAGCGAGTTGATCGCATAGGAGACATCAAAGCGGCGTTCGGCTCGGGCGGCGCCGGTCACGATGATGTCGGTGGGCTGGTCCTGCGCCTGAACGGGCGGCGCAGGCGCTTCCTCGGCTTGCGCCTGGGTGGCAAGGCCCAGCATCAGCCCGATGGCGAGCATGGAAACCCGATTGGAAATATGCATGTGATTTCGCCCCTTTTTAATACGTCAATTTAATTAAATAAATGGTCGGCACCCCCGTGCCATTGCCGCGTTCGACTAGTGCGATTCCGGGTAATTTTGATGACAGCACCGCGGGCTTTGTGCCGATAAAAGAAAAGGTCAAACAGGATGAGAAATAAGCAATATTATACTGATATTATGTCGTTTAAATTTTCTGTCATCCAATGCGAGCAGGAGATTTCACTACGGATTTGTGACAGATTGCAGGCCTGCAATTCCGACTCACGGTGGGCTGGATTGCGCCCATCATCGCAGCGATGACCAGCCTGTTGCTGCTGATTCAGATGATGTCAGTAATGTTGACTTAATCAACATTACTGACATGCGCATATACCCAGCAAAAAATCACCGCACCGAGCAGGTGCTGCTTAAGCCGCCCACCGAAGCAACAAGCGCCGTGTCCGACCGTGCCCTTCGCGGCGACCGGCGTGCGATGAACGCGCGCACCCGCAAGATTTGCATTTGCGGGCATGAGGATGCCAAAGGCGGACAGGCCACCGGAACAACGCCAACTCACGCCGGTCCATGTCGGTTCTCAGATGCGTTGCAGCGATGCCCAAGGACAGATGTCTGCCAGAAGCACCGTTCCGGGCAGGGCATCGACACCTGAAGCCGGGCGAAGGCTCTGTTATGCCCCTGCTATTTTGGCGCCGATGCCGACAGGTTTGCCAGATACCCCGTGATGGCCTCCACCTGATCCTCCGCAATCGGCGCTTTGTAGACATCGATCATCTTGCGGACCTCCTTGTGCCATTCCTCGGCCGAGAGGGGTGGCTGCGACAGCGCCATGGATGGCGAGTGGCAAGCCCGGCAATTGGCATTGACCGCATCCACGCCGGGCCCGGCGGGATATTCCACGTCGAAATCCTGCGGCAGGCTGACCCGGACATTGCGGAAGGCAAAGGTTTTGGCCGGTGCCTTGGCCGAGACTTTTGATGTCGCCTTGTGCGGCGGATGTCCGGGGGATGCTGCCCATGCCGGAGCCGCCAGCGCCAGTCCCACTCCCGCCAGACCCGTCAGGCCCCCAAGGCCCACACCCAGCTTGCCCTTCATGCCTGTTCTCCCGCGATCACGTTGACCGTCTCTACCCCCGCCCGCATATAACCGCCGGGGTTCCAGTTCATGGTCAGAGGCTGGCTGATACCCTTGGTGTTGGTGCAACGGCAGGCCACTTTGCCCATGCCCGCGGGCAAGGTGATCCGGTGTGTAAACCGGCGCAGGCTATAGGGGCCAAGATCCTCGCCCAAAGCGGCATTCTGCCAACTGTTGCCCCCATCGGTGGAGATCTCTACTCTGGCCACGCCGCAATCGCCGCCCATGGCAATGCCGGAGATGGTCAGCGGCGCGTCCGCCTTCACCGCCTGACCCTCGGCCAGATTGGTGATGAGCGAGCGCGGCACCATGCGGCTGATCGGCTCTTTGGGGAAATCGGCGGTGCCGGGCGGAACATGGCCGAACGGCGTTTTGGGGACCTGATAGGCCTTGGCCATCCAGAAATTGTCATCCTTTTGCGGCAGAACCTCGATGTCCGAGAGCATCTTGACCCAATAGGTCGAGTACCAGCCCGGCACGATCAGCCGCAAAGGATATCCGTTGAGCAGGGGCAAAGGTTCGCCGTTCATCGCATAGGCGATCATCACCTCGCCATCGCGCGCGTGATCAATGCCCAGCGATTTAAGGAACTTGGGCCCCTCGCTCACCATCGCCTCGTCCAGTCCGCCAAAGCGCACATCGACGGCGCCCGCCTTCACGCCCGCCCGGTCCAGCACATCGCGCAGCCGCACGCCCGTCCAGCGCGCATTGCCCATCGCGCCATGCCCCCATTCGGCCCCCGCCACCGATGGCGAGAACAGACCGCGCGAATTGCCCGAACATTGGTTGACCGCGACATATTCGATCCGCTCAAACCCGTACAGCAGATCGTCGAGCCGCAATTCCACCTTGCGCTCGACATGACCGCGCACCGTCAGGCGAAAGGCCTTGGCATCCACGCTTTCGGGAATATTGGCCCAATGCCAGCGGACATAGAACTGGTCGTTGGGGGTCAATATATGCTGGTCAAACACCTGCATCGGCGTTTCCAGCAAAGGCGGGCGAACCCGTTGCAGGATCATCTCACCCTTTTGCGGAAAAGCCTTGGTCAGCGGACGTTTCGAAGGCTTGCCGGGCAGGTGCAGATCCACCATGCCCTGCGCCCACAGAGGCTGGGTCACCATGCCAAGGCCGCCCATTGCCACACCGCCCAACAGTTTTCGGCGCGAAAGGGCCGGGTTGAAGAGAGTCATCCTGACAAGCGCTCCTTACGCGTGTTTCGCCAATTCGGTCGCCAACAGATCATGCCATTGCGCAAGGCGGGCGCTGCGCACGGCCTGCACCATGGCAGGGATAAAGTTTCGCGCTCCCTTGCGCATGACGGCTGCGTCCTCCAACCCGGCATAGAGCCCGCAGCCCACCCCGGCCAGCATCGCCGCACCCAGAGCCGTGGTTTCCACGCCCGCCGGACGCTCGACGCTGATGTCGAGCATATCGGCCAGATCCTGCGCGATCCAGTCATTGGCGCTCATGCCGCCATCGATCCGCAGATCATGCCATGGCGCATCGTCTGCGGCAAAGGCGGTTTGCAGATCATGCATCTGATGGGCGATGGTTTCGAGCGCCGCGCGCACGATATGCGCCCGGCCGGTGCTGTGCGACAGGCCCGCAATATGGCCGCGCACCTCGGCCCGCCAATGCGGCGCGCCCAGCCCGGACAGCGCGGGCAGGATGCACACCCCGCCATTATCCGCCACGCTGCGCGCCAGCGTCTCGGTCTCGGCGGCAGCAACCACCATGCACAATTGATCGCGCAGCCATTTGACCAGAGAGCCTGCGACAAAGACCGAGCCTTCGAGCGCATAGGTCCGCTGTCCATCCATCTGGGCCAGAACCGTGCCCAGCAGGCGGTGGCGCGAACGCGGGATCACCGCGCCGGTGCTGGCCAGCACAAAAGCGCCCGTGCCCAGCGTCGCCTTGACCTGCCCCGCGCGCAGGCATTGCTGGCCGATGGTGGCGGCCTGTTGATCCCCGGCAAGGCCGCAGATCGGGATCGGCGCTCCAAACAGGTCGGGCGCGGTATGCCCAAAGGCGCCCGCCGTATCGACAATCTCGGGCAAGGCCCCGCGCGGCACGCCGTGCAGCGCCAGCAGATCATCATCCCAATCCGCCCCGTCCAGCGCCATCAGCATGGTCCGGCTCGCATTGCTGGCATCGGTGATATGGAGCCCGCCGGTGAGCTTCCACACCAGCCAGCTTTCCACCGTGCCAAAGGCCAGAGCATCCCCAGACTCGCCAAGTGCGGGCCAATGGTCGAGCATCCAGCGCATTTTGGTGGCCGAGAAATAAGGGTCGAGCAGCAGGCCCGTTTTCTCGCGCACCATCGCCTCATGGCCCGCCACGCGCAGCCCCTCGCACGTCTCGGCCGTCCGGCGGTCCTGCCAGACGATGGCGCGGCCCAGAGGCTGCCCGCTGCGCCGATCCCAAGCCAGAACCGTTTCGCGCTGGTTGGTGATGCCGATCGCGGCAATGCGTGATGCCCCGCCAGCCTGCTCCACCATCTTCCGCGCACAGGCCAGCGTCTGATCCCAGATTTCATCGGCATCATGTTCGACAAGACCCGGCGCGGGATAATGCTGGGTCAACTCGCGCTGGGCTGTGCCGACCACCGTGCCGTCATGGGCATAGAGAATGGCGCGGGTCGAGGTGGTTCCCTCATCCAGCACCAGCAGGAAATCGCTCACGGCTTCTCTCCGCATGGTAGGGGGGCGATGCATGCCGCCCCCCTTGCTGCGTTCAAATGTTCAGCGGGCCATGCTTGATATGCGGCAGCACATGGCGGGCGAACAGGTCGGCTTCCTGGGCATGGGGATAACCGGACAGGATAAAGGCCTCGATCCCCTCGGCCTGATAGGCGCGCAGCTTGGAGAGCACCTGATCGGGCGTGCCGATGATCGCCGCGCCGCAGCCCGAGCGAGCACGCCCGATGCCGGTCCACAGATGATCCTCGACATAGCCGTCATTGCCTGCCGCCTGACGCAGTTCGGCCTGACGCTGAACCCCGAAATTCTTGGCGTCGAGCGATTGTTCGCGGATGGCGCGGCCCGCGTCATCGTCCAGTTTGGAGAGCAGGCGGGTGGCATAGGCGCGGGCCTCATCCTCGGTTTCGCGCACGATGACATGGGCGCGATAGCCGAATTTCAGGCTGCGGCCGAAACGGGCGGCGCGGCCCTTCATGTCCGCGATGGTTTCGCGCACCTTGTCCATCGTGTCGGGCCACATCAGATAGACATCGCAGCCCTCGGCCGCGCATTCGCGGGCCTCATGGCTCAGACCGCCGAAGTAGAAAGCGGGGGCCTTGCCCGAAATCGTGGTGATGCGCGGCGGGTCGAGCTTGAGCTTGTAGAACTCGCCCTCGTGATCGAGCGATTGCCCGTTGAGCAGGGTGCGCACGATCTTCATCACCTCGGTCGCGCGGGCATAGCGCGGGCCGGAAGCCAGCGTTTCGCCCGGCATGTCCGAGGAAATGATATTCACATTGAGCCGCCCGCCCGCGCCATCGGCGTTGGGGCCAAGGATGCGGTCCAGCGTGGCGATGCGGCGCGCCAGTTGCGGCGGCCAGTCCTCACCGATCCGCGTGGCCCAAAGCAGCTTGATCCGGCGCACCTGCGTTGCCACGGCGGCGGCAAAGGCGGTGGTGTCCAGCCCGAGGCTATAGCCCGAGGGGAGCAGGATATTGTCGAACCCGCCCTCTTCGGCGCGCATGACGATGTTGCGGCAATGCTCCCAACTGGATTTCAGATAGGGATCATGAACGCCGAGAAACTCGTAATCGTCGTCACACAGGGCCGAAAACCATGCGATTTCGCATTGTTGGGTGTCGCTCATGGCAGCTTCTCTCCTCGTGCGGCGACCAGCACCGCATACCATTCTTCCCGGCTCCACTGGACCGAGAGGGCGGCAGCCCCTTCGGCGATACGGGCGGGGTTTTGTGAACCGATAATAGGAATGATCCCAGAGGGATGCGCCATCAGCCAGCTGTAGGCCGCCACGGTGCGCGACACGCCCCGGTCCGCGGCCACAACATCCAGCGCCTCGGCCACGGCCAGATCGCGCGCGGATTCGGGTGCAGCCAGACGGCCCCCGCCCAGCGGCGACCAGGCCAGCGGGGTCAGGCCAAGCATCATTGCCTGATCCATCTCGCCATTTTCAAGCGCAGTGATGCGCAGCGGACTGATTTCAGGCTGGGTCACCACCAGCTTGTTGGTCAGGAAATGGTTGAGCGCGGCCACCTGCGCCTGCGTGAAATTGGACACACCGATGGCGCGGATTTTCCCCGAAGCCACCGCATCGTCCAGAACGCGGGCGACCTGAGCCGGATGGGCCAGAATGTCGGGGCGGTGAACTTGATAGAGGTCGATGGTGTCGACCTTCAAACGCCGCAGCGAGGCATCAATGGCTGCCGAGAGATAGGCGGGCGACTGGTCATAGGGCAGGGGAGGCATGATGCCGCCCTTGGTGGCCAGCACAAAGCGGCTGCGCAGCCCCGGATCGGCCGCAATCACCTCGCCCAGCAGGCTTTCCGCATCGCCAAAGCCGCCGACGCCGTCAAAGCCATAGATATCGGCCGTGTCGAGCAGATTGATCCCGGCGTCCAGCGCGGCATGGACCAGCCGCGCGGCATCGGCCGCTGTGCGCCCGCCTTCGGCAAGGCGCCACATGCCCCACGCGATGGGCGACACATTCAAACCGGACGCCCCCAGCGGGCGCAGGGCGGGAGGGAGGGGCAAAAGGCTCATGGGTTCTTCCTGAAAGGCGCCGCAACCGAGGCGCGTTCGACGAGGGTGTGGGACAATCGGCGGTGCGTGATGTCACCCCCGGCGATGAGAATTTCGGTGGCCGTGCGGGCCAGTTCGGCCATCGGCTGATGAATGGTGGTAAGCGCGGGCCAGACGGTGCGCGCCAGCGTCGTATCGTCAAACCCGACCACCGAAAGCTGTTCGGGCAGCGCCATCCCCCGGCCATGCGCCATGGCCAGAACGCCCGCCGCCATATCATCATTGGCGGCAAAGATCGCGGTGGGCGGATGGGCCATATCCAGCAACATGCCGCCCGCCGCAAATCCGCTTTCAAAATCAAATTCGCCCGGCATCACCAGTTGCGGCTCAAAGGCGATGCCCGCCCGGTCGAGCGCGCGGCGATAACCGAACAGGCGGTCATCGCTCGACATGTGGTTGGGGTGGCCCTTGATGAAGCCGATCCGGCGATGGCCCATGTTGATGAGATGGGTGGTCATGTCATCGGCGGCCTGCGCATCATCCATGAACACCGAGGATGTCAGCGCATGGTTGGTGCCGGGCGAAATGCGGACAAAGGGCACGTCCAGCGCGTCCAAGGCCTGAAGCACGCCCACGCAATCCGTGACCGGCGAGGACAGGATGATCCCGTCCACATGCGTCTCGCTGACCAGCCCGCGCACGGAATCGCCCACATCGGGATCGGCCACATCGACCGGCTGGGCGATCAGGCGGATGCCATGGGCCTTGCAATAATCCCAGCATCCGCTCTGGATCTGAAACATGTAATAGGGGCTGTGGTTGTCATAGATCAGCGCGATCTGGTTCGATTTCGATCCCGTCAGGATGCGCGCGGCAATAGAGGGCCGGAATTCCAGCTCCTTCATCGCCTTTTCCACCTTTTCGCGCATGGCGGCGCTGACATAGGGATGGCCGTTCAGCACCCGGCTGACCGTTTTGACCGCCACCCCCGCCAATGCGGCCACATCGCGAATATTGGACCTCTCGCTCATTGCGTCACAATTCCCCCCATCTGGGCGAACAGATCGGCAAAAGCGCTCTCTGTCCGATAGAATACAGGAGGATGGCCGATGGGAGCGGCAATGTCATGTGTTCCGGGCGCATAATCCACGCCCGACCACACATGGCGCCACGGCCGATCGCCCGGCAGGGTCACGCGGCGCCGGGTCGCGCCTTCCTCGACCACGGGGGCGACCAGCAGGTCGGCGCCATAGAGGAACTGGTCCTGAAGGGTGAAAAGGCTGGTTTCTTCGGGGTAATGCAGGAACAGGGGCCGCTGGGCGGGCAGGCCGGTGGCCACCGCCTCGTCGCACAGGTGGCGGACATAGGGGGCCAGGTGGGCATGAACCCTGCTCCACATGGCGAAATTGGCCAGCAGTTCGGGGCTTGAATCATATTGCAGATTGTCATCGGGCCGGTTGCCCTCATGGCTGCGCATGACCGGGGCAAAGGCGGCCAGTTCGCACCAGCGCTGCATCAGTTCGACGCTGCGGATATTGCCATGCAGCGAGGTATAGCCCCCGCAATCGGAATGGCTGTAGGCATTGCCGACCAGCCCGGACGAAAGCGCCGCCGTGATGACCGTGCCGATGCCGTCATGGCGGGTAAAATCGACCGACTGATCCCCGGCCCAGAGAAGCGGGCAATGGCCCGATACGCCGCTGAACCCGGCGCGCATGAAGAAAACCGCATCGCCTTGCCGGCCCCGCATGGCCAGCGCCCGGTCATTGACCTGTGCCCAGAGGACCGGCCAGAGATTATGCGCCTCCATCGCGTCCATGCCGCTGGCAAGACGCACGTCGGTGGGCAGATATTCGCCGAAATCGGCCATCCAGCCGTCAATGCCAATGTCCAGCATCTCCCGACACAGAATACGCTCGGCAAACCATGCGCAGCTTTCCTCGCGGGTGAAATCGAGGACGCCGCAGTCAAATTCGCCGAAATCGACCAGATAGGGCTCGTCGCTGTCCAGCTTGCGGCACAAATGGCCGCTCACCAGCGCCTCTTGATAGAGCAGGCCATCAACTGCCAGATAGGGGTTCGCATAGGCAAGGAAGCGAATGCCCCGCTCGTTCAGCGCCTTGATCCGCGCGGGCAGGTCGGGATAGCGCGCCTCACTGCGCTGCCAGTCCCAGAACAGGCGGCGGCCGAAACTGGTCTCGCGGATGCCTGCCCAATCCTCGCACCACAAGCCGGAGACTGCGGCGCCTGCATCGATGAAGGCTTCGAGCCGCTCAAAGCTCTTTCCCCCCTGTTTCAGCCCGACAATCGCGCCGCCAATGGCCCAATCCGGCAAGGCGCGCGGGCGTCCAAAACGAAGCGAGAGCTGGCCAACCAAGTCTTGCGGCCCATCGGCGGCGAAAAGTTCGAAGCGCGCCTGTTCGGCCCAGATCTCAAAGGTCCAGCGCGACGGATCGACGGCATCGATCACGCTGTAGACGCTGGCATCGAGATGGATGGCCAGCCAGCGCGAGGTGAGAAGGGTGGGCTGGGGATAGTTGGTATTCCAGTAATCACCGCCGGCCATGCCCGTCTCATCCATGATCCGGGTCAGTTCGGTAGTCTTGTCGCGCCCCACGCCCGGCTCGCTTGTCCACATTGGAAAGCGGCAGCCATTGAGCGCAAGATAACTCATCTGCTCGCCGCCGCCCCACGCGGTTTCGCCCGGCTCGGCATGGAAATGAACCCAGAGGCGGTCGAAAGCAGGGTCAAGCGCCTGCACCGTCAGCGCGGCCTGATCCAGCGCGAGGCGGGCAACCGGCGCGCCCTCGTGCAGCAGCAGAACCGCGCCATCCTCTACACGCCAGCCTGTGGGGATGATGCTGTCGCAGGGCGCATCCTCGATGCGGAAATTGCCCCGATACATTTCAATCGACGGATCGCCCCGCGCTATGACCAGCGCAGGACATTGCGAGTCGTGGCGGAGCACTGTCTGCCCGGCGAAATCAAGCTGAAAACCGTCTTTGAACGGGGAAAATTGCACCTGCATCGCTCATCCAAACGTTGGTTTTGGTCTTGGCAATCCGTGACTGGATTGATGTGACACCGCTTGACATATCGCCACGCGGCAGGCAAATCAACCATCAATCGCAGTGTCAAAAAATGCGAGAGAGAAGCCGTCGCGGGAAGAGGCAAGATTGCCCAAGCCCCCGCATTTGGGGAGGATTTTATCATGAAATCAAATCTATCGTCCTTATTGTGCCTGCCGCTTCTGGCTGTGGCCAGCACGCCTGCTCTGGCCCAGCAGGCAGCGGATTCGGCCACGGCCGGAGAAATCGTCGTCACCGCACAGAAGCGTTCGGAGTCGCTCCACAGCGTGCCGGTGGCCGTCTCGGTGCTGTCCGGCGCGGCGCTGGCCGCCGCTGCCCGCCCCAGCATTGAAAGCGCGACCCAGCTTGTCCCGGCCCTAAACTTCCAGAAATCGGGCACCACCCTCAATCAGACTATCTATCTGCGCGGTGTCGGCACGGCCACATTCTCGATCGCGGGCGAGCCTTCGGTTTCGACCGTGGTGGACGGCGTGGTCTATGCCCGCTCGGGCGAGGCGTTCAGCGATCTGGTCGACATCGCCCAGATGGAAGTGCTGCGCGGGCCGCAGGGCACGCTCTTCGGCAAGAACGCCAGCGCGGGCGTGATCAACATCACCAGCCAGATGCCCAAGAACGAATTTTCCGGCAGCATCGAGGCCAATTATTTCGAGGGCAACGAATGGCGCGTAAAGGGCGCGCTCAATGTGCCGCTGGGCAAGGATCTGGCCGCGCGTTTCACCGGCTTTGCCAGCGGCTATGACGGCAATATCCGGAATCTGGCCACCCAGTCGATGGTCAACGGCTATGACCATGTCGGCGGCCGCGCCCAATTCCTCTACAATCCCGGCACCGGCGTGAAGATTTATGTGGCGGCCGATTATCACCGCAACAATGACAATTGCTGCGCCGACATCATCGCCACCGGAGCGCTGACGGGGGCGGGCGCGCCATCCTCCAGCCTGGCCTTCAATGTGCTGCCCACGCCGCAGGGCGCCAAAACCCGCTTTATCAATCAAAATCTTGTGACGAGCACCAAGGAAGACGGCTGGGGCGTTTCGGGACAGGCCGATATTGACATCGGCACCCATACGCTGACCAGCATCACCGCCTATCGCGAATGGAACAACACCGAAATCCGCGACGGCGACTGGCTCGACCGCGCCTATGTCGGGTTCAACCAGCTGCACGATACCGGCCCGCAAAAGTCGAACACGTTCAGCCAGGAATTGCGGCTGACCTCACCTGCGGGCAACCGGCTTTCCTATGTCTTGGGCGCCTATTATTCGCGCGCCTATTCCGAACGCATCTTCACCCGCAATGATGAAGTCTGCACCGCCACGGCAACCGCGCCCACGGGCGTGCTGATCCCCTGCGGCAGCGCGAATGCCAATGCCTCGACCTTCCCCAGCGCGACGGCCGATTTCGGATCGACCTTCAACAATGTGGCACTGTTCGGACAGGCCACGTTCAAATTGGCCGATCATGTCCGTCTTGTTGGCGGCCTGCGCTATACCCATGACAAGCTCGATGTATTCCACATCCGCCGCACCACGCTGGCCGGGCCGGGCATCAACGGCAATTTCGATCAGGGCGTTTATGACACGGGCGTGTCCAACGGCGTGCCCTTCCGCACCGGCACCTCTAAGGACAATCTCTCGGGCAAGGCGGTGCTTCAGGCCGATCTCAGCCGCGATGTGATGGCCTATGCCAGCTATGCGCGCGGCTATAAGGGTCCGGCCTATAACATCTTCTTCAACCTGACGCCCTCGGGCACCAATGTGATCGCGCCCGAAACGTCCGATGCCTTTGAAGTGGGGCTGAAGAACACGCTGCTTGGCGGTAAACTGACGGTAAACCTTGCTGGTTTCTATGCCAAGTATCACAATTTCCAGGCGAATAACCCGGATCTGGTGGCAGGCGTGGTGGTCACCCGCTTTACCAACGCGGGCGAGGTTTCGACCAAGGGTGTTGAGGCCGACATGTCCTGGCGCCTTGGCCCGGATACCACGTTGAGCGGTGGTCTGGCCTATACGGACGCGCATGTGGTCAACTTCTATGCCGCACCCGGCGCGGCCGCCACGTCGATCATTCAACCCGGCACACCGCTGGCCTATGCGCCCAAATGGAAGGGGTCGTTGAGCCTCGACCATCGCGTGCGCACCGACGGCTGGGCCGATCTGGTGTTTGGCGCATCGGGCAATTTCCAGTCGAGCCAGTTGTCGCTCTTCACGCCCAATGATGTGCAGCGCCAGTTCGGCACGATCCCGGCCTATGGTCTGGTCAATATCCAGGCCGGTCTGGTTTCGCCCACTGACAAGTGGCGGATCGTGGCGCAGGTGCGCAACCTGTTCGATCAAGCCTATGCCGCCGCGATCATCAACGGCGGGCCGGGGGGCAGCTATCGCTATCAGATCCCGCGCGATGCCATGCGCTATTTCGGGATCAGCGCCCGCTATAACTTCTGATTGAAAATAAAGGTAAAAAGAGAGGGGCGCTCCAGACCGGAGCGCCCCCTTTTTGTTGTGGGCCGGAATGGTTCAGGCGGTTTCCAACTGCGGCATCACCAGATGGATCCAGCCCAGCGCCAGCAGATAGGCGCCGCCGCACAGGATGAACATCGGCGTATAACCAAGCCCGCTGGAAAGCGACCAACCCGCCAGCTCGATCACTCCCATGCCCGCCAGATTGCCCGCCACCGCACCCAGCGCGATCACACTGGCCACACGCCCGGCCGGGACAATATCGGCGGTCATGCCAAAGATATTGGTCGAAAAACCCTGATGCGCGAACAGGCCCAGACCGATCAGCAGAGCCGCGACCCACACGTTATGCGTCAACAAGGCCATCGGCATGGCCAGCACCACCAGCGCAAAGAACAGCATCGAGCGTTTGCGCGCCGCATTGACGCTCATCCCTCCACGGCGCAGGCGCGGAAAGAGCCCGCCTGCGGTCAGGGCGCCCGCCGCCGCCAGCGAGAAGATGATGGCCACCGGGAGGCCCAGCCGAGCCTGACCCATGCCGAACATGCGGTTGAAAAAATCGGGCATCCAGAACAGCACGAACCACCAGACGCCATCGGTCAGGAATTTGGCGCCGATCACAACCCAACTGCTGCGGGCGCCCAGCAATTCACGCCAGTTGACGGGCGCGCGCTCGGCCACTTTGGTCACTGGCTCGAGCGACCGCGTGCCCCACCACCATGCCAGCAGCCAGACCAGACCCAGCCCGCCGGTCACGAAAAAGGCGGCTTTCCAGCCAAAAGCCATCGCGAAAGGCGGTATGATCAACGGTGTCAGAATAGCGCCGATGTTGGGAGCGGTGTTTATGATGCCCAACGCCTGATTTCGACGCTCTGGCGGTAAATAAATGGTGGCCGATTTGACGCCTGCAGGGGTGCTGACCGTCTCGCCGATGGCCAGCACGACTCGGGCGGTAACGAATTGCTGGACGTTGGAGGCAAGGGCATGCGCCATGCCCGCAAGGCTCCAGACCGTGACCGCCGCGCCATAGGCGACGCGCACCCCCAAGCGGTCGATAAACCACCCGACGAACACCAGCGCCCCGGCTGCGGCAAATTGAAAAGCCGAGCCAAGATGCGCAAAATCGCCATCATTCCAATGAAATGTGGCCTGCAGCGTGGGTTTGAGCAGCGCCACCACCTGACGATCGACATAATTGAGCGCATTGCCCGCAAACAACAGCGCGACCAATGCCATGGTCGCGCCGGAAGAAGCCCGCTTGGTCGCAGGTTCCATGGTCCATCTCTCCCCAAATCAGAGCGCATTCGCGGCGCTTTGCTCTTGCACAGTAGCGCTTTTGGAGGATAAGGAAAGCGTGTTGTGACACCGTGGGACAGATTCTCGGTCGAGGCGGCACAGACACAAGAACATTTGGGGAAGATGCAACCTATGTCGGCAAGTTCCGATGCCAAGGATAATACCCCGCTGTGGGCAGGCGATCTGTTTGGCGAAACCCATCTGGCGCCCGCGCCGCCCGCGCCGCCGGCCAAATGGCGCCAACTCACGCCCGGCATCGCCATCAGCGCGATTGTCAGCGCGGCGGGCGCATGGTTTTCCGACCATTACGGCATGCCGATCATCCTGATGGGGCTGCTGCTGGGGCTGGCGATGCAATTCGTTTCGGCCGATCCGCGGACCTCGCCGGGGCTGGAATTCGTCGGGCGCACATGCTTGCGCTGGGGTATCGTGCTGCTTGGCTTTCAGGTCACGCTGTCGGAGATCGGGGCGCTTGGACTGGTGCCCTTTGTCGCGCTGCTGGTGGTGATGACGGCGGCGATTGCGGCGGCGCTGCTGGGCGCGCGCATGGCGGGGCAGGGGCTGGCGATCGGCATTCTGGCCGGAGGCGCGACGGCCATTTGCGGGGCCTCGGCGGCGCTCGCGCTCTACGGCGTGGTCGGCCGCGAAAGGGTCAGCCAGGCGCAATTCACACTGACGCTGGTGGTCGTCTCGGTGGCCAGCGCGCTGGCGATGACGATCTATCCCGAACTGGCCCGCGTGGCCCATTTCGATGCGCGTCAGGCCGGTTTTCTGACCGGCGCAGCCATCCACGATGTCGCCCAGTCGATTGGCGGGGGCTATGCCGTCTCCAATGCCGCAGGCGCGGCCGCCACGGTGGTCAAGCTCACCCGCGTCGCCCTGCTGGGGCCGCTGGTGGCGCTGGCCGCTGTTGTTATCGAGCGTTTCGATTCGCGCGGAAAGGGCGTCTCGCCATGGAAAGCGCTGGCTCTGCCACCCTTCATTCTGGCCTTTCTCGCGCTGGTGGTGGGCCATTCGTTCATCGCCGTGCCCGCGATCATCTCGGCCAATGCGCTTTTGCTGTCCAAAGGGCTGCTGCTGCTGGCCGTGACGGCCACGGCGATGCGGACACGCACAGATCTTATTCTGCAACTGGGGTGGAATTCGGTGCTGCCGGTGCTGGCGGCCACGGCCACCTCTTTTCTTGTCGCTTTCGGCTTTGCCATGTGGGTGATCCGATGAAAGTGGGGGATCGAATGAAACCGGACTATGATCTGGCCATCATCGGCGGGGGCATCAACGGGGCGGGAATCGCGCGTGATGCCACCGGGCGCGGCGCGCGCGTCCTGCTGCTCGAACAGGGCGATCTGGCGCAAGGCACTTCCTCGGCCAGCACCAAGCTGATCCATGGCGGGCTGCGCTATCTTGAGCATTACGAATTCGCGCTGGTGCGCGAAGCTCTGAGCGAGCGCGAGGTTTTGTGGAGCATCGCGCCCCATATCATCTGGCCGATGCGTTTCGTGCTGCCGCATCGCGCCGGGTTGCGCCCGCGCTGGCTGCTGCGGCTTGGCCTTTTTCTCTACGACCATATCGGCGGCCGCCGCGCGCTGCCGCCCGCACAAACCATCAACCTGTCCCAAAGCCCTGAAGGAGAGGTGCTCAAACCCGCCTATACCAAGGGTTTCGTCTATTCCGATGGCTGGGTGGATGATGCAAGGCTGGTCGTGCTCAACGCCCGCGATGCGGCACTGCGCGGCGCGGACATCCGCACGCGCTGCAAGGTCGAGGCCCTGCGCCGCAGCGGAGGCCAATGGCAAATCGAGACATCGCAAGGTTCCTTCACCGCCGGGGCTGTGGTCAATGCGGCAGGCCCCGCCGTGCTCGACCTGCTGGGCCGGGCCGGGCAGGAAACGCGGCAACAGATGCGGCTGGTGCGCGGGTCGCATATCGTCGTGCCGCGCCTGTTCGATCACGAGAAAGCCTATTTTTTTCAGTTGCCCGACGGCCGGATCTTTTTCGCCATTCCCTATGAGGAGGATTTCACGCTGGTGGGCACGACCGACCGGGATCACACCGGTCCGCTGTCCGATGTGCGCGCCAGCGAGGAGGAGGTCGCGTATCTCTGCGCGGGGGTGAATGAATATTTCCGGCGCCAGATCACGCCGGACGACGTGGTCTGGACCTATTCCGGCGTTCGCCCGCTGGTGTCGGACGGCTCCGGGCGGCCCGAGGCGGCGACGCGCGGCTATCGCTTCGAAGTGGATGGGGGCGAGGGTGAGCCGCCGCTGCTGTCCGTATTCGGGGGCAAGATCACCACCTATCGCCATCTGGCCGCCGGCGCGGTGGATCGTCTGGCCCCGCTGGTCCCCGCGATCACCGGCACGCCATGGACGCATGGTGCCGCCTTGCCGGGGGGCGATTTCCCAAAGGAGGGACAAGGCAATCTTATTGATGCCCTTCACGCGCGGCGGCCCGATCTGCCGCATCCGGTCTTGCGGCGCCTTGTGCGGTGTCACGGTACGCTGGTGCTGGCATCGGACGGGCCGGTGAGCGCCACGATGGCCCAGGATGGCGAGGACTTCGGCCATGGCCTTTACGCCTGCGAGGTGGATTGGATGATGCGCGAGGAATGGGCGGCGGAGCCCGCCGACATCCTGTGGCGGCGCACCAAGCTGGGGCTGCGTTTCGACGCGCGCCAGACCGCGCGGCTTGAAAAATATATGGCGGAGAGGAGAGCGTGACCATGAAAATAGTTTGCATCGGCGGCACCGTCGCCAACAGCAGCACCACCGAAAGCGCCCTGTTGCTGGCCGGACAGGCCGCGCGGGAAGCGGGGGCCGATGTCAGCCATTTCGGCGGGGCCTATCTTGGCGTCCTGCCCCATTATCGCGGGGCCGGGCATCAGGCCGGGGTGGGCGCCGAACTGGTCGAGGCCGTGAGGCAGGCCGACGGCATCATCATCGCCGCGCCCGGCTATCATGGAACGGTCTCAGGTCTGGTCAAGAACGCCTTGGATTATCTGGAAGATCTGGCCAAGGACGCGCGACCTTATCTGGATGGGCGGGCCGTGGGCCTGATCGCCACCGCCTATGGCGATCAGGCGACGATGAGCACCATGATGACCCTGCGCGCGATCACCCATGCGTTGCGGGGCTGGCCCACACCGCTGGGTGCGACGGTGCGGACATCACAAGGCCTGTTTGACGCGCAGGGCGCCTGCACGGACGCCAGGATCGCGGCGCAACTGGCCACCGTGGGCAGCCAGGTCGTGATGGGCGCGCGCAGTCTTGCAGGGGCGGCGGCATGAGCGCGCTGGGCCCGGCGCTGGCCGCCTTGGCGCGCGGCGAGATCATCCTGCTGACCGGGGATCGGTTGCGCGGGGGCGATGTTGATCTGGTTGCGGCGGCCAGTCTGGTGCGGCCCGAAACGATCAACTTCATGGCGCGCTATGCACGGGGCCTGATCTGTATGGCCATAACGCCGGACCGGGCAGTACGGCTTGGACTGACACTGCTGGACACAGGCACTTTGGCGCGCACCGGTCGGCCCTTTGCGCCCTCGATCGAAGCGCGCGAGGGCATTACGACAGGCATTTCCGCCGCCGACCGGGCGCTGACAATCCAGATAGCCACGTCGTCTACAGCCGACGCGCAGGACATTGTTTCGCCGGGCCATGTTTTTCCGCTGATCGCGGGCAGCGGAGGCGTGGCGGCGCGGCCCTCCGCGACCGAAGCCGCAGTGGAATTGTGCCGCATGGCCGGTGTGGGCGATGCGGCGGTTCTCTGCGCGGTGATGAAGGATGACGGCAGTATGGCCCGCGCCGAGGATCTGGGGTCTTTTCTTGCCGAACATGGGATGGTGAGCGCCGATATTGGGGCGTTGATTGAACTCGCGGATCGAAATCGCCATCCGGGATGAGCAGAGGTTCAGACCGGATCCGGCAGCGGTCGATGTCTGCCGGATCTTTTGCCTGATTTACCGATATTCGTTATTATGTAAAAGGAGATCCGGGCGCGCCCTTCGGCACATGCTTCCATCAAACTCCAAACCGCCCAAAGCCGGCTTTGAAGCTGCCGTACACCCCCCGCCCCATCTGACAACCAAACGGAAGCGGGGGGCGCCTCATCAGAACTTCACACCCAGTTCCAGCCCAAATTGCGACAGCGCACCCGGCGCGATGAACGAACCGCCAAATTCGACCGCGGGGATCACCTCGGCCAGATAGCGCTTGCGCAACACATTGGTGCCAAAGGCGGTCAGGTTCCAACTCTTGCCCGACAGGCCCGCGCGCAGATCCAGAATGCCATAAGCATTGCGCCGCGTGCCGGTGTAATTGCCCGGCGCGCCAAAGATCGTCGGGTTTGACTGGGCCTGAACCACATGGAACCAGGTCGGCCCGGTCAGACGGTAATCGGCGCGCAGCAGCAGGTTCAGCCCATCGCGGATCGGGGTTTCAAACTGGCTGCCCAGATTGACCGTATAATCGGCGGTGTAGGGCGATTTGTTGCCCACGGTGGAGGGGCGAACACTGTTGGCCTTGATCTTGGAATCCATGACATTGGCCGAGGCAAAGGCGGTCCAGCCCGGCTTCAGCCGGACATTGATATTGCCCTCGATGCCTTTGAGATCGACCTTGTCGATATTTTCCACCACGCGCAGCAGGCCAAAGCCGCCCACGAAGAATTCAAAGAACTGCATGTTGGTGACGCGGTTGTAATAACCGGCCAATGTGTAATCCACCGGGCCAAGGCGGCCCTTGACGCCCGCCTCAAAACTGCTCGACCGTTCCGGCTTGTAGATGTCCTCGATCCTTGCCTCCGAACCGATGGCACCGAAATAGCTGGCCACGATGGCCGAAGCGCCCTGATTGTTGAACCCGCCCGATTTGAAGCCCACGCCCCAATTGGCATAGACCGTCGCCTCCGGCCCAAAGCGATAGCGCAGCGTCACCTTGGGTTCGAATTGCTGGAACGTGCGGCTCTTGGGCGTGATCGGGCTGCAGGTGCTGCCCAGTCCCTGCCCCGGATTGAGGCAGCGCCCGCTGAAGGGATCAAGCAGCATCGGCACATTGTTCGTCACATGGCGCTCTTCCACGTCATAGCGCAGCGCCACCCCGGCGTTGAACGCCTTGGTCACGCTGTAATCGGCCGAGGCGAAACCGGCATAGGCATTGGTGCGGAAACTGTCGTCAAACAACTGGTTGGTGGGGCTGATCCCGCTGGGCGGTGTATAGGCGGCGGCGGCGGCCCCCTGCCCCTTGTCGCCCTGCGAGGTGACGACCGCGCGGCGCTTGATGTTGATGTAATAAAGCCCCGCCTGCCAGTTGAGCGACCCGCCGTTCCTGGAGGCGATGCGGATTTCTCCGCTGATGTCGCGCTGTTCGCGGCGCTGATACTGGCTGCCGTCGCAGGTGGTGGGCGAATAGGGACCGAACAGCGAACCGGCCGATGTGCCCGCCAGATAGGTCGGGCTGGCCATGGGATAGCCCGCCAGCGCCGCCACGGTTGAGGCGCAGGAACTGACCACGCCCGAAACCGCAGGATTGACCGCCGAGGTGAAGAGCTGGAAATCGGCCGAGGTGCCGTCCGCAATCAGCCAGTTGCGGATGTCATTATAGGCCACCCACGCCGTCAGCGTGGCCCCTGCGAAATCATGGGTCAGCTTGGTCGACATCTCGAGCGTCTTCTGCTCGTTCTGGGGCACGATATTGCCGTAGAATTTGAACGGATGGGTGTTCACATTCTCGTTGAAGGTGGGGATGCCGGTGGCGGCGGCAAATCCGGGCAGCGCAAAGGCCGCGTTGAACGAGAGCGAGGCGCCCTTGGTGCGCCCGAAATGGACCTTGGTGTCCAGCTTGGTCTGATCATCCAGATCGGCAATCACGCGGGCGTTGATGTTGAAACCGTGCTGATAGTCCACCAGTTTCGCATTGCCCAGAAACGTGTTGCGGTAGAAGCCGTCGGTGTTCATGTAATCGCCTGACAGCACAAAGCCCACGCCCGGCATCAGCGGGCCGGATACCCATGCCTCGCCCTTGGCGGTGTTCTGCGTGGCATAGCTGAGGCGGGCGCCGCCTTGCATGGTGTCGCTGGGCTTGCGGGTCTGGATGACGATGGCACCTGCCGTGGCGTTGCGGCCATAGATCGCGCCCTGCGGCCCTTTGAGGATTTCCACCTGAGTCAACGCGCCCTGCTGCTGGTTGAGCGAGGCGGTGTTGGTCTTAAGAATGCCGTCGACCACCAGCGCAATCGAACCTTCCGCATCGCGCGCGCCGTTCACGCCGCGGATGTTGATCTGCACGTCTGAAGCGTCCGTGGTGCTGGCCACGATGGTCACACCGGGCGTGACCTTGACGAAATCCTCGGTGCTACGGATGCCGCCCTTGGCCAGTTGCGCTTCCGACAGCACGCTGACCGAACCGGGCACATCGCTGAGCCTTTCATTGACCCGCCGCGCCGTGACCACCAGTTCGCCCTGACCGTCCGGCTGGGTCGTGGCGGCCTGCTGCGCCAAGGCCGCCTGCCCCTGCAACGCCAGCCCCAGACCGGAGCCGACCAGCAGCATCCGCTTCATGCAAATCTTACGCATAAGTTTCCCCTGTGCTTGAAATGGGCCTTCAATGCCCGAAACCATCCCTGCGAACGCACATCATTGGACAGGGCCAAGGGCGGCCCGCCCCATGCGGGCGGGCGCCGGTTGCGCTGTCATTGGGGATTGAGAGCAAAGGGAAATTCATCAACAATGCGCAGGATCAGATTGCCCACCTGTCGGTCATTTCCGGGGTCGAATTGCAACGCCCGTCCGGCGACCCGGCAGGCCGCCCGGCAGGCCGAATATCCGGTCGCGCGCAGATCGGCCATCCTCTATGTCCGCAGGCCGGCTATGCCTCGGTGTCACGCTCCCAATCGGGCGTTCCGTTGAAAGCATCAGCGAGGAAATCGACCATGGCGCGCACCTTGGCCGAAAGGTGGCGGCGGCTGGGGTAAACGGCGAGAATGGCGATGGGTGGCAGCGGATAATCCGGCATCACCCGCACCAACCGCCCGGCGCGCAGATCCTCACCGGCCAGGAAGGTGGGCAGCCAGGCCATCGCATGGCCCGACAGCGCCATGGCCCGCACCGTATCGCCGTTATTGGAGGAAAAACGCGGCCGGATCGGTGCGCCATAAGCTTGCCCATGAGCGTCCAGAAAGGGCCATTCCTCCGGCTCTGGGGAGAGGGTGTAGGCCACACAGGCGTGGTTCATCAGATCATCGGGCGAGGCAGGCGCGCCATGGGCCGCCACATAGGACGGGGCGGCGCATACGATGTTGTGCGACAAGGCCAGCTTGCGCGCCACATGGCTCTGCGATCCCCCGCGCGAGATACGAATGGCAAGGTCATAGCCCTCGTCCACCAGATCCACCACGCGGTCTGACAGCGAGATGTCGAGTTCCACATCGGGACAGGCCACCATGAAACGCGGCCACAGCGGCGCCAGATGCCGCACACCAAAGCTGAGCGGGGCATTGATGCGCAGCCGCCCGCGCGGGGCACGGCTGTCGGCGCTGGCCGCCGCCTCGGCCTCGGCCACATCGTCGAGTACATGGCGCAGCCTTTCATAGAGCGCCGCGCCCGCTTCGGTCAGCGACAGGCGGCGTGAGGTGCGGTTGAGCAGTCGCGCGCCCAGATGCGCCTCCAGTTCGGCCACATAGCGCGTGACATTGGCCGGCGAGGTGTCGAGCGCATCGGCCGCGCGGGCAAAGCCATTTTTGGCGACGACGGTGGTGAACACTTCATAGGCGCGAAGGCGATCCATGGCACGAGCTTTCATTCAGCTATTGTGAATGAATAGATCATTCATAGGCCATCGATCAAGTTTTGCATCAAGGCTAAATCCTCTTTCGTCAGCACGATCAGCCTGCTGCCTCGGATAAAGGATACCCCGAAGATGAACCGTCTCAACACCAAGACTGCCCTTGTCACCGGCGCCACCAGCGGCATCGGCCTTGCCACCGCCCAGCGCTTTCTGGCCGAAGGCGCGCGCGTCGCCATCACCGGCACCAATCCTGAACGCCTCGCCGCCGCCAAGGCGCAATTGGGTGGTGATGTGCTGGCCATCCTTGCCGATGCGGGCGATGTCGCCGGCCAGCAAGCCATTGCCGAAACCATCCAGGCTGAATTCGGCACACTGGATGCGCTGGTGGTCAATGCCGGCGTTGCCGATTTCCGCCCCATCGAAGCCTTTGACGAAGAAGGCTTTGACCGCTCCTTTGCGGTTAATGTCAAAGGCCCGTATTTCCTGATCCAGGCACTGTTGCCGGTGTTGTCCAACCCTGCCTCGATCGTCTTCAACGGTTCGATCAACGCACGGATCGGCATGCCCAATTCGTCGGTCTATGCCGCCACCAAAGCCGCGCTGATCTCGCTGGCGCGCACGCTGTCGGGCGAACTCATCGGGCGCGGCATCCGCGTCAACACCGTCAGCCCCGGCCCCGTGGTCACCCCGCTTTATGGCAAGCTGGGCCTGAATGAAGAGCAATTGAGCGGTATGCAGCAGGCGATCCTTGCGCAACTGCCGGTGGGCCGCTTCGGCTCGCCCGACGAAATTGCCGATGCCTTCGTTTATTTCGCCTCGGATGAATCGCGCTTCACGGTCGGCAGCGAGTTGATCGTCGATGGCGGGATGAGCAATCTGTAACCCCCCATCCCGCCATTTCGCCCAAATGGTGCCCCAAACGGCCTGTAAGAGGGCTGCCGCTCCCAACAAGGAGAATACCCATGGATCTGCAACTCAAGGACAAGATCGCCCTCGTCACCGGCAGCACCGCCGGCATTGGCCATGCCATTGCCAAGGCGCTGGTGAAGGAAGGCGCCGAAGTGATCGTCAATGGCCGCAAGCAGGCCTCTGTCGATGCCGTGGTGGCCGACCTCACCGTGCTGGGCGCGGGCAAGGTCGCCGGTTTTGCCGGCGATCTGGGCACAGCCGAGGCCGCCGCCGCGCTGCTTGCACGCTTCCCCAGGCTCGACATTCTGGTCAACAACCTCGGCATTTTCGAACCCAAGGCGTTTGAAGACATTCCCGATGCCGACTGGATGCGCTTCTTTGATGTAAACGTGCTGTCGGGCGTGCGCCTCGCGCGGCAATATCTGCCCGACATGCGTGACCGGAATTGGGGCCGCATCCTGTTCATCTCCAGCGAAAGCGGGCTGCAGATCCCGGCCGAGATGGTGCATTATGGCGTGACCAAGGCCGCGCAGATCGCCGCCGCGCGCGGCATCGCGGAATCGGTCGCAGGCACAGGCATCACCGTCAATTCGGTGCTGCCCGGCCCGACCCGATCGCGTGGAGTGGGCGATTTCGTTGACGCGCTGGCACAAGCCGGCGGCAAAACGCCAGAACAGGTTGAGGCCGAATTTTTCGAGCATGTCCGCCCGACATCGCTGATCAGGCGTTTCACGTCGCCCGACGAAATCGCCGCCATTGTCACCTACCTTGCCAGCCCGCTGGCCTCTGCCACCCATGGCGCCGCGATCCGCGCCGATGGCGGCGTGGTCAAAAGCGCTTACTGAGACACGCACCTGCCCTGTCGGCGGCAAAACGCCTGCCGCTGGGGGTGGCGCTGGCCTTTGTCGGGGTGGCGGCGCGCTATCTCTATCCCGATCAGGCCAGCCTCTATGCCCTGCCGGTCTTTATCGGCAAGATGCCAGTCGGGCTGGCCTCGCTGGTCACGCTCTCGCTGGTCGCCTCGGCTCTGGTCAGCGTCAGCACCGTGGCGGTGGCCACCACGGCGCTGGTCATGCGCGATTTCTATATCCCGTGGTTCAAGCCACAGGGTGAAAGCGAATTGCGCGCCACGCGACGGGTGGCACTGGCGGTAGGCCTGTTGCCGCTGCTCTGCGTGTTCTTTGCGCCCAATATTCTGGAACTGTCCTTTTTCACCCGCGCCCTGCGGCTGTCGATTGCGATCATCGCGCTGGTGGGGGTCTATCTGCCATGGCTGGGTTCGCCGCGCTCGGCGGTGGCGGCGCTGGTCTTCAGCGGTTTGGCCACCACCGCCTGGTATCTGGCGGGCAATCCGCATGGCATCGACAATATGTATGTCGCCGCGCTTTCGCCCGCACTGGTCCTGCTGCTTTCGGCCATCTTTCAACGTCGCGCTGCGGCACAATCATAAGGAAACGAGGGAATGAGGAATTTCGTTTCAATGCTGGCGGCGGCCTGCTGCCTGTCGGGCGCGGCGCTTCACGCGCAGGCGCTGGACATCGGCCCCTCGGGCGAGACCCATGTTCCGGCCATGACCGTCCCGTCCAGTCCGCTGATGAGCGATGAAGGCAACCGTTCGCGCATCGAACACATCACCACCGAGCGCAGCCTGAAAGGCAAATCGGTGGCCGAGATCAACGCCGCCCTGTTCGGCCCAAGGCTGGAGCGGACCAAGGCCGCCTTCGCCGTTTCCATCCGCGCGGACCGTATCGGCGGCGTGCCCGTCCTGATCTATGAACCCAAGGCGGGCGCGGCCAAAGGCAAGGTTCTGATCAATGTCCATGGCGGCGGCTTTGTCGGCTGCTTTACCGAATGCGGCGGTTTGGAATCGATCCCTATCGCGGCCATGACGGGCATGCGCGTTATCAGTGTCGATTACAGGCTGGCCCCCGCCGCCCAATTCCCTGCGGCATCGCAGGATGTCGCCAATGTCTATCGCGAGGTGCTCAAGACCATTCCAGCCCGCAGCATCGGCCTTTACGGCTGTTCGGCGGGCGGATTGCTGACCGCGCAATCGCTGGCATGGTTCCAATCGCATGGTCTGCCCTCTCCGGCGGCTGCGGGAATTTTCTGTGCCGGGGGCGATCCGGGCATGGGCGGGGATTCGCGCTTTACCGGCATGGCTTTGGGCGACGGCGATATGCCGCCTCCGCCCTCGCCTGCGGCTTCGCCGCCGCTGGGCTATATGCGCGGCGCGGCATTGGACGATACCAATGCCTTCCCCGCCCGCGATCCCAAGGTGCTGGCCCATTTCCCGCCGACGCTGGTGATTGTCGGCACACGCGATTTCGCGATGAGCAGCGCGGTCTATCTGCACAGCAAGCTGGTCAAGGCCGGGGTCGATGCCCGGCTGCATATGTGGGAAGGCGGCCGCCACGCGTTTTTCTATGACATCCGCGTGCCAGAAGCGCGCGAAGCATTCTCCGTCATCGCCAAATTCTTTCAGGCGCATGTTCATTGAAGGCGCCTCAGAACGTTCTATACAATAGAATATAGTTCTTTTTATGGACAGGAGGGGAAAATTTTGCCACCCTGCGGCCTCGACAGTGATGGAGAGGGCTGACCAAACCTAGCCGGTCAGCCCCCCTCGGTTAGGATGCGCATGATGGAATTCACGAGATTGAACCCCGTGACGGGAGAGGTTGCCTCCTCGGCGGTGGCGATGCAGGCGGGCGAGATGGGGGCGATTGCTGCGCGTGCGGCGGCGGCGCAGCCGGCATGGGGCGCGATGGGTCCGAATGCCCGCCGCGCTGTGCTGCAAAAGGCGGCCGATGCTCTGGCGGCCAAGAAGGACGAATTCGTCGCCGCGATGATGGGCGAGATCGGCGCGACCGCTGGCTGGGCGATGTTCAACCTTGGCCTGGCCGTGAGCATGGTGCGCGAAGCGGCCAGCCTCACCACCCAGATTTCGGGCGAAGTGATCCCCAGCGACAAGCCCGGCTGCCTTGCCATGGCTTTGCGTGAACCGGTCGGTGTAATCCTAGGCATTGCGCCGTGGAACGCGCCGATCATCCTTGGCGTGCGCGCGATTGCAACGCCTTTGGCCTGCGGCAATGCGGTGATTTTGAAGGCCAGCGAGCAATGCCCGCGCACCCATGCCCTCATCATCGAGGCCTTTGCCGAGGCCGGTTTCCCCGAAGGCGTGGTCAATGTCGTGACCAATGCTCCGGCCGATGCGGCGGACGTGGTGGGCGCGCTGATCGACGCGCCGGAAGTGAAACGCATCAACTTCACCGGCAGCACGGCGGTGGGCCGCATCATCGCCAAGCGCGCGGCCGAGCATCTCAAGCCCTGCCTGCTCGAACTGGGCGGCAAGGCGCCTCTGGTGATCTGCGCGGATGCTGATCTGGACGAGGCGGTCAAGGCGGCGGCTTTCGGCGCCTATATGAACCAGGGCCAAATCTGCATGAGCACCGAGCGGATCATCGTGGTGGACGCCGTGGCCGATGCATTCGCGGAGAAATTCGCCGCCAAGGTCAAGACCCTGACCGCAGGCGACCCGCGTCTGGGCAACACGCCGCTGGGCGGGGTGGTCGATGCCAAGACGGTGGCGCATTGCCTTTCGCTGGTCGACGACGCTGTGGCCAAGGGCGCGACCTTGCTGACGGGCGGGGAAACCACGCTCAATGTCGTAATGCCCGCGCATCTGGTCGATAAGGTGACGCCGGACATGAAGCTGTTCCGCGATGAAAGCTTTGGCCCGGTGGTCGGCATCATCCGCGCACGCGATGAAGCGCACGCGATCGAGCTGGCCAATGACACCGAATATGGCCTCTCGGCGGCCGTCTTCACCAAGGACATCGCCAAGGGCTTGCGCCTTGCCAAGCAGATCAGGAGCGGCATCTGCCACATCAACGGCGCGACCGTTCATGACGAGGCGCAAATGCCCTTCGGCGGCGTTGGTGCTTCGGGCTATGGCCGCTTCGGCGGGCGTCAGGGCATCGACAGCTTCACCGAAACCCGCTGGATCACCGTCGAAACCCAGGACGGGCATTTCCCCATCTGATGGGCGCACTTTCCATAAAACACGTAAATTCAGAGGATTTCATGCCCTATTACCCCGAACTCGCGATGGTCATTGCCGGACAAAGAACGGGCATCGACCACCGCACGACCTTCACGGTCCGCAACCCTGCCACCGGCGAGGCGTTGGGCCAACTGCCGCTGGCCGACACCGCCGATCTCGACCGCGCGCTGGAGGCCGCCGCGCGCGGTTTTGCCATGTGGCGGCATTCCAGCGCGGCGCAGCGGGCCGAAGTGCTGCAAGGCGCCGCCGCGCTCATGCTGGAGCGCAAGGAGGAACTGGCATGGGTTGCCACACAGGAGCAGGGCAAGACGCTGGCCGAAGCGCGGGTCGAGGTGATGATGAATGTCGAACTCTTCCGCTTTTATGCCGGCGAGGTTCATCGCCTTTATGGCCGCCAACTGGTGCGCCCTGCAGGCATGCGCTCGAGCGTGGTGCATGAACCGGTAGGGCCGGTGGCCGCCTTCGCACCGTGGAATTTCCCGCTGGGCAATCCGGGGCGCAAACTGGGCGCGCCGATTGCGGCGGGGTGCAGCGTCATCCTGAAGGCCGCGGAGGAAACGCCCGCCTCGGCACTGGGCGTGCTGCAATGTCTGTATGATGCAGGCCTGCCCGGCGATGTGGCGCAGGCGGTGTTTGGCGATCCGGCGCAGGTGTCGGACTATCTCCTCGCCTCGCCCGTCATCCGCAAGCTCAGCTTTACCGGGTCGACCGCCATCGGCAAGCATCTGATGAAACTGGCCGCCAATGATCTCAAGCGCACGACGATGGAACTGGGCGGGCATGGGCCGGTGCTGGTGTTCGGCGATGTCGATCTTGAGGCGGTGCTGGACAAGGTCGTGCCGCACAAATTCCGCAATGCCGGACAGGTCTGCGTCGCGCCCACCCGCTTTATCGTCGAGGATGCGATCTATGACCGCTTCGTCGCCGGTTTTGCGCAAAGGGCGGCGGCCATCCGCGTCGGACCGGGCTGGCACGATGGCGTGCAGATGGGGCCGATGGCCAATCCGCGCCGCCCCGAGGCGATGGAGAAGCTGGTGGGTGATGCCGTCGCGCGCGGGGCCCGGCTGGTGACGGGCGGAGCGCGGATCGGCAATCAGGGCTGTTTCTTTGCCCCCACCGTGCTGGCCGACACGCCGCCGGACGCGGAAATCATGCAGGAGGAGCCTTTCGGCCCGGTCGCGCTGATCAACCGCTATGCCGATGAGGCCGCAATGATCGCCGAGGCCAACCGCCTGCCCTATGGTCTTGCCGCCTATGCCTGGACGCAGGATTATCGCCGCCATCGCCGTCTGGCCGCCGAACTGGAAACCGGGATGCTGGCGATCAACACAACCACGATCGGCGCGGCCGATGCGCCCTTTGGCGGGGTGAAATGGTCGGGCCATGGCCATGAAGACGGCCCGGAAGGCCTTCAGGCTTGCCTTGTCACCAAGACCATCCACGAGGGATGAGGCAATAGCGGCGCCGGAAGGGTCAACCTTTCGGCGCCGCCCCCATCATCCGAAACGCCGCGCAAAACGGGCGAACAGACCGCCATCGCGCAGGAGACCAATCTGGCCCGCCGAGCCAACATCGGCGTGGGCAGGAAAGCGGGCGATCCCCTCGCCCGGATTGTCGATTTCGATGACCAAATCGCTGGAATCCGCGCCCAGCCGGTCGATGCCAAGGATGGCGATGCGGCTTTGGGCGCTAACCAGCCCTGCGGCATCCTGATCCCACACAATCGGCAGCACACCCATTGCCACCAGATTGGCGCGGTGGATCCGCTCGAAACTGCGCGCGATGACGGCCCGGATGCCCAGCAGCGCGGTGCCCTTGGCCGCCCAGTCGCGGGCCGAGCCTGTGCCATAGCGCGCCCCGGCAAAGACCAGCAGCGGCACGTCTTGCGCGCCATAGACTTGCGCCGCGTCGAAGACCGAACGCTCCACGCCGTCCGGCCCCAGCGCCCGGTTGCCCGCCCCGCCCGCCAGATGGTTGACCAGCCGCGCATTGTCGAATGTCCCGCGCAGCATCACGCGGTCATTGGCACGCCGCTCGCCATAACTGCCCGGATGGTCCTGCCCATGCGCGCGAAGCCATGCAGCGGCGGGGGATGAGGGCGCAATCCGGCCGATGGGCGAGATATGATCGGTGGTCACATTGTCGCCCAGGACCAGCAACGCCCGCGCGCCATGCAGGTCGCCGGTCAGACCTTGCGCCGCGCTCTGGAAAAAGGGCGGACGCAGAACCATGGTCGAGGCCGGGTCCCACGGGAAATGAAGGCCGTCGGGCGCGTCGAGATCCGCCCATGCCCCGTCCACCGATGGTCCATCGGGCGCATCGGGCAGACCATGCAGAACCGCCGCCACCTCGCCCGCATCGGGCCAGAGATCGCGCAAAAACACCGGAGCGCCGTCGCGATCCGTGCCCAAAGCGTCCTGCGCCAGATTGACGCCCATCCGCCCTGCCAGCGCGGCGGCCACCACCAGCGGCGGCGAGGCCAGATAATTGGCCCTGATCGCGGGATGGATGCGATTTTCGAAATTGCGATTGCCCGACAGGACCGCCGCCAGCAAGCGCTCTTCCTCCATCGCCTCCGGTTTGAGATCGCCCGAATTGCCAACGCAGGTGGTGCAGCCAAAGCCGACCACATGGAAGCCCAGCGCATCAAGGCTTTCCTGCAATCCGGCGCGTTTCAGCATGGCCGCGATGCGCGGCGATCCGGGGGCCAGCGAGGTCTTGACCCATGACGGCACCGACAGGCCCCGCGCCACCGCCTTTTGCGCGATCAGGCCTGCGGCCACCATCAGCGCCGGATTGGCGGTGTTGGTGCAACTGGTGATCGCGGCAATGGCGACAAGGGCGTCCTTCTCCTGCGGGAAATGTTCGCGCAGCGAGGCCGGGACCGCCCCAAGAGGCACGATCTGCTGGGGCCTGCTCGGCCCGGCCATCACCGGCTCCACCCAATCCAGATCGAGCGTCAGGCGCCGCGAATAGCGCCGTTGTGGTCCGGCATCACGCCACAGGCCGGTTGTGCGCGCATAGGCCTCGTAATCCTCCACCGGGCGGCCCATCGCGGCCATATAGGCAAGCGTTGCCCCATCCACCGGGAAGAGCGCGGCCGTCGCGCCATATTCGGGGCACATATTGGCGATCGCCGCCCGGTCGGGCAACATCAGATGATCGAGCGCGGGGCCGGAAAATTCGACGATCTGGTCCACGACATCGGCCTCGCGCAGGCGCGCGGTGATGTACAAGGCCGCATCCGTGGCCGTCACGCCATCGCCCAGCGCCCCTTCCAGCCGCACCTCGACCACGCGCGGCAAGGCGATCGGCACCGGCGCGCCCAGCGCGGCCAGTTCCGCCTCGATCCCGCCCACGCCCCAGCCCAGCACGCCCAGCGCATTGACCATCGTGGTGTGGCTGTCGGTGCCGATCACGGTTTCGGCGATCCATTGCCCGCTGTGACGGACGCAGCCGCTGGTCAGGCGCTCCAGATTGATCTGGTGACAGATGCCCTGTCCGGGCGGCACGATATTCAGGCGGTCAAACGCGCGCTCGGCCCATTTGAAAAAGCGGTAGCGTTCGCCGTTGCGGGCATATTCCAGCGCCAGATTGCGCGCGGCCGCATCGGGCGAGCCGCTGTAATCGACATGGACCGAATGGTCGATCACCAGATCGATGGGGATGGCCGCATCCACCGTTTCGGGCCTGTGCCCATGGGCAACCGCATGGTCGCGCAGCGCCGCCAGATCGGCAAGCGCGGCCACCCCCGCCGTATCCTGCATCAGGATGCGCGAGGGGCGAAAAGGGATCTCGGCCTCCGCCGCGCCATGGTCAAGCCATTGACGGAAATGGGCGACATGGGGCGCGGGATCGGCCTCATGGGCCAGAATGTTTTCCAGCAGGATGACCAGCGAGCGCGGCAGGGCTGCCAATGCCGCAAGGTCGGCATCATTCAGACGTGAGAGCATGGGATCAGCCCGCCGCGATCCGGGCGCGCAAGGCCCGCAAGCTGCCCCCGGTCTTGACCTTGCCCGGCAACGGATGACCCACGATGCTTTCGGCCAGACGCGCGCATTCGGCCAGTTTTTCAAGGTCGATGCCGGTTTCGATGCCCAGTTCCTCGCACAGGAACACGAAATCCTCGGTGGCGATATTGCCCGCCGCCCCGCCATGCGCGGCAAAGGGGCATCCGCCCAGCCCGCCCACGGCCGCATCATAATGGCGCACGCCCATTTCCAGTCCCGCCATCGCATTGGCGATACCCAGCCCGCGCGTGTCGTGCAGATGGAGCGAGAGTTCAAGATCGGGCCAGCGTTCACGCACCGCGCCCACCACGCGGCGAATGCGTTCGGGCGTGGCCCATGCCATCGTGTCGGCAAGGCCCATCAGGCTGAGGTTCTCGCCATGATCGGCGGCAATCGAGAGCATATCGCCCACCAGCCCCACCACGCGGGCCGGATCGACATCGCCCTCGAAATTGCAGCCAAAGGCGGCGGTGACAAAGCCAGTGCGCACCGGGATGTTATGCGCCTGATACATGGCGATCAGCGCGGGCTGGGCCTCGCGCTGCTGTTCTGGCGTGCGGTTCTGGTTGCGCTTGAGAAAGGCGTTGGAGGCATAGAGCGTGAGCTTGCCTTCCAGATCGAGCCGCCCGGTGGCGATGGCCCGCTCCAGCCCGCGCTGGTTCAGCCACAACCCGCTGTAGCGCACCCCCGCACGCGGCGTCATGCCCGCCACCACGGCCTCGGCGTCGGCCATGCCCGGCACCTTTTGCGGATGGACAAACGAGGTCACCTGAATAAGACCAACACCTGTATCGGAAAGCGCATCGACCAGCCTGATCTTGTCGGCGGTGGGGATCGGGGCGCGCTCGATCTGAAAGCCTTCGCGCGGGCCTTCCTCCTTGATGAAAACGCGGGGGGGCAGGTTGGTCATTTTTGTTCTCCCGAAACGGAAATGGAGCAAAAGCGAGCGGGGCCATTGACATTTCGCACCATTGTTCTGCTATACAGAACATGGGTACAAACGAGTGCAAGGCGGAACCGAAACATGAATTCAAAGCCTGGGGTGGCGGCGGTTGATCGCGCGCTGGATATTCTCGACGCCTTCCGCGCGGGCAAACCGGTGCTGACGCTGGCCGAAATTGCGCGGATCACGGGGCTTTACAAAAGCACGATCCTGCGCTTGTTGGGCAGCCTTGAACGCTATGGCTTTGTCTGGCAGCGCACGGACGGCACCTATCAACTGGGTGCCAGCCTGCTCTCCTTTGCCTCGGTGTTTCAGGATTCCTTCGACCTGCGCCATTTTGTAGAACCGGTGCTGGAACAACTGGTGGCCGACACGTCCGAGAGCGCGACTTTCTACATCCGCGACGGCGAGGATCTGGTCTGTCTGTTCCGCGTCGATGGCAGCAATGTGGTGCGCGATTACAGCGTGCGCCCCGGATCGCGCCGCGAATTGAACAAGGGCGCGGCCAGCGTCACCCTGCTGCAATTCGACGCGGGATTGCGCGCGCCCATCACGCGCGAGGCGATGGTGGTCGTCTCGGTGGGCAATGTCGATCTGGACATGGCGGCGATCGGCGTGCCGGTGTTCGGCGCCAATGGCGTTCTGCAGGGCGCGATCACCCTGTCCGGTCCCAGCCTGCGCTTTACGCAGGAGCATGTCGCGCGGCTCGCCCCCGTGGCGGTGGAGGCGGCGATTGCGCTGTCGTTGCGGCTGGGGGCAACGCCGGGCCTGCTGCCCCCGCCGGCCGCCGAATAGGGCGACCATGGGTCAGATCGCCCCGTCGGCTTTCAGGCGCTCCAGCGCGGCCTGATCGCGGCCCAGTTCGCCATAGATCCGCGCGTTATGTTCGCCCAGCCAAGGCGGGGGGCAGCGCGCGGTGGGCTGGCTGTCGGCAAGGTCAAAGCCCGCGCGCACCACGCGCACGCCGCCGAAATCGGCCCCGAAATCGCCTTCTGGCATGGCGATATCCTGTACCAGATCGCGCGCGGCAATCTGGGGATGGGCCAGAATTTCCGGCACGGTCAGGATGCGCCCCGCCGGAATGCCATGGGCGTTGAGCAGGTTTTCCCATTCCTGCGCGCTCTTGGCGGCCAGCGCCTGTTCCAGCTCGGCATTGATCGCGGCGCGGTTGGCCTTGCGCGTCTCGCGCTCGGCAAAGCGGGGGTCGGTGGCCAATTCCGGCCGCCCGACCAGTTCGCACAGTTTTTCAAACTGCTCCTGCTTGTTGGCCGCAATGTTGATCGGCCCATCGGCGCAGCGGAAGGCGCCCGACGGCGCGGCGGTCATGTTCTGATTGCCGATAGGCCGCGCCTCGACCCCGGCGATCAGGTAATTGGACACAGCCCAGCCCATGGCCGAGAGCGTGGCGTCCAGCATCGAAAGATCGATAAAGGCCCCCTCGCCTGTCCGCCCGCGCTTGACCAGCGCGCTGACCACCGCAAAAGCCGCCGCCATCCCGCCCAGCGTGTCGCACAGCGGATAGCCCACGCGCAAAGGTGCGGTATCGGCGTCTCCGGTTATACTCATCACGCCCGACATGCCCTGAACGATCTGGTCATAGGCCGGGTTGCCCGCCAGCGGCCCGTTCTGACCAAAGCCGGAAATCGCGCAATAGATCAGTGCGGGGTTGGCAGCGCGCAGAGCCTCATGGCCAAAGCCCAGCCGGTCCATTACGCCGGGGCGGAAGTTTTCGACCAGAACATCGGCGCTGGCCACCAGATCGCGGAACAGCGCTTTGCCCTCGGGGTGTTTCAGATCGACCGTGACGGAGAGCTTCCCCGCGTTCTGCGCAAGGAAGCTTGTACCCATTAATTGTGCATTGAGCGCGGGTGAGGCGCCCAATTTGCGCGCCAGATCGCCGTCCTTCGGGTTCTCGACCTTGATGACCTCGGCCCCCAGCAATGCCATCTGATAGGTGGCATAAGGGCCGGAGAGAATATTGGTCAGATCGAGAACCCGAATGCCCGACAGCAGGTCGGCGGGGGGCCGCTGCGCATGATCCGTCACGCTCAGATCTCCGCCGTGTTCACATCATAGCGATAGAGCCAGTCATAGCGGTCGCGGATCGGATCGCGGCTCCATTCGCTCTCCATATAGGCAACCGCCCCCTCTTCGGTGGCCAGCGCCGATTCATGGAAACGGGCGGTGTTTTCCTTGGCCCCGCGCACCATGGCGCTGGTGCGCTCGACGCGCGCCTGTTCATAGCGGTGCAGCGCCTCGACCGGATCGGCATATTTGTCGAGGCAGCGGCCCAGCACCACCCCGTCCTCGATCGACATGACCGCGCCCTGCGCCAGAAAGGGCAACGTGGCATGGCAGGCATCGCCCAGCAGAGTGGCGCGGCCCACGCTCCACGTCTGGCGCGGGGCGCGCTCCATGAACGCCCATTTCATCACCGAGGGCGCGGCCTGAATCAGCGTCTGCACATCCTCATGCCATCCGGCGAAATCGCGGGCGCATTCCTCGTTGGAACCTTGCGTGTACCAGCTCTCCACCTGCCAGTCATCGCGCTCGATGGTGCCGATCATGTTCATCAGCTTGCCGCCGCGCAGGGGATAGTTGACCAGATGGCCGCCCGGCCCGATCCAGGTCCAGCCCAGCATGTCGCGCAGCCGTTCGGGCAGGCGCTCCATGGGGATGACCGCGCGCCATGCGATCATGCCGGTGAACTGCGCCTCGTCATCGCCGAACAGGCAGCGGCGCACGGTGGATTTCACCCCGTCCGCGCCCACCAGCAGGTCGCCATCGGCATGGGTGCCATCGGCGAAATGCAGGGTCACGCCATCCTCGCGCACGTCGATATTGCTGACCGCCTTGGCCAGATGGACCGCGTCGGGCTTGATCGCGCGCACCGCGTCGATCAACGTGGCGAGCAGATCGGGGCGATAGACCGTCAGATAGGGATAGCCGTATTTCTCGACCGCCTGAGGGCCAAGGTCGAACATCGGCCATGCGCGGCCCGTGTTCCACAGCCGGAATTCCTTGCGGCGCGGCGCGCATGAGGCGGCCTTGAGCGTTTCAAACACGCCCAGCGCATCAAGGGCGCGCGATCCGTTGGGGCTGATCTGAACCCCTGCGCCCACTTCGCCCAGTTCAGCGGCCTGTTCATAGACCTCGACATCATAGCCCCGGCGCAGCAGCGACAGGGCCGCCGCCATGCCTCCGATACCGCCGCCCGCAATCAGAACCTTGAGAGATTTTGTCATATATCGCTCCCCAAACTCGTGAATTTTCAAAATGGTGGGCGCGCAGGGTCAGTCCGCCGCGCTGCGCAGCCAATCAAAAGCTGCCATCACCGGCGCGTCCGAAACCTTGAGCAGCAGCGCATCGCTTTGCGCCCGGTGGCGATAGGGCCGCCATGCCGGGATCGCGACCGTGTCGCCAAAGCTCCAGTTGAAGGTCTGGCCGTCGATTTCGGTCTGGCCATGGCCTTCGACCACGGCGTAGATGATGTTGGCCGTGGTGCGGCATCGCGCGGTTTCCCGCCCGGCGACCAGCCTTTGCATATCCAGCCGGATGGTTTTCAGCGCCGGATCGCCCAGTTGCACCGAGGCATGGGCATCATCGACCGCCCCCGCCACGTCGAGCCGCGCCAGCGTATCCTCGCGCCGGAACGCCAGCGGCGAGCTGGCCACCGGCACAGGGTCGGCCTCGACCCCATCGGGATGGGGCTCATAAAACATCGGTTCGAGCAGATGGACCAGCGGAACGTCGAGAAAGTCCATCCAGTAGCAATCATCCGGCCCGACATTGTCATGCGAATGCCACGCCCATGCCGGCGTCAACAGCACATCGCCCGGCCGCATCTCCACCTGATGCCCGTCGACCACGGTATAGGTCCCCCGCCCCTCCAGAATGAGGCGCAGGGCGTTGGGCGTGTGGCGATGGGCGCGGGCGGTCTCGCCGGGGCGGATCATCTGATAGGCCGCCACCATCGAGCGCAGCGTCGAATAGACATTGCCCTCAACCGGGTTGAACATGGTCAAATTGCGCCGCTCGGCCTTGTCCGTGCCGATCAGTTCACCCGCGCGGGCCAGGATCGGCTTCACATCGGCATAGCGCCACTGATGCGGCAGAAAATTGGCGCGCGGCTGGGCCCAGAGCGCGGGGAACCGGCGGTGCCAGCCCCCCTCCATGTTGAGCGCGGTGAAGGCGGCGTAAAGGTCATCGAGCGTGGCAATGTCGGCCATGGCGCGTTCAATCCTGCTTGATGATAGGCGGGACGTAGGGCGCGGCGAAAACCTCGCTGGCCCCTTCGGTGCCCTGCACGACATCGACGCTCATTTCGCCAAGGCGGGTGATGGAGATGCACACCTTGTCGCCATCGACGATGGGAGCGACGCCTTGCGGCGTGCCGGTGGCGATGATGTCGCCCGGCTGCAGCGTCATCACGGCTGAAGCCGTCTCGATCATGCCGGGAATGTCGAGCACCAGATCGCGCGTATTGGCGTGCTGGCGCAGCTCGCCATTGACCCACAGGTTCATCTCAAGCTGGTCGGGATCGGGCACTTCATCGGCCGTGGTGATCCACGGGCCGACCGGGCAGAACGTGTCATAGGCCTTGCGGAACACGCGCTCTTCGCGGCCGCGCACCACCATGTCCATCAGGCAGGCATAGCCGAACACCGCCTCGCGCCAGTTTTCACGCGGGACCGAGCGGCAGGTCTTGCCGATGATGATGCCCAGCTCCGCCTCATGATGCACCTCGCGCCCCGGCACATGGGGCAGGACCACCGGATCATTGGGGCCGGACACCGAGGAAGAGGGCTTGAGGAAAAATCCCTGATTGGTGGCGCGATAGCCGGCCTGCATTTCGCGGCCATGGGCATGATAATTGACCGGATAGGCGATGACCTTGTTGGGCCAGGGCACAGGCGTTTCCAGCCGCACATCGGCCAGCGCCTTGCGCGGCGCGGTGGCCAGCGCGGCCTCGATCCGGGGGCGCAGGGCGGCGAAATCGCGGATCAGCACCAGCGGGCCGACCGGCGGCCACTGGGCGGGATCAACACCGCAGACCTGCGTCACATCGGCGATTTCGTCGCCCACACAGACCCCGATCCGGCCACCATCAAATCTTGCGAGACGCATTGCTTATTCCTGTTCTATCTAAAAGAACGATGTTCTTTTTATAAACGAGTCGACGATGAAATCAACTGTATTCATGACCGCGAATGCGTGATTTTCTTCCCCGCCAACGGGGCGCGGCCAAGCAAAAGGGCGCGCGAAAGCGGATCGCGCGCCCTTTCCCGTCACCCCTTGATCGGGGCGTCAGCCGTTAGAATTTGGCGCGCACACGGGCGCCCCACGTGCGCGGCGGCGCAATGTCATGGCCATTGTAATTGGCGATGAAGGGATATTGCTGGGTGCCGGTGTAAACGGCGGTATTGCCGATGTTGCGGACAAAGGCCTGAACCGAGAAACGGTCGCCCGGCGCGTAATAGGTCAGGCTGGCGTTGAACAGGGCATAGGCATCGGCCCGCGCATTCTCGACAAATTCGGCCGAGAGCCAGCGCGAGGAGGCAAAGCTCATATCCGGCGTGAATTCCACCCGCGCGCCGTCCTTCAGGTCAAACGTGTGGGTGTAATTAACATTGCCCGAAAACTTGGGCGTGCGCGGCAATTGGAAGCCGTTGCAATTGACCGTCCAATAGCCGATCCGCGCATTGCCGCCCGTGATCGGGGTCACGCCGCAGGTGGTCGTCGGATCGGGGCTGGCTGCGCGATAGACCTGATAGGAGAAGTCCTTGTACTTGCTCTCGGTATATTCGACGCCGACATGGAAGGAGTCATTCATCGTCGGGCGCAGCGTGGCCTCCAGCGTGATGCCCTTGGCCACGGCCTTGCCCGCGTTGAACAGCGAGGAAACCTGCGCGCCGCCGCGGTCGAGCTGCGAGAAATTCTCCTGCCGGTTCTTGTAGTCCATATAGAACAATTCGGCGTTGATCAGCAGCAGGCGGCCAAAGAAGCGGTTCTTTGAACCGATCGTATAGGCGGTCACGTCCTCGGGCTTATACGGGTCGATGTCGGCGTTGGATTGCCCGCCCGATTTGAAACCGGTGACGACGCTGGCATAGAGCATGTTCTGGGGCGTCACGTCGAATTCCACGCCCGCCTTATAGTTCAAGCGCTTGGCCGAATAGGTGCCCTTCACCCACGTGCCCGACGAGGTCAGGATCTCGCAGGAACCGCCGATCGCCGTGCCGCCCGCCGGACAGGCCAGGCTGCCCGCGATGGCATAACGGTGGCCGTCCACCGACTTGGTTTCATCGGTATAGCGCAGGCCCGCCGTGGCGCGGAAACGGCTGGTCAGCGAATAGGTCGCCTCGCCGAAGGCGGCATAGGCGCGGGTGTTCAGCTTGGCGATAAAGGCGGTGTCGGACGCGCGGCCGAGGCGGACGGCATTGTAGCTATCCTGATCCTCGTTGAAATAATAGCCGCCCAACACCCATTTGACGCGATTGTCGGCATGGCCAAGGCGCACTTCCAGCGTCTGGCCTTCCGAGACGGACGGCGCGCCGGTGAAATAGTTGTTCGTGCCGAAATAGAGCGCGGGCATGACCAGCGAGTCTTGCGTCACGCGCTGATAGGCCGGGATCACGGTCAGCACGGCCGGGCCAAGATTCCAGTCGATATGGCCGTTGATGCCCAGCACATCGACGTTCTGATAGACCTTGCTGGTGTCGAGCGGATAGATGCCCGGAGGCGCCGTCACGCTGCCGATCAGCGTATTGAGCGACTGGTTGATCGAGGTCCAGCGGTTGGCCGGGATGATCGGCTGGGGATTGGTGATGCCCGGCGCGTTCGGAGCGGTCGGCTCATAAACCACCTTGCCCGGACCGCGCCCGCCCAGATGCTGATAATTGACGCCAAGGCGCAGCGTCAGCGCTTCGGTCGGCTGGGCCTTTACCTGAAGGCGCAGCGCGTGATGCTTGTCATCGTCGGTGCCATCGGTGATATAACCATCGCGCGACACACCCTGGAACGAGGCGCGCACGGCCACTTTCTCGCCCAACGGGATGTTGATTGCGCCTTCGGCATTATAGCCGTTGTAATTCTGGAAACCGGCGCTGACATAACCCTCGAACTGGCCCAGTTTGGGCTGGACCGGGATGATGTTGAGAGCGCCGCCCGTGGCATTGCGGCCATAAAGCGTACCCTGCGGACCCTTCAGCACTTCAACGCGCTCAAGGTCATAGAAGGTGGCGGCGACAAACTGGCTGCGCGCGGCAAAGACGCCGTCATAGACCTGCGCCACGGCAGGGTTGGAATAGCCCGTGGTCGAGAAGTCGCCTGCGCCGCGGATATAGACCTGAATCGCGCTGCCGCCCTGCGTGATCTGAACACCGGGCGAGAGGCGGGCCAGATCGGTCGCCTGCGCCACACCCGCGCGGGTCAGCGTTTCGGCCGAAAGCACATCAATGGAAACTGCGGTCTTTTGCGCGCTTTCCTTGCGGAACTGGGCCGTGACGACGATTTCGTCATTGGACGGGGCCGGCGGCGCGTCTGCGGCCTGGGCCATGGCCGGCAGCAAAGCGCTGGCCGCAACGCCCAGCAGGAACATCGCCGCGCGATCGCAACGTTTCATCTCAATCCTCCCCATTCATTTCATGGTTATCACAATTCACCGGCACCAGAAGGAGCGGCTTTAGTCGCGTTCTTTCTGGTGGAATGCCATTCTTATAAAATGCGATTCACGCTCTGTCAATCAAAGATGATTACAGGTGTATTCACCATCAATGCACTGATTTACCTCATGTTTATCCTTTTCACGCCCTATCTGGACAGCCCGCCCGAGTCACGATAGAACAGCATTCTATTTTCAGCGCGACTCCCCCAACGCGCCTTTGGGAGACGATGACATGACAACATTCCCTGACGTTCCGGCCTTCACCGGCTTCAACACCCCCTCGCGGGTGGAGGCGAACGTCCATGACCTTGACGTGCGCGGCACGATCCCGCACGAAATGGACGGCTGCTTCTATCGCGTTCAGCCCGAGCATCAGTTCCCGCCCCTGCTGGGCGATGACATCGCGTTCAACGGCGACGGCATGATCTCGATGTTCCGCTTCAAGGATGGCCGCGTCGATTTCACCCAGCGCTGGGCCAAGACCGACAAGTGGAAGCTGGAGAATGAGGCCGGACGCGCGCTGTTCGGCGCCTATCGCAATCCTTTGACCGACGATGAAAGCGTCAAGGGCAAGATCCGCGGCACCGCCAACACCAATGCCTATATCCACGGCGGGCGGCTCTATGCTCTGAAAGAAGATAGCCCCGCGCTGGTGATGGACCCGGTCAGTCTGGAAACGCAGGGCTACACCGATTTTGACGGGCGGATGAAGGGCGAGACTTTCACCGCCCATCCCAAGACCGACCCGGCCACGGGCAATATGTGCGGCTTTGGCTATGCGTCCAAGGGTCTGCTGACCCGGGATATGACCTATTACGAGATCAGCCCCGAGGGCGAGTTGCTCTATGACGTGTGGTTCGAGGTGCCCTATTACTGCATGATGCATGATTTCGCGATCACGCCCGATTATGCGCTGTTTTCGGTGATGCCGATGACCAGCAGTTGGGAGCGCCTGAAGGCAGGCAAACCCCATTTCGGCTTTGACACCTCGCAGCCCACCTATCTGGCCGTCATGCCGCGCAAGGCGGGCACCACCGCGCAGGACATCCGCTGGTTCAAGGGCGGCAATTGCTTCACCGCCCATGTGATGAACGCGCATCAGGACGGCACGAAACTGCATCTCGATCTGCCCGTGGCGGCCAACAACATGATGCCCTTCTTCCCCGACATCAACGACGCGCCCTTCGATCCGGTGGCAGGTGCAACCTATCTGACGCGCTGGACCGTCGATCTGGCTCAGAACGAGGAGGAATACCGCTCGCAGCGCCTCTCCGACATGATCGGCGAATTTCCCCGCATCGATGATCGCTTTACCGGGCAAAAGAACCGCTATGGCTGGATGGTCGTGATCGATCCCTCTCAGCCGGTCGAGCTGAAAGGCGGCAGCGCGGGCGGCTGGGTGATGAACACGCTGGGCTTTGTCGATCTGGAAAGCGGCGCCGAGCAGAAATGGTGGTGCGGCCCGGTCTCCTCAATCCAGGAGCCATGCTTCGTCCCCCGCCCCGGATCAGACCGCGAGGGCGACGGCTGGATTGTTATGGTCTGCAACCGTCTGGAAAACCGCAGCAGCGACCTGCTGATCTTTGAGGCCACCAATATCGCGGCAGGGCCCATCGCCACCATCGCCATCCCGGTGCGTCTGCGCTTCGGCCTGCATGGCAACTGGGCCGAGGCTGGCGCGGTGAAGGCTTTGGAAGAAGTGTGAAGGATGGGAAAGAGCGGGGGCTTTGGCTCTCGCTCTTTTTCTTGGGGAAGGATGCCTCCGGCGGGCAAAGGGACTTGTCCCTTTGCAATCCCGTTAATGGGGTGGTGTTTGGTTGGACGCCGGGCGCGAAATAATTAAAGCCTGCGGCGCGGCAAACTCGTGCTTGTCTGCGCCGCAGGCTTTAAAATTTCAGAGACTGGGACATCAACCTCGGCTGCCACCTTGACGCAGCATAGACAGTAACGGGATTGCAAAGGGTCGAGACCCTTTGCCCGCCGGAGGCCCCTTTAATATCCTTACCCCTCGATCCCCCGGCAAACCATATCGGCCAACATCCCAACCGCCTCATTCCAGTCGAGCGAGGCCAGATCGAAACCCATCACCCCGGCCAGACGCTCACCGCGCGCGAGGGGGTAGATATAGACGCCCAGCACCACATTCATGGCCAGGAAGAAGCGCGCCTCGTTGAGGTCAGGCAGACATTGGCGCAGCAGGCCGATCACCCGTCGCCGGACCGGCTCGGCCAGTTGGCGGGTGATGAGGCGGGCCTCGTCGGAAGGATCGACGAGGGCAAGGCTGTAAATGCGGTGGCTTTTCTGCACATCAGCCCCCTCGCCCAGCATGGCCGAGCCGAAGAAGGCCGCGATCACCGCACGGGCCGAAAGTTCGCCCGAGGCCTCGATCACATCGAAACCGGCGTTTTGCGCGGCATGGATCGGGTCGAAGTGGCGGCGGAACACCTCGGTGAACAATTCCTGCTTGCCGCTCCAGTTGCGGCTGAGCGAGGCAAGGCTGGTCCCCGCCCGCGCGGCGATGGCGCGGATGGTGCAGCGGTCATAGCCGCTTTCGATAAACTGGTCGTCAGCCGCGATCAGAAACCTGTCGCGGCTGCTGCCTTCAGGCGCTTCAGCCATCCACACTGACCCGGCCATAGCGCCCATCGACATAGACCAGCGGCTCACCGCCGCCCACGGTCACTTTTTCCACCACGCCCGTCACCACCCTATGGCTCCCGAAATCCGCTGTCTGTTCAACGCGGCACAGGATAGTGGCAACGCAGGATTCCACAAGCGGCAGCCCGTCCTCCATCCACCAGTCCAGCGTGCCGAAGCGTTGCCCCGGCGCGGTGGTGACGAAGGTTTGGCAGGCTGCGGCCTGATCGGCGGCCAGAATATTGACCGCAAAGCGCCCATTGTCTTCCAAAGGCGCCAGCAAGGAAGCGGTTCGGTTGATCGCCAGCAAGAGCGAGGGCGGCTCCATGCTGAGCGACATGAAGGCCGTCATCGCGATGCCGCAGGGCGCGCCTGCCGCATCCAGCGTGGTGACCAAAGCCACCCCGCTGGCCAGCAGGCGCATGGCGGCGCGGAACTCTCCGTCCAGCGCCGCGATCATGTTCCCGCTCATTTCCACTCCACATTGGGCATGGCACCCGACTTGGCCAGAAATTCGCGCACCTGACCCCATTCGCCGTCGCGCTGGGCATACATGTGATCGCCGATGCGCGCGCGGCCCTGGCTGGTCAGATAGAACATCTCATAGAGTTCAATGCGGCTGCCCAGCGCCGAACCGGCAAAATCCCATGCCGTGCGCATGATGCTGGCGCGCTGCTCGGCGCTCATGCCTGCCGCGCCGGGCAGGTATTTACGCAACATATCGCCGATTTCGGGATCCTCGAACAGGGCCAGCGAGGGCGTGCAGAGCAGATTGTGCGAACCGATGGCCCGGATGATCTGGTTCACCCGCGTCATCCAGCCCGGCATCACGCAGCGCAGCACCGAGAGGTCGCGGTGCGGGAAAAAGGCCCCCGCGCCCCAGTCATGCGCCCGCGCCTCGGCCGCCACGATGGCCGAACGGGTCAGCGAGAGATAGGCGTGGATCTCGCCCAGCATTTCGGCCGCATCGGGCCGGGCGATGCTGTTCGAAACCTTCAGGATGCTCGAACACAGGTCATAAGCGAATTCCAGCTTCACCATCGCGCGGATCGCGGTCTGCTGCAGCGTGTTGCCCGGCGATACGCCCTGGTTGAGGTTGTTATAGACGTTGAGATCGCCTTCGCAGAACACGCGTTCATAGGGCACTTCCACATCGTCAAAGATGACAAAAGCGTCCTGTTCGTCAAAGCGCGACGAGAAAGGCGCGTCCTGCACGCTGGCATTGGTGCCGTAATGATCGCGGCAGATCTGGATCACACCTTTGGTGTTGACCGGAATCGAGAAGATCAGCGCATAATCCTCGCCGCCCGACGGGATCGGCGCCGAGGAATAGACGTAGAGTTCATCGGCAAGCGGCCCGAGCGTTGCCAGCACTTTGCCCCCGCGCACGATGATGCCGTTTTCATTGCGGCCCACCACGCGCAGCGTCAGATCGGTGTTCATCCCGGCCAGATCGCCCACGCTCTTGTCGATATTGGCGTGGACGATGGTGTGGGTCATCGAAAGGTCGCCCTCGATCACCTCGCGGTGGAATTTCTTCAGGCGTTCATAGCCCTCCGGCTTGCCCCGCGCCCAGATGTCGGCGCGCGCGGTATGGCCCGAGAGCACCACGTTCACATAGTCGGGCGTGCGGCCCAACATACCGTTGGAATAACGCGCCAGACGCTCCAGGCCACGATGGCGGATCGCCAGATCCTCGGCGCTTTTGGGCAGCATCAGGCTGACGCTCATCTTTTCGCCCGACCGTTCCGGGTCGGGAATCAGGCAATCCTCGGCATAGGTGTGCTGCCAATCGAAATAGCCTGCCATGCCATCGACCGACCCGGCAAGGCGCGGATCATTCGCCACATCAACCTTGCCATCCCCCAGATAGACGACCCGATCATCCTTCAGCCCAGCCTTATATTCGGCCCCTGTGCGCGCAGCCATTGCATCTTCTCCCAAACCATGGAAACAAGTGTATTCACGAATCGTCAAATGCTCAATGAAACACCATTCTGTCAAGTGGAACTTTGGGCATTGACGACAAGCAGCGCCGTTCATAGAATGGTGTTCTATTTTAAAAGCCCCCGTTCATGAGGGGCGCAAACACTTGGGAGAAGCGTTTCATGTCAGCCGCGATTGCGCCCGCTGTGCCGGACCCTGCCGCGCTTTCGGCCGCACAGACCCGCTTTGCCGCCGTGCTGGGGGCCGAGGCCGTACTGGACGATCAAAGCGGCCTGAGCGCCTTTCATGATCCGTTTGAAGGCCCCGCGCCCCATGGCCACCGGCCGGCGCTGGTCGTCCAACCGGCCAATGTCGAACAGGTTCAGGCGGCCCTGCGCGTGGCCCGCGAAAGCGGTCTGCACGTCTGGACCTCATCCAAGGGGCGCAATTACGGTTATGGCGGATCGGCCCCGGTTGCCGATGGCGCGGTGGTGATCAACCTCTCGCGGATGAACCGGATTCTGGACATTGACGCCACCCATGGCACCGCCGTGATCGAGCCGGGCGTCAGCTTTGCCGACCTCTATGCCGCGCTGCGCCGGGACAATGTGCCGCTGATGATGTCGGTGCCCGATCTGGGCTGGGGCAGCATCATCGGCAACGCGCTCGAGCATGGCATCGGTTATAACGTGATGGGCGATCATGCCTCGGCCCTGTGCGGGATGGAGGTGGTGCTGCCCGATGGCTCGCTGCTGCGCACAGGGCAAGGCGCGCTACCCGAAAGCCCGCTGTGGCATAGGCACAGGCGCGGTTTTGGCCCGGCGGTCGATGATCTGTTCAAACAGTCCAACCTTGGCATTGTCACCAAGGCCGGGCTGCATCTGATGCCCCGGCCCGAGGTCATCGCCACCGGCACGATCCGCTGCGAGGCCGAGGAGGACATCGTGCCCCTGATCGCCATGGTGCGCCGACTGCTGCAATCAGGCGTGCTACAAGGCGTGCCGATGCTGGTTTCCTCGCCGCCCATGGCCACAGGATCGGGCGAAGGGCGCTTTACCGCCGAAAACCTGCGTCAGGTGCTGCGGCCCGGTCGCTGGAATTTGCGCTTCGGCCTTTATGGTCACGAAGCGCTGGTTCGCGCCCGCCGCGATCTGCTGGAGCGCGAAGTGGCCGCGATCCCCGGCGCGGTGATGGAGATGCGCCAATATGCGGGCGATGCGGGGCCTGAGGACGTCGAGCCGCGCGACCTGATCGCCGCCGGAATCCCCAATCAGGTGCTGCTCGACCGGCTCAAAGGCGTGTTTGGCGACAGTTTCGGCCATATGGATTTTTCACCGGTTCTGCCCATTGATGCCGATTATGCCCGCCGCGCGGAAACCCTGCTGGGCGAGACCATGGCGCGCCATGGCCTGATCGGCGCTTTCGGCCTGCTCTGCTTTCCGCGCAGCATGGTCAGCGCCAGTCTGGTGATGTTTGATGCGGCCGATCAGGCCCGCGTCGATGCCGCCCGCGCGGCGGTCCGCCATCTGTGCGATGAAGTGGCGACATGGGGCTGCGCGCCTTATCGCGCCCATGTCGCGCTGGTCGATCATGTGCAGGGCAAATTCGCCTTTGGCCAGAACGCGATGGCCCGTTTCTACACCACGCTCAAGGACGCGCTGGACCCGGCGGGCCTGTTGGCACCGGGCAACCACGGCATCTGGGCCGGTGGCCAGCGCGGGGCATCATGACCTTGGGCAGAATACAAAAATCATTCGATTATAAAAACATATGGGATGGACCGCAGACATGCTCCACCCCGCGAGGAGAAAGACCATGAGTGGAGAGCGAATCTCCGTTGCCCAGGCGCACCGTCTGGCGCGCATGAATATCATCGCCGGATTCCTCGTGTGGGGCATCGCCTTGGCGGGCGTGTCGATGATGATGCCCGTGATGTACAATTCCATTCTCGAATCGATGCATTGGACCATCGGCGAAACCACCCGCTTCATGGCCATCAAATCGGCCACATCGGCGCTGGGCGGATTGGTGGCCGGGCCTTTGCTGGTTCGGGTGGGGGCCAAAAAGGTGCTGGTGCCCTCGGTCTTTGTGATCGGGATCGCCACCAGCCTGCTCTATTTCGCCCATTCGCTGCCGTTTTACTATGCGCTGGCCGCCGTGTCCGGGGTCTGTTCGGTGTGGAGCGTGATCGCCATTCAGGTGACGCTGGCGCGCTGGTATTCGGCCAGTCTTGGCCGCAACACCGGCTTTGCCATGCTCGGCGGGGCGCTGGCCGGGTTTATCGTGCCCATGAGCACGCGCATGGGCGTCAACCATTTCGGATGGCATGCCACGGCGGGCGCGGCGGGGCTGATCGTGCTGGTTCTGGTGGGACTGTCGATCTCGCTGCTGGTGCATGAAACGCCCGAGGCCTATGGCTATACCGCCGACGAACTGGACCCCGGCAAGGGACGCCCCACCGGCGGTGCGCCCGATCTGGGCGAGAATTTCGCCTCGTTCCGCAAGACGCCGCAATTCTGGATGCTAATTCTGGCGACGGCCATGTCGGGCGTGATCAGCAACGGCATCAACGAATATATCCCGCTGTTCATCGAAAAGCACACCACCTTGGGCGCGACAGTGGCGGCGCTGGGCTTTACCATCGTCATGCTGATTTCCGGGCTGGGCAAGATCCTGTTCGGATGGGTGTTCGACCGGCTCTCGACCAAGGGCGTGGCGCTGTGCTGGGCGCTGTGCGGCGTGGCGGCTTTGGCCACTTTCCCGCTGGCCGGTTATGCCACTTTCCTTGCCTTCACCATCCTGCGCGGCGTTTCGCATGGCGGGGTGATCGTTCAGGCGCCGGTGCTGGCGCGCCATATCTATGGGGTGCGGGCGCTGCCACAGGTCATCTCGCTGCTGACGGCGGCCTTCCATCTGGGCGCGGCGGCCGGGATCGTGGCCATCGGCGCGGGCGTGGACCGGACCGGCGGCTTTACCGTGCCCTTCATCGTGGTCGCGGCCGTGGCCTTTGTGGCGGCGGGCATCGGCTGGCAATTCCATCCGCGCCACTGGGCCGGCCAACAGGCCGCCGCTAAGGCGTGAAAGGAGAAGCCATGTCGATCCTGTTGCCCCACGGCATGAATGCCCCGGCCTTTGACAAGGCACTGGCCGATTTCCGCCGCGCGATCGGCGATCAATGGGTCCTTTCGGGCGAAGAGGACCGCCAGACCTATATCGATCCCTATGCGATGGGCGATGGGCTGGACCATGATTGCAGCGCGATCCTCGCCCCTTCGAGCGTGGAGGAGGTGCAGGCCGTCATCCGCATCGCCAATCAGCACAAGACCCCGCTCTGGCCGGTCAGCCGGGGCAAGAATCTGGGCTATGGCGCGTCCTCGCCCAAGGAGAAGGGCGACCTCATCCTCGACCTTTCGCGGATGAACCGCATTCTCGACGTTAACGAAAAACAGGCCTCCTGTCTGATCGAGCCGGGCGTGGGCTATTTCGACCTGTTCCGCCATCTGCGCCAGCATGCCCCCTCGCTGTGGATGAGCGTGCCGGGCAATTCATGGGGCAGCGTGATCGGCAATGCGCTGGATCGCGGCATCGGCTACACCCCCTATGGCGACCATTGCGAAACGCTGTGCGGGCTCGAAGTGGTGATGCCCGATGGCTCGCTGCTGCGCACCGGCATGGGCGCGATGGCCGGGGCCAAGGGCTGGCAGAGCTATAAATACGGCTATGGCCCCGGCTGGGACCAGATGTTCATGCAGTCGAACCTTGGCGTGGTGGTCAAGGCGGGCCTCTGGCTGCAACCGGAACCGGAAATGACGGCCAAGATCACGCTGGCCCTGCCCCGGTTCGATGATGCGGAATGGGCGCTCGACATCCTGTGCGACCTGCGCCGCCGCGATATCATCCAGCACAATATCGTGTTCGGATCGCCCGTGCGCGCGGCCTCGACCATGTCGCAGCGCGCCGATTGGTATGATGGCCCCGGCGCCCTGCCCGACAGCGTTTCGGAAAAGATGATGGCGAAGCTCGGCCTTGGCTGGTGGAACGCCAAGATCAGCCTGTTTGGCGATGAGGGCAGCGTGATGGCGCAGGTCGCGCTGATCCGCCGCCTGTTCGAACCGCGTCTGGGCAGCGCGCTGCAGTTCGAGATCTGGAAACGCGGCGATCCGCTGGAAAAATCGGCCACCGGCATTCCCACCACCATGGGCCTGCAATCGGTCAATTGGTATGGCGGGCGTGGCGGGCATCTCAGCTTTGCCCCGGTCCTGCCGCAGGATGGCGCGATGGCGCTGGCCTATGCCAAGAAGATCAAAGCCTATTATGAAGAGGTCGGGCAGGATTATTACGCCAGCTTTACCATCGGGCGGCGCCATATCAACAACGTCAGCCTGATCCTTTACAACCGCGACGAGCCGGAAGCCATCGCGCGCGTGGACAAGCTCTATCGCCACCTGCTGAAAGAGGCCGCCGCCAGCGGCTTTGGCGAATATCGCGGCCATATTTCCTATATGGACGAGGTGGCCGCCACCTATGATTTTGCCGATGGCGCGCTGGCGCGGCTCAACAACCGGGTCAAATCCGCGCTCGATCCCAACAACATCATCGCGCCGGGCCGCAACGGCATCGGCAGCCGCGCCCATGGGGGAGACCGGCCATGATCCGCATCCTTGCCTTTATCCTTGGGCTTGTCCTTACCCTGGCGCTGATCGCCATGCCCGCCGACGCGCAGGGCCCGGCAGCGCCGCAGAAAACAGCCCCAAAATCGGCAAACGCCACGCCCATCGCCACCACCGCGCTGGGGGCGATCACTTACGGCGCGCAATCGGCCAATCCGGGCGAAAAGCTGTTCGGCCAGAAATGCGCCTTTTGCCATATCGGCCCCAGCACCGGCAAATTCATGCTGGCCCGCCGCGTGCCCAAGGGACAGGCCGAATTGCCCGACCGGCGCGATCTGACCGCCGATTATGTCAAGGCCGTGGTGCGCAATGGTCTGGTCAACATGCCCACTTTTACCCGCGTGGAATTGACCGACCGCGAACTGGCGCAGGTGGCCGACTGGCTGGCGCGAAAGGGCCGGAAATGAGCGGGGCATATGCAACGCGCCGCGCCGTGCTGGGGGCCATGGCGGTCTTGCCGGGGCTGGCCATGGCGCCGCGCGCGCAAGCCGCCGCCGGGTTTCATTTCATCCTCGACGCGCGCCTGCCCGAAGCCGCCGCGATCCGGGCATGGGCCGATGCCGCAGGCCATCCCTGCGCCGACCCGGCAGGCGAGATCATCCGCCTGTTGATGAGCGAAAAGGACCGCCCGATGGCGGGCACGGTCATCGGCCTGACAACCTACAGCGATTACATTCTGGCCCGCGACGTGCTGCGGATGCAGGGACGGCGCTTGCGCGCGCCCCACATGCTGCCCGACGGCCTGCCCGGTGCCCAAGGGGGCGATCCTATGCTGGCCGGCCTGCGCGATGCCTGCGCGCGGCGATGCGGCTCGCGGGCCTCCTCCTTCCTCTGGCTGGCATGAACGGCCTTTGCCCCAAGGGATTTCAACGTGTCCAAGCTTGAATTCGACTATATCATCGTGGGCGCCGGATCGGCGGGCAGCGTACTGGCCAACCGGCTGAGCGCCGAACCGCAAAACCGCGTCCTCCTGCTCGAAGCGGGGGGCAAGGCCAACCATCCCTATATCCGCATGCCGCTGGGCTTTCTTCAGGCTTTGCGCAATCCCGCGCTGACCTGGCAATTTGCCTCCGAGCCGGAACCGCATCTTGACGGCAAGGTCTTTCCCCTGCCGCGCGGGCGGGTGTTGGGCGGGTCGTCCTCGATCAATGGCACCGTGCATTTCCGGGGCCATCCTTTCGATTTCGACGATTGGGCCGAACTGGGCTGCACGGGCTGGGATTACAAAAGCCTCCTGCCCTATTTCAAGCGCAGCGAGGACCATTGGACCGGCGGCAACCCATGGCGCGGCAAGGGCGGGCCGATCGGCGTGCGCCCGGTCGATGTCTCGCGCCTGATGGCCGAGGAATTGCGCGCTTCGGCCGCCCTGCAGGGTTATGCCTATAATCCCGATTATGACGGCATCGGCAATGAAGGCTGCGCAGATGTGCAGGTCGCACTGAAAAACGGCGAGCGTTGCGGCGGGGCCAAGGCCTATCTGGAACCGATCCGCGACCGCTCCAACCTGCGCGTCATCACCCATGCCCAGGTCAGCCGCATCCTCTTTTCCGGCAAGCGCGCCACCGGCATCGCCTTTGACAAGGAAGGCGTCGAGCAGACCGTCACCGCCCGGCGCGAGATCGTCCTTTGCGGCGGGGCCTATGGTTCGCCGCAACTGCTGATGCTGTCGGGCATTGGCCGGGCGCCGGATCTGGCGCGGCATGGCATCGGTGTTGTCCATGAATTGCCGGGCGTGGGGCAAAACCTGCAGGAGCATGTGCGCCTTGCCCATCAATATGACGCCGCTCCGCCCCACAGCTTTGCCCAGCAATTGCGTTTTGACCGCGCGGCGCTGGCCTTTCTGCGCTGGTATTTCCTGCGTTCCGGCCCCTTTGCCAACCAGATCGCGGCGGCCTGCATTCTGGCGCGCTCACAGGACGGGCTTGACCGCCCTGACCTTCAGATCATGTCCAGCCCGGTGCGGGTGGACGCCAATATCTGGTTCCCCGGCTTCGCTCGCCCCAAGCAGGACTGTTTCTACAACTCGATCTGCCTGCTGCGCCCCAAAAGCCGAGGCAGCGTGTCGCTGCTGGACAGTAATTTTCGCTCCGCCCCGCGCATCCATCTCAACCTGCTGGGCGATGAACGCGACTGGGACGTGCTGAAAAAGGGCCTGACGATTTCGCGGCGGATTTTCGCGCATGGTCCGATTGCCGATTATGTCATCGAGGAAACCCTGCCCGGCGCCCACATCACCAGCGACGAGGCGCTTGACGCGATGAAGGCGCAATTGTCGGGCGTGGTGCATCATCCGGTCGGCACCTGCGCGATGGGCTTGGGGGCCGATGCGGTGGTCGATCCGCAATTGCGGGTGCACGGCATAGGTGGCCTGCGCGTGGCCGATGCCTCGATCATGCCGCTGCTGGTGGGCGCCAACACCAATGCCGCCGCCGTGATGATCGGCGAGAAAGCCAGCGACCTCATTCTGCAATCCGCGCGTCAGGAGCAACAAGCATGAACCCGATTTTCGACACCGCCCGCGCGCGTATCGCCGCCCTCTCGGGCCATTTCATCGACGGCGCATGGCGCGAAGGCACGGGGGCGACCATCCCGGTCCTGGACCCGGCGCGCGAAACCGCCATCGGCGCGATTGCCGCAGGCGGGGCGGAGGAGGTCGATCAGGCCGTGCGCGCCGCGCGCCGCGCCTTTGATGCCCCGTCATGGTCCGCCATGCCCGCCGCCGAGCGCGAACGCCTGCTGCTGCGCCTTGCCGATCTGGTCGAGGAAAACCGCGACGAACTGGCCGCGATGGAAACCATCGACAATGGCATGCCCTACGGCGTTTCGCGGATGATGGCCGTGGGCAGCGCGATCAGCGCGATCCGCTATCACGCGGGCTGGCCCCGGCGGTTGACGGGCGAGACGGTGCCGATGTCAGTGCCGGGCAACTGGCATGGCTATACCACGCATGAGGCGCTGGGCGTGGCGGCGCTGATCGTGCCGTGGAACGCGCCCTTTGCCATCACCTGCACCAAGGTGTCAGCGGCGCTGGCGGCGGGCTGCACGGTGGTGCTGAAACCTGCCGAACTGGCGCCCATGTCGGGGCTGCGCCTGGCCGAACTGGCGGCGCAGGCGGGCTTTCCGGCCGGCGTGGTCAATGTCGTCACGGGGACGGGCGCCGAGGCGGGTGCGGCCTTGGTGGCCCACCCCGGCATCGACAAGATCAGCTTTACCGGATCGACCGCCACCGGCAAGGCCATCCTGCATCAGAGCGTGGGCGACCTGAAACGCGTCAGCCTCGAACTGGGCGGCAAATCGGCCAGCATCGTCTTTCCCGATGCCGATCTGGCGCGCGCGATTCCCGCGGTCGCCATGGGCATTTTCGGCAACAGCGGACAGGTCTGCGCGGCCGGATCGCGCCTGTTCCTGCATGAGGCGATCTTTGACCGCTTTATCGAGGGGCTGGTCGCCTTCACGCAAAATCTGCGTGTTGGGCCGGGCAGCGAGGATGGCGTGGCTTTGGGTCCGCTGATCTCCGCCCCCCAGCGCGACAAGGTGATGGCCTATATCGAGGCGGGCAAAGCCGAGGGCGCGACCTTGATCACCGGCGGCGATGCGCCTTCGGGGCCGGGCTATTTCGTCAATCCGACGATCTTTGTCGATGCCGATCCGTCCATGTCGATCGTGCGCGAGGAAATTTTCGGTCCGGTCCTCTCGGTCATGAAATTTGGCGATGATGACCTCGATGCGCTGGCCGCGCGCGCCAATGACAGCATTTACGGTCTGTCGGCCTATGTCTGGACCGCCAATCTGGCCAATGCCCATGCGATGGCGAAAAAGCTGCGTTCCGGGTCGGTCAAGATCAACGGTTCAGGCATGGAATTTGCCCTGCCCTTTGGCGGGTTCCGACAATCGGGGCTGGGCCGCGAACATGGACGGCATGGGGTGGAGGCCTTTACCGAGGTCAAGTCGGTGATGGTGGGTTGGTAATATCGGCGGCATTGGCGATGCCGATCCCATAAAAATTTGCGGGTCATGTCACAATGCGCCGGCCCGTCTCGTCATGGTGGCATCTCTGTCAAAAAGGATATGCCCCATGACCCCCCGCCTTGATCTTCACCATGCCTCGCCCGACATCTTCAAGGCATGGTATGCCTATTCGCTCAAAGTGGCCGAATGCGGGCTGGAAAAGCCGCTGCTGGAACTGGTCAAGATCCGTGTCTCGCAGATAAACGGTTGCGCCAATTGCCTGAACATGCACACATTCGACGCGCGCCGGGCGGGCGAAAGCGAGCAGCGCATCCATCTGCTGGCTGTATGGCGCGAGGCCCCGTGCTATACACCGCGCGAACGCGCCGCCCTCGATTGGACCGAGCATATGACCCAGATCGCCACCTGCCGCGCCCCCGATGCCTTGCATGAAGCCCTGGCCGCCCAATTCACCCCGGCCGAGCAGGTGCAGTTGACGCTGGCCATCAATGTCATCAATGGCTGGAACCGACTAGCGGTGGGCTTCAATTTCTATGCAGCGGACATGGGCTGGAAATGAATCAGGCGGCCTGCCGGATCTTTGACGCGCAGCGGACGGGTCTGCTGCGCGTCGCCTACCGCATGCTTGGCTCGCTCGCCGATGCCGAGGATATCGTGCAGGACGCCTTTCTGCGCTGGGGCCTCGTGGATCATGCGCAGATAGCGGTGCCTGCCGCTTTTCTGCGCCGGATAGTCACGCGCCTGTGCCTCGATCATCTGAAATCCGCGCGGGTTCAACGGGAAAGCTATATCGGCCCGTGGCTGCCCGAACCGGCGGTCGAGGAGGATCTGGCCGAGGATGTGACCCTGCCCCTTTTGCTGGCACTGGAGCGCCTATCGCCGCTGGAGCGGGCGGCCTTTCTGCTGCATGACGTGTTTGGCGAGAGTTTTGCCGAAGTCGCCCTCATCCTTGACCGCAACGAAGCGGCCTGCCGCCAACTGGTCCTGCGCGCGCGAACCCATGTCCGTGACGCGCGGCCCCGGTTTCCCATCAATCATCATCAGGGCAAGGCCATCGCCAACGCCTTTTTCGAAGCCTCGCAAAAAGGCGATATGGCGCAATTGAGCGCGCTTCTGGCGCGCGATGTGCAATTCCATGCCGATGGCGGCGGAAAACGGCCCGCAGTGGCGCGGGTGCTGCATGGCGCCGCCGAATTCCTGCGGGCGCAGGCCGCATTGGCCCGGTTGCGCCGCGCCCCCTCAGAGCTTTTGCGCGTGACAACGATCAACGGTCTGCCCGGTTTCATCACGCGCGAACCCGACGGCCTGCTGCAGACCACGGCCCTGCTGATCGAGGAGGGGCGCATCCGGGCGGTCTATGTGACCCGCAATCCCGACAAACTGCGGCATCTCCATTAACCGCCCGGCCCCGGATCAATCCGCCAGCAGCGCCATCCCCGCGGCCAGCAGGCTCTCCACATCCTGCTGTGCGGATGACAAGGCGGCGCGCATGTTGACATAGCCGTGGATCATGCCCTCCGCCTCGATCTGCACCACTCTGGCGCCTGCGGCCCGCGCCATATCCGCATAATGGCGCGCCGGATCGCGCAACGGATCGAGCGCGGCGGTCTGGATCAGCAGCGGGGTGGGCGGAACAGGCCCCAGCAGCAGATTGTAGCGCGCCTCCCCCTCCGGCTTGCCGCAAAGCGCGTCGAACCAGTCCATCGCGGCGCGGGTCAGCATATAGCCCTCGCCAAAGTCCCGGAACGAGGGCCAGTCATCGCCCGCGCCCAGAAAGGGATAGATCGCCCATTGCGCCAGCACCGGCCTTTGGGCGGGCCTTGCCCCAAGGCGCTGGGCGACAAGGATCGCCATATGCCCGCCCGCACTGTCGCCGCAGGTCACGATCCCGGTCGGCGCGTGGCCCAGCACATCAGGCCCGGCGGCAACCCAGCGGGCAACTTCCTCGGCGTCCTGCGCAAAGGCGGGAAAGGGATGTTCAGGGGCGAGGCGATAATCCACCGCCAGCACCGGCAGATCGCAGCGCTGCGCCACAAAGCGGCAAAAGGAATCATGGCTGTCCAGATCGCCGAACACGAAACCGCCGCCGTGGAAAAACAGGATCAGCGGGCCGGTTTCACGCGCCGCGCGCGCATCATATAGCCGCAGCGGGATCGATCCGCAGGCCATATCCCGCACGACCGCCAAAGGTTCAGGCGGCAGATCCATCGCCTGCCCCATGGCGCGGATGGCCGCCCGCGCCTCGGCCACCGGCAGTTCATTGATGGCCAGAGCGCCGCTTGCCTGCCCGGCGGCAAGAAAGGCGGCGACGTCGCTCCGCACATAGGGCTTTGTCATGGATGGTCCTCTCACTTTGGCGGTTTTTTTGGGGCGGGATTTTTTGGGGCGGGATTTGGGCGACTTTTCAGCCCTTGGCGATGTTGATGATTTTGGCCTGCGTGAATTCCATCAGGCCCTCGATGCCCTGTTGCCGCCCGATACCCGATTGCTTGGCCCCGCCGAACGCCACATCAAATGGCAGATCAAGATGGCGGTTGACCCAGACCGTGCCGCTGTCGATCAACATCGCCACCTGTTCGCCGCGTTCGGGATTACCGGTCCAGATCGTGCCGCCCAGCCCATATTCGCTGGCGTTGATGGCCGCGATCGCCTGCCCCAGATCGTCATAGGCCAGCACCGGCAGAACCGGCCCGAACTGCTCCTCGCGCACCAGCCGCGCATCACCGGGCAGATCGCGCACGATGGTGGGGGCAATGAAATAGCCCTCGCGCTCGATCGGTGCGCCCCCGGCCACGATCCGCCCCTGCTCGCGCGCCTCGGCCAGATAGTCGATCAGCTTGGCATATTGCGCGGCGTTCTGGACCGGGCCGATCTGGCTGCCCTGATCCAGCCCGTCGCCCACCACGGCGGCGCGCGCCAGAGCGCCCAGCGCATCGCACAGATCATCATAGATCGCGCGCGGGGCATAGACGCGCTTGGCAGCCAGACACACCTGTCCGGCATTGACCATGGCCGCGCCAAAGATGGCGGGCGCCACAGTCGCCACATCGGCATCGTCCAGCACCAGCGCCGCATCATTGCCGCCCAGTTCGAGCGTAAAGCGCTTGAGCGTATCGGCGGTGCTGGCCAAAACCTTCTTGCCCGTGGCCGTCGATCCGGTGAAGCTGACATGGGCAATGCCCGGATGGCTGCTCAAAGCCGCGCCAAGATCATTGGCATCGGCCAGCGTCTGAAACACGCCGGGCGGCAGAATGTCGGCGGCCACTTCGCCCAGCAAAAGCGTGGTGAGCGGGGTGGTCGGCGCGGGCTTGGCGATCACCACATTGCCGGTGATCAGCGCGGGCGCCAGTTTGACCACCAGCAGGATCAGCGGGAAATTCCACGGCGTGATCGCCGCCACGACGCCCAGCGGGCTGTGATGTTCGGTGATACGCTCGGTTGGCGTGTCGCGGATGATATGGGGGGCGATCTCCTGCGCGGCAAACCAGCGCAGCCCGGCAATCGTGCCGCCTACCTCGCCGCGCGCCTGATCCAGCGGCTTGCCCTGCTCCATTGTCATCAGGCGGGCCAATTCCTCGAACCGCGCCTCCACACCATCAGCAAAGCGTTCGAGAAAGACCCGGCGCTCAGCATAGGAAAGCGCGGCCCAGCCCGGAAAGGCACCGCGCCCGGCCGCCACCGCCTCGTCCAGCTGCGCCGCATCCGCGCGCGGGGCGGTTGCAAAGGCGCGCCCGGTGGCGGGATTGATGACCGGCATCTCTCCCGCTCCATCCACCAGAGCGCCATCAATCAACAGACGAAATGCTTGTTCCATATCACATTCTCACAATTGGTTTGATCGCCGCACCGCTTCACCGGCCGCGATGGCCTGCGTGGTATCGGCCAAGGGATGGCGCCCGACAAGGCGATCGCAGGGGAAAACCCGTTCGCCCATCAGAATTTCATCCCATAGCGCAGATACCATTCGCGCGGCCGGTTATAGGTGCCAAAGGCCGTGCCCGCCGCGATGTTCAGCCCGCCGCTGGTGATATAGCGCGTGTCGGACAGATTGGTCCCGCCCAGCGTGAGCGACCATTTGGCATCGGGCGCATTATAGGTCAGGCTGGCGTTGAACATGTCATTGGTGGGGCGGCGCAGCAGCAGGGCGCGGGCGATGTCGTTCCAAACCTCGGTGGTGTGAGTCCAATCGCCCAGCACCACAAAGGAGCCGCCATTGCCCAGCTTCATCTCATAGCGAGGCGAGACATTGATCTTCCAGTTCGCCGTTTTGGGCAAAGGCGCGCCGACATAGATGCCCGCCTGAATGCCCGGAATGGGGCTGGCATTGACCAGCGCGGCGGGCAGGAGCGAGGTGTAATGGGCATCAATATAGCCAACCGCGCCGTTGATCGTCAGGCCCCGCACCGGGGCGGCGACCACCTCCAATTCCAGCCCCTTGATCCGCGCATCGCCCGCATTGGCGATGGTGGGCGAAGTGCCGATCTGGATGTTGAGCTGAACGCCCTTATAGGCCGTGGTGAAGGCCGCCATGTTCACTTGCAGATGGCGGTCGAGCAGGCTGGACTTGATGCCCGCCTCAATGGTGGTGGCCTTTTCCTCGTTGAAATCAGGCGCAACATTGCCCTGCGGGTTGGTCAGGCGCGTGGTCCAGCCGCCGGTTTTATAGCCCTTGGACCATGATCCATAGACCATGATGTCGCGCGAGGGATGCAATTGCACCCCCAGCTTGGGCGAGAAATTGGAGAAGCTCTTGCGATTGACGCCCGGCACATAGACCTGCACCGGATTGGCGGGATTGGGATAGGACAGCGCCGCATAGCAGGGCGGTCCGCCCGCCGCGACCGGAGGCGCCAGCGGGAAATTGCCATAAGGCGCAATCGTGCCATCGCCCGCCGCGCAGCCGAACAGCTTGTAATTGCCGCCGTTCAGATCCTGTTGCCCGCCTTCAAACAGCTTGCGCTCCTGCGTATAGCGCCCGCCCGCAGTGAAGCCGATCAGGTCGGAGGGGCGGAAATCAAGCTGGCCGAACAGCGCCCAGTTTTCCGTGTTGAACTTGTTGGGGCCGTCCACTTGCAGCAAGCCCTCGGCAAAGTTCACATAGTCGTGCAGGTCGCCCTTTTCCTTGAAATAATAGGCGCCCAGCACATAGTTCAATTTCTTGTCGAACGCCCGGCCCAGCAATTGCAGTTCCTGGCTGAATTGCCACTGGTTCTGCGTAAAGCTCAGTTCAAGGAAGGAGAGCGGCGAGCCATCGGCATCCACCCCGCCCTTCCAGTTGGTCTGGCGATAGGCGGTGATGGATTTGATGGTCAGATTGGGGCTGACCTCGGCCTGCACCGTGCCGCCCAAGCCCCATGCGGTCAACTTGGTGAAGCTGGGGCCATTGGCATAGCTGAGATCCGGATTGGCGATCAGGAAGCGCGAATCCCACGGCAAACGGTCGTTGAGCGGATTGCCGTCGACATTGACGCTGCCAAGGCCGGCCAGTTGATATTGCGGATTATACTGGGTGCCGCGCGGGCCGCACAGGGCCTGCGCATTGCGCGCGGCAATCTGCGCCGGGGTGCTGCCGATGCAGAAATTGTAGAGGCCCGCAAACAGGTAGCCGGTGGTCGATGTCGGATCGAAAGCGGTGCCGGGGAGATGGCTTGCCCCCGCAAAGGGGCCGGGTACATTGGGGAACACGCCCAGCAGTTTGGTCGCCTGCGCCGGGCTGTCCTGACGCGTATAATCGCCGGTGAATGTGGCGGTGATCGCCCCGCCATTGTCCCATTTCAACTTGCCACGCATGCTGACGCTGTTGTCGCCGCCCTCGCGCGATCCGTTGGCATAATCGGCATTGGCAAATTTGGTATAGGCATCCGAATTGCCCGCGCGCTGGTCGGGATAGGGAATGCGCTTCAAAAAGCCCTGGCGGTTGATGCCCGATACGGTCAGCGAAGAAAACAGGCTGTCGGTAATCGGCACATCGACCGTGGCGCGCAGCTTGACCATGTTGAAACTGCCCGTGGTGGCGTCAAAGCTGCCCTTGAACTCCTTGCCGGGATCATGGGTGACGATGCTGATCGCGCCGCCGATGGTGTTGCGGCCAAAGAGCGTGCCTTGCGGGCCTTTCAAAACCTCGACCCGCTCCACATCGGGCAGATCCTGATTGGCGCCCACCGTGCGCGCCAGATAGACGCCATCGAGATAGATGCCCACGCCCGGATCGATGTTGAAAGCAAAGTCATCCGAGCCGATGCCGCGGATCGTGGCCGAGAGCACAGCCGATGAGCCGGAAAACGGCGTGCCCCCATCCAGATTGACATTGGGCGCCAGCGCCGAGAGCGAAGCCACCGAAGTGACCGAGCGCTCTTTGAGCGCCGAGGCGGTGAAGGCGCTGATGGCGATCGGCACGTTCTGGACATTTTCCGAACGCTTTTGCGCGGTGACGACGATTTCGCCGATGGCGGGCTCGGATGATGCCTGTTGCGCCATGGCCGGGGCGGAGGCCAGCGCGGCCGCAAGGGCGCTGCTGACCCAAAGATGATGTCGCATGATGTTTCCTCTCCCGTTCAGGCGACTTGGCCGCCCTGATGGAGGAAACGTTATCGCTTATAGCATTGACTGTCTTGAACGCCCGGCCGTGTTTTGCTTGAACAAACGGCCCTAAGCCCGAAACCGGGTGGCATAGAAACTGGGCGTTTCGCCAAAGCGTTCGCGGAAACGGCGGCTGAAATGGGCGGCATCGGAAAAGCCCAACTCATAAGCCAGATCGCTGAGCGAGGCGCCGCGCGTTCCCTTGCGCAAACGGTCGGCGGCCAGCGCCAGACGGCGCGTGTTGATATAATCGCTGGCCGTGGTCGCCATTTCGGCAAAGACCATCTGAACCTCGCGCGGCGGTACGCCAAGGCTTTGCGCGATGGCCCCGGTGCGCAGCGCGCCATTGGCCAGATTGTCCTCGACAAAGGCCAGCACGCGCTCGCGCAGGTCTGCCCCCGCCTCGGGTCTGCTTTGGCGCGTCCGCATGGCATTGGCAAGCAGACGCATCAGCACTTCGCCCAAGGCCTCGCTTTCCGCTGGCGTATGGGTGTCGCTCCAGCTCTGGGCGAAAATCGAGGCGATAAAACCGCGCAGCACGCCAAGCGAAGGCGTCCTGTGCCGCAGGATCAGTCCGGGCCGGACGCCGTATGCACGCAGCGCCTCCCACGGGAAATCGATCACAAACATGGCGTTGCGGTCGGAAATTTCGATGCCATAGGGCTCTTCGGGCGCGCAAAACGTCAAATCGCCGGAGAAAAGCGCGGCATGGCGGCCGCATTGCTCGGTCGCGCTGAAACCCTGCGACTGGAAATGGATCAGCCCGCGCTCGCCACCGCTTTGCGGCGCGCTGCCCGCCCAACGCCGCACGGACGAGCGCTGGGAAAGCGCAAGGCTGAGCCCGAAATCGCCCAGTCGGCACCCGGTCCAGCTGGCATCGATATCGCGCGCGCCATCGACGGTCATGCCCGGAAACATCGCTGCGACCAGATCGTTCCAGTAATCCAGCCGCTCATTGGCGCTAACCGATCCCGTGGCGTGCCTTGTCAGCATCGCGCTCTCCCCGTTATCCGATGCGCTCTGACCGGCGCATTTGATGTCCGGCCAAGCATAGCGGCGCGGGCGGATTTTGGAAAGGCAATGCTCAGCGTCAGCCTTGCGATGAGGGCAAGGCCTGCGGGTCCGTCTCCCCGGCGCCGGCGCGGTCGTCCGCCATCGCGGCCCCGACCATATCGCGCAGCGGCAATTGCGCCTTCAGCCTGACCGCCAGCAGCGCCGTTCCGCTGACCTTGCGCTGGACGAAAAGGGTTGGCGCGGGGGGCACATGCCATGTGGCACGGTCGCGGGCGATGCCCTCGCCCAGATTGCGCATATGGCCCACAAAGCTGCGGTCGGCAAAATCGAACAGGCCCGGCCGGTTGAGATGCCCGATCATGAAATCGACCATTTCGGCCAAGGCGGGCCGATGCTTGCGGCTCATGGCCGAACCGACAAAGCCGCCCTCGACCAGCGCGTCGATCAACCTGTCGCGATCCCCCGCCAACCCCGCCGTGAACATCCGGCGATAGGCTGCGCGCGTCTCGGGCAGGACAGCCCGCGCCGCGCCGAAATCGAGCAGAACGATGCGCCCGGTTTCGGCCTGCCAGCGATAATTGGCGAAATTGGGATCTGTCTGCATCGCGTCGAAGTCAAAAATTTCCTGCAGCACGAGATCGAACAGCGCAGCCATGGCGGCATTGCGCTGCGTCTGCGATGCCTGAGCCAGCGTTTCGATCGGCGCACCGGCAATATAGTCCATGACCAGCACATGCCTGCCCGAAAGCTCCGTCACCGGGGCGGGAACGACAAAACGCCCGTCTGCGGCCAGCCTTTCGCCATAGCGACGCATCTGCTCGGCCTCGCGCCGATAATCGGCTTCCTCATGCAACTGCAATTTGGCCTCGGCCAGCAAGGGCGCGATGTCGAGCGCATCGGGCAACAGGCCGGAAAGGCGCAGCAATGTCGCGACATTATCGATATCGGCATCGATGCTGGCGGCAACGCCGGGATATTGCACCTTCACCGCCACCTCACGCCCGTCATGCAAGCTCGCGCGATGCACCTGGCCGATGGATGCCGCCGCCAGGGGTCGCGGGTCAAAGCGGGCAAAATGCCCCCGCCAATCGCGGCCCCATTCGGCCGCCAGCACCCGGTTAAGCTGGCTCGGCGGCATGGTGTCGCCCGCCTCGCGCAGGCGGGACAGAATGGAAGCCAGTTCGGGCGGCAGGAGATCCCCCGCGTCCAGCGAGAGCATCTGCCCCAGCTTCATCGCCGCGCCGCGCAGCCGGGCAAGCTGATCGGCGGTGCGCAGGGCATTGGCCGGGGTCAACAGGACATCGGCCAGCGAAGGTCGCTGGCCCTGCGCCAGACGACGCACGCCCTCGGCCAGAGCGCCGCCCACCACACCGCCCGCCAATTGGCCAAACCCCGCCAGTCGCGCCAGCCTACCGCTGGGCACAGCACGCGACCGGCTCATGGCGCAACACCGCGCCGGCGCGGAGATTTTGTCGAAAAAGCCTTTGTCATACGGCAATTATGGTGTCGCACCGGCCCGTTTGCCAGATGGCTGATCGGGCAAGGGCACGGCGCGAACCCGCTCAACCTCAGGTGTCCGGCCAGCCTTGCCGCGTTCCCGCATAGTTCACCGGCCGCCCCAGCTTTTTCACGGCCGCCTGCACCTTGGGGGACTGAAGCGCGCGCGCCACGGTTTGAAGCATGCGCTGGCGCTGGGGCGAGAGCACATCTTTGCCCTTGAACACAAGGAAAAGCCCCAGGGTGGAATCGCGTTGATCCTCACTCTCCAAACGCGCAAGGATCTGGTCGGCCAGCGCCGCCTCGTCGCCGCGACAGGCCAGAGCCATGGCCATCGCGCTCTGGTTGGTGCTCGACTTGGTGGCCATTTTCTCTTCGATCGCGCGCCCTTCGGCCGTCTGGTTCAAAGCGTAGCTGGCGCAAGCCTGATAAGCCCAGATCCACATCCGGCCAAAATCGCTGATCCTGTCGCCCGATCCCTTTTCCAGCGCGGCACCGTCGTCCAGAATGGCCTGATATCGCCCGGCGTCATAGAGCACTTCAAGCCGGTTGATCGCCATGGAGACCAGCGAAGGATAGCGATCAACACCCAGCGCCAGAACCTTGTCGAGAGCGGCGACGGATTCATCAAATTTCCCCATATGCATCAGGGCATTGGAATAGCTGTTGACCAGCCAGAAACCTTCTTCCTCCGCCGCTTCGATCTTGTTCATGTCGGCCACGACGGGCCGGGCCAGTTCGGCGGCGGCCTCAAACCGCCCCAGCGCGCCCAGCGCCTGCATCTGGCTCTGGATCTTGTCCATGGCGCCGGGCGCGGCCTTCCCGGCCGCCACACTGCGCGCCAGATCGCGCTCCAAGGCTTTTTGGAAACCATCGCCCGCCTGCTTGTCCAGTTCGGGCCACAATGCCTGATAGGTGCGATTTGCGGACATGGAGGCCAGAGCCGATGCCGGAGGCGATTTGTCCAGCAGCGCGCACGCCGCAGCCAATTGCCCGCGTCTGGTCTGCGCGGCGATGGCACAGCTCAGGATCTGATCGCCCATCATGCTGCGCGGGTTCAATTGCCAGTCCGCAGACACCATGGCGATGCAGAAATCCTGCTTCACGCTGTCGCGCTGGGCGGGCGGCAGCTTTTGCATGCTCCGCATCGCCTGCTTGACCCATGCCTGCGGCATATCCTTCACCACATCGGGCTGAACGGCCAGCGTGCGCTGCAACACCTTGTTGAAGGCCGCAGGGTCCTGCTGATCCAGCTCGAATGCCAGCCACAGATGGAAGACCGCCGGATTGCCGTCATATTGGGCCGTTGCCGCGCGCAGCGAAGCCAGCGCCGCCACCGGCCGCCGAAGCTGGGCCAGCAGGCCGCCCTTGATCCCTTCCAGGACCCCCGCCCCGACCGAGGCCTGAGGCAGTTTGGCCAGAATGGTGTTGGTCAGCTCCAACGCCGCGCCTGCGCTTTGATCGTCGCCCTTGGATGAAAGCTCGACAATCTTCTTCAAATCCGCCTGATAGGCGCCCAGCGCCGCCTCGACGGCGGATTTGGGCTCGTCGGTGGTATTGGCTGATTGGTCGAAATGGAATGCAAGACCGGCTTCATCGTCAATCAGCGTGGACAGGTCATAGATGTCCTTGGCCTTGCCGGCGGGCACCTCATCTTCCAAACCGGTATCCAGCGTATAGACCATGCGCAGGCCATTATTCACCTGCGTGGTGTTGCGGCGGAAATGGATCGCGCCCACCACCTTGTCGATGTCATCGGGCATACCCAGCTTTTTGCCTTTGACGTTCAGCTCGATCACATGCTCGCGCAAGGCGGAAGAAGGCAGACCCAAGGGGTTGCGCCGCGGCGTGACCTGCTTTTCCGGCAAGATATCATCGACATTGTAGGCCTGCGTCACCAGTTTTGAAAACAGGCCATCCTTATCCCAGTCCGCCTTGGAGAGTTCGTAATGCTCCACCATGGTCAGGATGTTGGCATCACGGTCATCCCGGATGTCCAGCGTCTGGCTTTCTTTCAGACCGGCATAGCGCTTGCTGTAGAAATTGAGATTGTTCTTGGCGATGCGCGGCGCACCGCGCGAGGCGACACTGGCCCGAAAATCATCGGCCCGCTCGCCCGTATAAACCGTTTCCACATCAAAGCGGAGCGGAACCGCCGCGTCCGGATCGATCGCATAGCGCTCCGAAACACTGACTTTCCCTGCATGTTCGGGAAAATTCGCCATACGTTCAAGATCGGTCTGTCCGGGCCGCAGCGGCAGCGCATAGCCAAGGTCCGAGGGCACGATATTCAGACCGCGTCCGCCGCGATGGGCGCCGGTTGCGTCGATCCATGTCACCTTGCCGTCAAGCACCACGCGCACGATCACATGGTCAAACGCCAACGGCGAGGGCAATTCCTGCCTGAGCGCAAAGCCCGATCCGGTAGAGACCAGCGCAGGCACCGCCTCTATGCCCAGACGCCGCAAGGCCACCGCCAGCAACAACGCCTTATCCTTGCAGTCGCCATAGCCGCGTTCAAGGACCAGTCTGGGACGGCGGGGTACATAAGAGCCCTCCCCGATTTCCTCGCCCACATAGCGGATATTGTCCTGAAGATAGCGCGAAACCTCGGTCAGGCGGTCGGCGGGGGCCGGATAGGCTTTGGCGATGGCGTCCAGCTTTGCCGAAAATTCGTCCGTCAGGCTTTCATCGCCTGCATAAAGCGGCAAGGCCCATTGGACGACCTGCGACCACTGGCTCATCGTCGACCATTCGACCATGCCCCATTGATAGGCGGTCTGGGGCACCCATTTTTCGGCATCGGTGGCGGGCGCGTCACTCTGGGTCCATTCCCATTCCGTCATATTGCCCAGCCTGGTCTGTTTGAAAGCAATGGTGCTGTTCAGGGCGCGGAACTGGGGCTGCATCCCGTCGGGCCAAAGATAACGCAGGGCCTGAAACGCCTGAGGATCGGAAAAGCGCTGGTTGGCATATTGGAACCCGTGGCCGGGCCAAAGACTGCTGCGCGCATGGGTGGTCACCGCATAATCGACCACATCGCCCACCCGCACGTCGCGCAGGTTGGTGATGGCCTTCATCGCGCCGCTGACGATCCCGTCGTCCAGATCGTCCTCCTGCGCCACCATGCGGAATTTCACCTCGCCGGTGCGGTCGATCACCTTGCCGTCGCGGATGATATGGACAAAATGAAGGGCCAGCGTTTCGAAATGCGGGTCCACGCTGAAGGAAAGCTGGCCCGCTTCCTCCAGACCCGTCCGGTTCACCACACGCTTGGCAACGCGCCGCCAGTCATCATGGCCCTGACCCGTGACGCGAACCTGAAAATCGGTCATGACATAGTAGATGCCGCTTTGGGCATTGCCCATCTGCTTGGCCGTCACCTCCTGAATGCTTCGCATCTTCACCCAATCGGGGATCGTTTCGCGCATCAGGGACTGGGCCAGCGCAGATTTGTCGGCGCTGTCTTGCGCAACCATGGATGTGTCAGGGGCACCCAGAGCCGGGGCCGCCGCCACCGAACCGGCAAGCAGGGCGGCCAGAGCCAGATAAGGCATTGAAGATTTTTGCATGATACAGTCGAATGATCCCCTGGGGCAATGCATTCCTGCTATGGCCCAATCGCGCGACTGACAAGTTTTCAGTTATGAAAACCCCGATACGGAGCCATTATTTTCCTTGCACGATCAGAAGGTCGGATTTCTGCCGATCTGAAACTATCATCAAGCAGAAGCCGGACAGGCCGGTATAAAAAACACGCAAAGGCGAGCGCAGGCGAACCATCGCAGCAGTCCGGCAGGCTCTGGAATATGCCTGCCGGCGGGCAATGCCAAAGTGCAAGATATGTCGATCACCGGAGCATCGGGGTCATGGGTGCAAGAATAGCGACGAAGTGAAAGCGCGCGATGAGGGCAAACTTGGCAAGGCACCGCCCCGGTCCGGCCGATCAAATCCGCGCCCGGCATGCGCGCAAAGCGCGGAAAATCGCGGCTCTGCGGGGGCCATAACCCGTTTTTCGCGGGCGCGTCGGGGCGGCTCATCGGCCTTTCACGGCGACAACTGGCTGTTCATGTTCGGTTGCTGATGCCCGTGCCAGAAAAAGGCAAGCAAGAGATCAGACAACGAACAAAGGGAAACAGACCTTATGAGCAAATTTGTCCTTTCGGCCGCGCTGGCGGCCATCATGCTGCCCGTCGCCACGCCCGCCCTTGCCGATCCGCCGCCTTGGGCGCCCGCCTATGGCCGCCGCGGTCATGACGAATATCGCGACTATCGCGATCATGGGCGCCATGTGGAATATCGCCGCCTTGGCCGCGATGACCGGATCTGGCGGGGCAATGACGGGCGCTATTACTGCCGTCGCAGCAATGGCACCACCGGGCTGGTGGTCGGTGCGGCGCTGGGCGGTGTGCTGGGCAACCAGATCGCGGGCCGGGGCGACCGGACACTGGGCACCATTCTGGGCGCTGCCGGGGGCGGCCTGCTTGGCCGCGAAATCGACCGGGGCAATGTGACCTGCCGGTAAGCTGAATGACGCCAACGGTTTTGGCGCGAGAGCCGCAGGTTCCTGCGGTTCTCGCCCGGACCGGCGCGATCAGGCCTGCAACCAGCGCCGCAGATCCTCCTCCTTGGGAATGCCGCCCGCATGGACGACCTTGTTGTCAATCACGATGCCCGGCGTTGAAAGGATGCCGAATTTCGCCATTTCCGCATAATCGGTCACTTTCTCCAAAGCGACCGGAATGCCCAGATCATCCGCTGCGGCCCTGACCATGGCCTCGACCGTCTGGCAACGCTTGCAGCCCGAACCCAGCACTTTCACGTCTTTCATCGGATGTCCTTTCAGGAAAAGAGGGCATTGAAAAGATAACCCACCGCCAGAATGCCAAGGGCCACGACGCCTGCAAAAACGGCGATCAGCCTCAGGCTCAGCACTTTGCGCAGTATGATCATTTCGGGCATCGACAGGGCCGTGACCGACATCATGAAGGCCAGCACCGTGCCCAGCGCCGCGCCCTTGCCGAGCAGCGCCTCGACCACCGGGATAATACCGGCCGCGTTGGAATACATCGGCACACCCACCATCACCGCCGCAGGCACCGACCACCACGCGCCCGCCCCCATGATCCGCGCCAGCAGGCCCGCCGGAACATAGCCATGGATAAAGGCGCCCGCCGCAATGCCCGCAATGATCCAGTACCAGACCTTGCCCACGATCTCTTTGACTGCCTCCCAGCCCGCTTCAAAGCGCTCGACCCAGTCGCGATGGCCGTCATCGAGCGGATCTTCCCCGGCGCGAACCTCGCGCACCCATGGCTCAAGCCAGCCCTCAAGCCGCAGGCGGCCGATGATCCAGCCCGAAAGGATGGCAATCGACAGGCCAAAGGCAAGATAGGTCAGCGCCACCTTCCACCCGACCAGAGCAAACAGCAGGCCCAGCGCGACTTCATTGACCATCGGCGCCGAGATCAGAAAGGAAAACGTCACCCCCAGCGGCACGCCCGCCGAAACAAAGCCGACAAACAAGGGAACCGCCGAACAGGAGCAAAAGGGCGTGACGATGCCCAGCATCGAGGCCGCGATATTGCCCACCCCTTCGCGCCTGCCCGCCAACAGCGCGCGCGTGCGTTCGGGCGAAAAGAAGCTGCGCACGACGCCCATGACAAAGACCACAAGCGTCAGCAGCATCAGCACCTTGGGCGTGTCATAGAAGAAGAATTCCACCGAGGTTGCCAGATGGCTGCCCGGCCGGATCGGCAATTGCGCCACAAGCCAGCGCGAGACCGGCTGCAACTGGCGATAAAGGGCGAACCATATCGCCATGGCGATGGCTATGCCGCCAAACCATGCCCTTGCGGCTCCATGAGGGTTGGGCGCTCGGTTGCTCATATCAGGCGGCTCCCTGTTCCGGAAATGAAGGAAATGTCGCCAGAATGGCCTCGATGACCGCAATCCAGGCCGCGGGCATATCGGGATTGCGGCGATAGCGCGTCCATTGCGCATCGCGCCGGTCGGTCAGCACGCCGACAGATTTCAACCGCGCCATATGACGCGACATGCGCGATTGGGTGACGCCCAGCCGATCCATCAATTCGCACACACAGCGCTCATCGCCATCCCAGAGAATATGCAGGGCGCGCAGCCGTGTGGGTTCGGCAAGAGCGGCAAGCAAAGGATCGACGGGCTGGTGCATCGTGCCGATCTATGCGCCAAAACGCATAAGCGCATTGACGCAAGTCAACCGGCCTCGCGCTGAATGCATTGACGGGCGCATTTCCTGTCGATATTTCGATAATCATCGAATCATGGAGATGGATGTGGATTCAGCCGCTGTCATCCGCGCCCTCGGCGCCCTGGCGCAGGAGCATCGTCTGGCCGCCTTCCGCCTGCTGGTTCAGGCGGGCGAGGAAGGCCTGCCCGCCGGAGTGATCGCGGACAAGCTGGGCATGGTCTCCTCTTCGATGAGCTTTCATCTTGCCGCGCTGACCCATGCCGGTCTGGTCAGGCAGCGCCGTCAGAGCCGTCTCATCATCTACACCGCCGACTATGCAGCGATGAATGGATTGATGGGCTATCTTACCGAGAATTGCTGCGGCGGCCTGCCCTGTACGGACCATGGCCTGTGCTGCGCGCCCGAGGCCGATGGAGCCGCCGCCGGTTGATCCGGGACGGGCCTGCGCCGCCCACAACGCCTTTTCCGATTTCCGCCCAATGGAGTTATGCCGTGGCCAGCGACATCATCATCTATCACAATCCCGAATGCGGCACCTCGCGCAATGCGCTGGCGATGATCCGCAATGCGGGGATCGAGCCGCATGTGGTCGAATATCTCAAGACGCCGCCCTCGCGCGCCATGCTGGAAAGCCTGATCGAACGGGCGGGGATAACGCCCCGCGCGCTGCTGCGTGAAAAGGGCACGCCCTTTGCCGAACTTGGCCTCGACAATCCGGATTTGAGCGATGCGCGGATCATCGACGCGATGATGGCCCATCAGATCCTTATCAACCGCCCGCTGGTGGTTTCGCCGCTGGGGGTCAGATTGTGCCGCCCCTCCGAAGAAGTCCTTGACCTCATCCCGGCCGGGCAGCGCGGCGCATTTGCGAAGGAAGACGGCGAACAGGTCATCGACAGCGACGGCCGGCGCGTCACGGCGGATTAAGGTGATGGCATCGGCACCCTTTTCGATCCTGGTGCTCTGCACCGGCAATTCCGCCCGCTCGATCCTGGGCGAGGCTATCTTCAACCATCTCGCGCCGGGCCGGGTTCTGGCCCATAGCGCGGGCAGCAGGCCCAAGGGCGTCCCCCATCCCGGTGCGCTCCGCCTGCTGGAGCGGCGGGGCATCCAGACCGGCTCTTTCCGGTCCAAAAGCTGGCTGGAATTTTCCGGGCCGGATGCTCCGCCGATCGACCTTGCCGTCACAGTCTGCGGCAATGCCGCCGGTGAGGCGTGCCCGGTCTTTCCCGGCGCCCCCTTGCGCGCCCATTGGGGCCTGACCGACCCGGCCGATGCCGTGGGCGAGGCGGCCGAGGACGCCGCCTTTGAGGACACATGGCGGTGGCTGACGATCCGGGCGCAGGCCTTGCTGGCGCTGCCGTTTGAAACGATGGAGCGCGAAGACCTGACCGCCGCGCTGGCCGAAATCGGCCGGATGGAGGGCGCGGCGTGAGGCAGAAACTGGCCGCAGAGGCCATCGGCAGCTTCATGCTTTTCGCCACGGTGGTCGGGTCGGGCATCATGGCCGAAAATCTGGCGGACGGGAATGTTGCCGTGGCGCTGCTGGGCAATACGATCGCAACGGGCGCGATGCTCTTCGTGCTGATCACCATGCTGGGCCCGGTGTCGGGGGCGCATTTCAACCCGGCCGTCTCGCTCGTCATGCGCCTGCGTGGAGAGATAACCACCCCGCAGGCATGGGCCTATGTCACGGCGCAACTGGCGGGCGGCATTATGGGCGTCTGGGCGGCGCATGTCATGTTCGGCCTGCCGGTTCTGGAATTGTCCACCAAGGCGCGCACCGGCATGGGCCAATGGGTCAGCGAGGCCATCGCCACTTTCGGCCTGATTCTGACCATTCTGGGCACGGTCAAGCATCGCCATGTCTGGGTGCCGCCCGGTGTCGCCTTCTATATCGTGGCGGCCTATTGGTTCACTTCTTCGACCAGCTTTGCCAATCCGGCGATCACCATCGCCCGCGCGATGAGCAACACCTTTGCGGGCATCGCTCCTGCCCATGTGCCGGGTTTTATCCTTGCCCAAATTCTTGGCGCGCTTGCCGCCAATGTCGTCGCCATGGCCCTGTTTCCCGACGAGCCCGTTGCCGATGAGCCTGTTCCCAATGAGCCTGCTCCCAATGAGGATGCCGCATGAACCGTCTGCGTGAACTTTCTGATCCCGATCACCTGCCCGCGCTCAAGCCCGAATATGCCCATGCCCGCCCGGCGCTGGGCCTTGGCGCGGGCGATCCGCCGCCGCGCATCCTGCTGCTCTATGGCTCGCTGCGCGAACGTTCCTATTCCCGGCTGGTGGTCGAGGAGGCAGCGCGCCTGCTCATCCATTTCGGCTGCGAGGTGAGGATCTTCGATCCCTGCGACCTGCCCCTGCCCGATCAGGTGCCCGGCGATGACCACCCGGCCGTGCATGAATTGCGCGAACTCTCGCTCTGGTCCGAAGGGCAGGTCTGGTGCAGCCCCGAACGCCATGGCCAGATCACCGGCATCATGAAGACCCAGATCGACCACCTGCCGCTGGCCATTAAGGGGATGCGCCCCACGCAGGGCCGCACGCTGGCGGTGATGCAGGTCAGCGCCGGATCGCAATCGTTCAATTCGGTCAATACTTTGCGTATTCTGGGCCGGTGGATGCGGATGTTCACCATCCCCAACCAGTCCTCTGTTGCCAAGGCCTATGAGGAATTTGACGAGGCGGGCCGGATGAAGCCCTCCTCCTATTACGACCGCATCGTCGATGTGTGCGAGGAACTGGTGCGTTTTACCGTGCTGCTGCGACCTCATACCGATCAGTTGGTGGACCGCTATTCCGAGAGGGTCGAGCGCGATCAGCCGGTCGAAAGCCCGGTGGAAAAGGCCGGTCTGGTCCCCGGCTGAGGCGGGCCTTAAAGGTCAAGCTGCATCTGGGGCATGTCCTTTTTCCCGACAGTCCGCGCGGAGGATCGCCCCTCCCCTCTGCGCGCGGTTGACCTTTTACGGCTGCCATGCCGCTGCTGTACGCTGTCGGCTTCGGCGCGGGCCTCGCGCGTGCGCCGAAGGGCGGCGATGGCCTGATGCGCGGCCCGCGCCGCCGCGCCATGATCAACGATGGGCAAAGGATAATCCGGGCAAAGCGCCTGACGCTGGCTGCCGTCCATCCTGTCAAGGGCATGGAGCCATGCGCCCGGAACCCGCGCGAGTTCCGGGACCCAGGCCCGGATGAAGCGGCCTTCGGGGTCCTGATCCATCCCCTGCTTGACGGGCGAGTAGATACGCACCGTGTTGATCCCGGTCTCTCCGGCCTGCATCTGACACTGGGGCCAGTGGATGCCCGGTTCGTAATCGATAAAGGCCCGTGCCAGCACCAGCCCGGCCTCCTGCCACGGCAGCCAGAGGTCATAGGCGGCAAAGCTCATCAGCATGGCGCGCATGCGGAAGGTCGCCCAGCCCGTGGCCTGCAAGGCGCGCATCACCGCATCGAGAAACGGATAGCCGGTGCGCCCCTGCGCCCATGCGGCCAGACGGGCGGGATCGGAGGGCGGGCGCAGGCCCTCATAACGGCGGGCAAAGGGGCGAAATTCCGCCTCCGGCTCGCTCTCCAGCTTCTGGATGAAATGGCAATGCCAGTGCAGCCGCGCCATGAAGCTGCGCAGGGCTGCACGCCAATGTCGCGCCTCGCGGGGCAAGGCGGCATAACGGTTGCGGGCGGCCTGCCACACTTCGCGCATCGACACCGAGCCATAGGCCAGATGCCACGAAAGACGCGAACAGGCATCGGGCGCGCTGAGCGGCGAGGACATCGCGCTGGTGTAATGCTCACCGCGTTCGAACAGAAAGCTCTCGAGCGCGGCCAGCGCCGCGTCGCGGCCAGCGGCCGCCGAGGCCTCCGCCTCATCACTCGACAGGCCCAGCGCGGCCGCTCCGGGCAAAGCATCCCGGCCCGGCGCGGTTCGCCAGATGACAGGCGGGACCGGCAGCAAGGGCTGCTCCATCATCGCATCCCATGCGGCGGCCCAATGGTCGCGGTTGAGGCCGCGCCCCCGGATAACCCCGAACTGGCGCAGCTCGACAAAGGGAATACCCTGCCCGCGCGCCCAATGGCGCACCGCCCGGTCCCGCGCAAAGGTGAAGCCATTGCCGGTTTCCTCATGCGCCCACAGCGCAAAAGCCCCGATATCCCGGCGCAACGCCTCCAGTTCGGCCACCGCATCGCCCACCCGCAGGCAAAGGCGCCCGCCGCGCCGGGCGATGGCTTCGGCCAGATCGGCCATGCAGGCGCGCCAAAACCGCCATTGCCGCCCGGACGTGTCCGGGCCGCGCCAATAGGCGGGCTCGACGATCACCAAGGCGACGACCGGCCCGGCCAAGGCCGCACTGTGCAATGCGGCATGATCCTGCAGACGCAGATCACGTTTGAACCACACAACCTGTGGAATTGGCCCGCTGTTCATCCCGCCGCACCGACTGTGGCCATTGTCAATCCATGCCCCCGACGGGCGCCTTGATTGAACCGCTGGTGAGGAGCGCGGCAAGGTGGCACTTGGGGCATGGATGGCTTCCCGAAGGATCAGGTGGTCCACGGCCGCCGCGGGCCTATTCTTGGTTCATGAACCGGCAACCGCATCACCCGACCCGCCGCCACAGGCTCATGGTGTGGTATGATGGCGCCTGCCCGCTGTGCCTGCGTGAAATCGCGCTGATGCGGCGATGGGACCGGGCCGGAAACATTGCTTTTGTCGATCTTGGCGATCAGGGGCAGGCATGTCCGCTCGACCGACGGCTGATGCTCAGGCGTTTTCATGCGCAGGAAGACGGCGTCATGCTCGACGGCGCGGCTGCCTTTGCGGCCATGTGGCGGGCGATCCCCCGCCTGCGCCTGCTGGGCGAACTGGCGCGCCACAGGCCGGTTTTATGGGCCTTGGAGCTCGCCTATCGCGGCTTTTTAAAGATACGCCCGGTCCTGCAGGGGCTGTTGCGATGAGTGATCCCTGCGGCGGCGAGGGTGCGTCATGGTGAAAATGCGCAAAAAGAGTGATCTGCCGACTAAGATCTGCGCGGCATGTCAGCGCCCCTTTGCGTGGCGCAGGAAATGGGCGCGCGACTGGGATGCGGTCCGTTATTGCTCGGACCGTTGCCGCTCATCCAAGGGTGGCCAGAAAGGCCTCGGCGTCACGCCATAGCTGATCGCGCTTTTCGGGCGCGAAATTGGCCCAAGTGCGCAGCATCTGGGCCATGCGCGGATTGCCGCGCAGACGCTCGGCATGGCGCGCGATGAAATGCCAGTAGAGCAGGTTGAACGGGCAGGCACGTTCGCCCTCGCGCGCCTTCACATCATAGGCGCAGCCGTTGCAATAATCGCTCATGCGGTGGATATAGGCGCCGCTGGCCGCATAGGGTTTGCTGGCCAGCAGGCCGCCATCGGCAAACTGGCTCATGCCGATCGTGTTGGGCAATTCGACCCATTCAAACGCATCGGCATAGACCGCCAGATACCATTCATGCAGCGCATGGGGATCGATCCCGGCCAGCAATGCGAAATTGCCGGTCACCATCAGCCGCTGAATGTGGTGGGCATAGGCTTCCTCGCGGGTCTGGGTGATGCAGGCGCGCATACAGGCCATCGCAGTATCGCCGGTCCAGTAAAACCACGGCAGCGGGCGATTGGCCTCCAGCGCGTTGGTTTTGGCGTAATCGGGGCCCCGCCACCAATAGATGCCGCGCACATATTCGCGCCACCCGATGATCTGGCGGATAAACCCTTCGGCGCTGTTGATCGGCACCCGGCCTGCGCGCCATTCCTCTTCGACCGCGCGGCACATGGCCAAAGGGTCAAGCAGGCCCAGATTGAGATAGGCCGACACGACCGAATGGCACAAAAAGCGGTGCTCGGTCAGCATCGCATCCTGATTGCGCCCGAATTCGGGCAGCGCCGCGCGCAGGAAATGCGCAAAGGCGGCCTCGGCCTGTTCGCGCGTGACGGCAAACCAGAACGGCTCCAGATCGCCAAAGTGGTCCGGGAAGCGCTGCGCCACCAAATCGAGCACCTCGCGCGTGACGGCATCGGGTTCGAACCGCATCGGCTGGGGCAGGCCCAGAGCGCCGGGGGGCGGGGCGCGATTGTCATGGTCGAAATTCCATTGGGCTCCGGCGGGCTTGTCGCCCTCCATCAACAGGCCCGTCTTGCGGCGCATCAGGCGATAGAAATGCTCCATGCGCGTGCCGCCTCCGGGGCGCAGGCGACCCTCGGCCCATTGGGCGAAACCCTCGCGGTCGGCCAGAAAGCGGTCATCAGGCAGGAGATTGGCCCAGCCGCGCATGTCCTGCATCAGCCGCCATTCGCCCGGCTCGGTGGCGATGATCTCCTGCGCGTCCCATCGCGCGCGGGCGCGCTCGGCCTCGCCGCGCAGGCTGCCGGTGTTGGCCGGATCGTCGAGGCGGACATAATCCACCCGCCAGCCCGCGCCGCGCAGTTCAGCGGCAAAATGCCGCATCGTCGACAGGACCAGCGCGATCTTCTTCTTGTGGTGGCGCACATAGGTCGCCTCTGCGGCCACTTCGGCCATCAGAACGATGTCGGTTGCCCGGTCGCCTGCCTGAAGGGAGGAGAGGGAAAGGCTCAGTTGATCGCCCAGAACCGGAATGATGCGCGTCATGCGCGGGGATTAACCTGCGCCTGCGCGGTGCGATGCCTGTTTTTTGGGGCAATTTATTTTGGTAAAAGGCCCGATCAAAATCCCGCCTCTATCGCCAAACGGACCGCATCGGCGGCGGTATGCACGCCCAGCGCCTGAAACATCGCCGCGCGGTGCATCTTGATCGTCCGCTCCGAGAGGCCCAGTTCATAGGCGATCTGCTTGTTGAGCCGCCCCCGCGCCATGGCCAGCAGCACCGCCCGCTGGCGCGGCGACAATTGTTCAACCTTGACGCGGGCCGCATTGGCGCGGCCCAATTCGGCCTCGTCGGCAATCTCAACCTGCGATCCGAGGAAATATTCCAGAACCCCCTCATTGTCGAAAATCGGCGCCACCATCACGGCATTGCGAAAAGGCTGACCGTTCTTTCGATAGTTCAGGATCTCGACCATCACCGGGCGCTGCTCGCGGATACCCTCGCGCAGGGCCTCGATCAATTGCGGCTCGGACCCCGGCCCGGTGAGAAAGCGGCAATTGCGCCCGATCACCTCGTCGCGGCCATAGCCGGTCAGCGCCTCGAAAGCGGCATTGCATTCGATGATCGGATTGTCGGGCAATCTGGGATTGCTGATGACGGCCGCCACCAGACTGCCTTTGATCATATCGGAAATAGCCATAGGCCGAAACACTTCCCTTTCGGCAATTGCCACCATCAGCATCGCCCTCGTTGCGGCATACCCTTTAAGCCATGTTGCCGCCCGCGGCCCCCTGTCTAGAGAGGCAAAGATGTTCAGCCATGACGCGATCCTGTGTCGCGCCGCCGGGAGGCCGCCAATGAATCTCCTCACCTCGCTTCACACCTGCGATGCCGTGCTCGATGATGAGCATGAGGACGCGGCCCCGTCCGTCCCTGTGGCCAATACCAAGCCTCCCGTGCCCGAGCATGTGCAGGAGGCGATCCGCACGCTCTTGCGCTGGGCGGGCGATGATCCATCGCGCGAGGGCCTGATCGACACGCCCGCCCGCGTGGCACGGGCATGGCGCGAATATTGCGGCGGCTATGGCGAGGATCCCGCCGTGCATCTCTCGCGCCAGTTCGAGGAAGTGGGCGGTTATAACGAGATCGTCCTGCTCAAGGACATTCCTTTCCAGTCGCATTGCGAACACCACATGGCGCCGATCACCGGCAAGGCCAGCATCGCCTACCTGCCCCGCAACCGGGTGGTGGGCATTTCCAAACTGGCCCGCGTGCTGCACGGTTATGCGCGCCGCCTTCAGATTCAGGAACGCCTGACGGCGCAGGTGGCCCAATGCATCTGGGATAATCTCCAGCCGCTGGGCGTGGCTGTGACGATCGAGGCGCAGCACGGATGCATGACCGGGCGGGGCGTGCGCACGCCGGGCGTGGGCATGGTGACCAGCCGGATGATGGGCACGTTCCTCGATGATCCACGCAGCCGCAAGGAAGTGCTCGCGCTGATGGGATATTGAGCGGGTGGCGGCGATGCGGATTGTCATTATCGGTGCGGGCATGTCGGGTCTGGCCTGCGCCCAGGCTCTGGAACAGATGGGCCATGAAGTAACGCTGTTCGACAAGGGGCGGGGGCCGGGCGGGCGCATGTCGACCCGGCGTGTGGCGCTGGACGAGACGCATATTTCCTTCGATCACGGCGCACAGTTCTTCACTGCCCGCGAACACGCCTTCCGCGCGCAGGTGGAACAATGGCGCAAGGATGGGGTGGTCGCGCCTTGGCCCGCCGCGAAAGAGGATGCGTGGGTGGGAACCCCCGGCATGAACGCACCGATTGCCCATATGGCCAAAGCCCACAACACCCGCTTTGCCAGCCATGCCATGGGTCTGGTCCGCGAAGGGGCGGAATGGCGCGTCCTGTTGAATGACGGCAGCCGCCACGGCCCCTATGATGCCGCCATTCTGGCCCTGCCCGCCGAGCAGGCGGCGGCCTTTTTGGGCACCTATGACCTCACTATGGCCGCCTGCGCGATTACCGCGCGTTCGCGGCCCTGCTGGACCGCGATGATCGCCTTTGCCGAGCGTTTGCCCTTCGAGAGCGATGTGCTCGATCCATCCGGTCCTGTCGGCTGGGCCGCGCGCAACAGCGCCAAGCCCTGCCGCCCCGTTGCCGAGGCATGGGTGGTGCAGGCCAGCCCTGAATGGTCGATCCAGCATCTGGAGGATGACGCCGCATCGGTGGCCGGTCATCTGGCCGGTTGGCTGGCGCAGCAGGGCGATGGCGCGCCCCTTCCCGCTCCCATCCATCTCTCGGCTCATCGTTGGCGCTATGCCGTCGCGCCGCATTCGACCAAGGGCGCGCTGTGGAACGCCGATCTTCGGCTGGGTGCCTGCGGCGACTGGCTGCTGGGGCCAAGGATTGAACTGGCGTGGCTGTCGGGGACAAGGCTGGCGGCGCTCATTGGGGGCTGATGGCGCCGGTTATCCGGACGGGCGACTGCCCAAAATTGCGCAGGGCGCCGAATAATGCGCCAATCAATGAATCGCGGATGGCAACAAGCGCATTTTGCCACAATTGGCGTCAATTCGTCCGAATAAATATGATCGATGGAATGGTTAAAGCGACTTTCACGCTACATAATCGCCCGATTAACACCTAAATGGTTCGATTATGAATTTTATATGTCAGTAATTTTCCGTGACTTACCCTGCATTCAAGAATAAACAAATTCAATTGAACAAAATGCGGGGGCATTCGAGTGAAAAATACAAATCCAAAGCATCGCCATTTTCGGGCGACGCGCCTCGCTGTGCAGGCCAGCACTCTTGCCCTGGTTGCCGCGATTCCCACCCATGCCCTTGCGCAATGCAGCCCGGATCCGACACAGGCCAACACCGCCGTCACCTGCTCGGGCAGTGACAGCAATGGCATCGTGATCACAACCGATTCCTCCCCCCTGACCGTGAATTCGGGGGCAAGCGTCAGCAATTCGGGCGCGGCGGCGATCACCGTATCTGTGCCCGCTTCAGGCGCCTCCTATTTCCGCTATGCCAACATCACGGTCAACGGATCGGTTTCTGCCACAGGCGCGGCGGGGATCAGCGTGCTTTCCCGTCCCCTTGGCTCCACCGGCTTTGACTATTACGGCATGTCCGGCATCGTCACCGTCGGAGAGGGGGCCTCGATAGGCGGCACCTACGGCATCGCCCTTGAGCAGACCCCCGGCTATCCTTACGGCACCGTCTATGTCAGCCTCGACAATGCGGGCACGATCAGCGGCAGCAGCGGTGTGGCCCTGCTCGCCGGATCAGGATATACCTCCTATTATGCTGGCATCACCAATCGCAGCAGCGGAACCATCGGCGCAATCCAGGGTTCGGTCATGTCGCTCACGAACGATGGCACCATCGCCGGCGGCGGGTTGAGCGCGATCTACAACAGCTACAATCTCTATTCCAATATCACGAACAACGGCACCATCAGTTCCTCAAGCGCGGCGGGCACGATTGCCAACTTCTCCGGCACGATCACCAACAGCGGAATGATCGCCAACACCGGCACCGGGTCGGCGATCAGTTCGCTTTATGTATGGCTGACCAATCTGTCGGGCGGATCGATCACCGGCGCGGGCAGCAGCGTGGTCAGTTCCAATCTTTCCAGCACCCCGTCCAACGCCATAAACCTGACCAATTCCGGGTCAATCATCAACAGCGGCACAGGCATGGCACTCTATGGCGGCCAGATCATCGCGACCAACAATGCCGGAGCCACGATCGGCACCGGCGTGGGCGGCACCGCGATCTATGCCGGAACCTCGCTGAATCTGAGCAATGCGGGCACGATCAACGGCAATGTCATGGCCGGGTTCAACCCGGCCTATGCCTATAATCTGGGCAGCACCATCGATTCCACCGCCGGTACGATCAACGGCAATGTGACTTTGGGCAACGGCGATGACACGCTGATCGCCACGATCAGGAACGGCAGCCTCTACACCGGGATCACCGGCACGATCAACGGCGGGGGCGGCACCAATACGGTCAATTTGCAGACGACCAGCGATGCCACGCTGTCCTCGGCGCTGGCACTGCCGACCGGCTTCTCATCGGCAAGCTTTGCCCCCGCGTCGGGTACGACGCTGACACTGGCCAACGGTTTCACAAACAGCGGGGCGATCAATTTTACCGGACCGGGCACGCTGGACAATCAAACCAGCCTGAACGGCACGGGCACGGTGGTTTCCGGCGGAGGCTACGGCACATTCAAGAACAGCGGCACGATCACCAGCAGCAATGCCGGCGCGGGTGCTGCGGTGGCCGTGTATTCCTCGCTGAACAACACCGGCACGATCACCGCCAGCGGCACGGCTGTCGCCTCTTCCGGCAGCTTCACCAACAGCGGCACCATCCGCTCGACCGGCGGCATCGGCGTGGCCCTGTCGCAATCCTGCACCTGCTCGACCGCCACCAACAGCGGCACGATCATCGGCGCAACGGTGGGCGTGACGACCAGCAGCATTCTGGTCAACACCGGCACGATCCAGTCGAGCGGCACCGCGTTCCAGACCAGTTCCTATTCCACGCTGGACAATCGCGCGGGCGGTGTGGTGACGGGGGGCCTCGCCGCGGTCGGCAGCATCGGCTATGGTTTCAACAACCGCATCATCAATGCCGGGACGATCAACGGCAATGTCAATCTGGCGGGCAGCAGTCCGAACAGCAACAATGTCTATTACGCGGTAACCGGCGGCGTGCTTAACGGCAATCTGACGCTGGGACAGGGCGACACGTTGATCACCGATCTGGTCAACACGGGCTCAGGCGCATTTGCCGGGATCAACGGCAGCGTGACCAGCAGCAATGCCAATCTGATCTATAATGTCGGCGCCAATGCCAGCGCGACAACCAGCCTGCCCTCCGGTTTTTCCACATTGGGCTTTCAATTGGCGAACAAGGCCGATCTGACACTGACCGGGCAAAGCGCGCTCACGTCCTATCTCACGCTTGCGGGCGTCGGCTCGGTCAATCTCAACGGATCGCTCAGCGCCAGTTCCGGCCCCGTCATCCAGACCACATCGGCCCAAACGCCATCGGGCGGCGGGGGCGATGCGGCGGCAACGGCTCTGAACATCACCAACAATGGCAGCATCAGCGCAGCGCGTGCCGGTTTTGCCTCGTTCATCCCCGCCGTCATCAACCTGGGCCAAGGCTCCGGTCTGGTGAACAACGGGTCGATTATCGTGACCGACACGCTCATTCACCCGGTATCTGGCTACGCTGCCGTCACCCTCTATGGGCCTTTGGTCAACACCGGCACCATTTCGGCCGATGGCGCACAAGGGGTCGCCATCGGCAGCGCCTGGAGCACCGCCAACACCAATCCTGACACCACATTGGCCAACAGCGGACAGATCACGGCCGATGGTTCCGCCATCGTGATGAACGGCAAGGTGGACATCACCAATTCCGGCGCCATCACCAGCCGCGACACTACCGCGATCAAGCAATCCTATGGCTATAATTCGACCATCACCAATTTGGCCGGCGGAACAATTTCCGGGGCGGGAATCGCCGTCCTTTTGGCCAGCGGAATGGTGTCTAACGCCGGGACGATCAATGGCGATGTCAATTTCGCCTACAGTGGCGGCGGCATCTATGTTGCCAATGGCGGCACGTTGAACGGCAACCTCAATCTGAGCGGCCCTTTCAGCAGCGGGCTGCTGGTCGAGACCGGATCGGGCTTTGGCGTCAACGGGACGATTACGGTCGGCTCGGGCGCGATTGGGCATCAGCGCAACGGCGTGGCGACGGTCACTCTGGGCGGCATCTTGCCGAACAATTTCACGCGCGAATTTACCGTGGCCGATGGGGCAAACTCGCGGATCACCATTGCCGGGCCATCGGCTTATACCGGCAGCATCACGGTGGGCGGAACCGGCACTATCGTCAATCAACTGTCGACCACAGGCGCCATCTATGCCTTGGGCTATGCCGGCATCAGCTACCCGCCCTATGCCAACACGGATTTGAGCGGCTTGGTCAATCGGGCCAATGTCGGCGGCGCATTTGTTTCTACCGGCCTGTTCGACAATTCGGCCACCATCGGCACCTCGCTCCTTACCGGATCGGCCGTGGTTGTATCCGCGGCGACAGGCGTTAATTTCAACAACAGCGGTACGATCCTGAACGCGGGCACCTACCCGGCGCTCAGCGTGGCCGCCGGATCGACGGGCGGCGACACGACGGTCGCCAACAGCGGCACGATCACCGGCGGGATGACTGTGTCCGCCAACAGCGGCGCCGACACAACGGCCAGCATCACCAATTCGGGAACGATCACGGGATATAGGCAAAGCAACTATTTCTATACGTCCACCCCGCCCTATTATTTTATGACCACCCGAAATTTTGCCATCCAGGGTACGATTTCCGGCGCCCGCAACGCCGTCCTGAATAACAGCGGGACGATCACCGGCGACATCGTCATGAGCGGCGCGCCGCTCCTGCTGACCAACACCGGCTCGATCACGGGCAACATCAGCACCGGCGCTGGCAATGACGCCTTTTCCTTTGGCGGCACCTTTGCCGGAGCGCTTGATGGCGGGGGCGGGACCAACACGCTGGGGATCAGCGGGGGGAATCAGAGCTTTGCCTCCATCGCCAATATCGCCGCGTTGGCCCAGAGCGGCGGTTTGGCGACGATTTCGGGGATTGCCACGCTCGGCTCGGCCAATCTGACGGGCGGTCGGCTGGTTGGTCTGGGCGGATCGGTGATCAATGCCGACACGATCATGGTGGGGCGCGGTGCCACGTTCGGCACGGCCGGAACGGTCAACGCCAATATCTCGGTCGGGGGCATCCTCAGCCCCGGCGCATCGCCCGGCACGATGACGGTCAATGGCAATGTCGCTCTGGCGAGCGGCTCGACATCGCTGTTTGAAATCGCCCCCACGGCGCAGGACAAGCTGAACATCAACGGCGCCCTGGTTATCGCGCCGGGCAGCACCTTGCAGATCGCGGCCACCACCCCGATCAAGGCGGGCAGCACGCTCAATCTCATCAGCGCCTCGCGCGGCGTCACGGGCAGCTTTGATGCGGTGACCGGCCTGCCCGGCGTGGTCAAGACCAAGGCCAATGGCGATCTGGGCCTGCTGGTGCAATTCGCCAATCCCGCCGCCTTCAATCCGCAGGTGCTTCGTGCAATCACCTATGTGAACAATGCGATGGCGGCCGACAGCGCACCTGCCGCGCTGTTCCCGGCGCTGCTCGCGCTGCAGGACGGCAATGGCGCGCCCATTTCCGCAACCTTTGCACAACTGTCGCCTGAGCCTTATGCCGATGCCATGGAAATCGGCACGGAAACCGCCCTTTCGCTGGCGGCCGCCGGGCGCACATTGGGGCTGGGCGAGGATCGCGGGGGCAATCACGTCTTCGCCTTTGGCCAGACGCTGGGCAGCCTGCGCCAGTTTGCGGGCCAGGAAACGCAGGGGATCAATCGCGCCACGATCAACGGCTACGGCGTGTTGGGCGGTTTGGGCATCGGGGGCGAAGGCTATACGCTCTCGGCCTATGTCGGCTGGGTCGATCAGAACCAGTCGGTGCGCGCCATCGGCGCCTCGACCAACGCGCGCGGGGTCGTGGGCGGCATGGCGCTGCGCCTCGGCAACAGGAACACCAGCGTGACGCTTTCGGCATCCTATGACGCGGCGCGGGCCACCACCCGGCGCCTTGTTCCCGACGCCGGACAGATCGCGGCCGGATACGCCTTGCCCAGCTTCTCGCTGGACGCGTCGATCAGCCATGCCATTGCCCTGTCCCAGGATTGGCTGCTCCGCCCGCATGTGGGCGCGACCTGGGTGAGAACCCGCCACGACGCCCTGACCGAGGCCAGCGCCCATCCCTTCGCGCTGAGCGTTGACGGGGCAACGCGCAAACAGGCCTTCCTCGACGCCGGACTGAGCTTTGAGACGGCGACCGAGAGCAAGGGGGCCTGGCGTCCCTTCCTCACGCTGGGGATGCGCTATCGCCTGCAAAGCGATCAGGTGTCCGCAACGGCCGGACTGGCGGGCGCGGGCTATGGGCTGGTGGCCTATGGTTTCCGGCGCGACCCGGTCAGCGCGATGGCGACGATCGGCGGCGAATATCGCCTCTCGCCCGGCGCGGCGCTGTTCCTCAACGCCTCGGGTGAATTGGGCCAAAGCGGCAAGCGGGAGAGCGTGATGGCCGGCCTGCGCTGGAGAATGTGACGCAACGCCCGCGCCGCATCTGCAAACCGGAACGGCGCGATGGAATGCCATCGCGCCGTCTTCTTTGACCATCGCAACAGAGGCGCCTGATATATTTGGCGAACGGGACTGGACATCGGGCGCGATCGCGCCATCTTGGGTGCGGCGGCGCATCCTGCCGGTTCCATCCCCCACACGGAGGCTTCATGCCCGCGATCCTTTCGATCGAAGCTCTCGGCAAACAGTATAAATCCGGCCACAAGGCGCTCGAAGGCGTCGATCTGTTCATTGAACGCGGCGAGATCTTCGCGCTGCTCGGCCCCAACGGCGCGGGCAAGACGACCTTGATCAGCATCGTCTGCGGAACGGTGACGCGCAGCGCGGGCACGATCACCGTCGCAGGCCACGACATCGACCATGCCCGCCGCGAAGCGCGCCAGCGCATCGGGCTGGTGCCGCAGGAAATTGCGCTGGATATGTTCTCAACCGTGCTCAATACGGTGCGGTTCAGCCGGGGCCTGTTCGGCAAGGCCCCCGATCCGGCCTATATCGAGGAAATCCTGCGCGACCTCTCGCTGTGGGACAAGCGCCATGCGCGCACCATGGAATTGTCGGGCGGCATGAAACGCCGTGTGATGATCGCCAAGGCATTGAGCCACGAACCGGAATTGCTGTTCCTGGACGAGCCCACGGCGGGCGTGGACGTCAACCTGCGCCGCGACATGTGGGCGCTGGTGCGCAAGCTGCGCGAGCGGGGCATGACGATCATCCTGACCACCCATTATATCGAGGAAGCCGAGGAAATGGCCGACCGCGTGGGCGTGATCAACGGCGGTCGGCTGCTGCTGGTCGAGGACAAGGCGGCGCTGATGCGCAAGCTGGGCAAGCGGCAATTGACGCTGACCCTGCAGGCGCCGCTGAGCGCCATCCCGGCCGAGCTTGCCGAATGGTCGCTGACGCTGGCCGAGGACGGGCTGCATCTCATCTACAGCTTTGACGCCGAGGCCGAGGATACCGGCATGCCCGCGCTGCTCCACCGCCTCGACAGGCTGGGCATTGCCTATCGCGATCTGGACACCAGCCGCAGTTCGCTGGAGGACATTTTCGTCAATCTGGTGGAGCAGGCGGCATGAGCGGGATCAATCTCCACGGCATCTGGGCGATCTATCGCACCGAAATGGCCCGCACATTGCGCACCATATGGCAAAGCGTGGCAACGCCGGTGATCACCACCGCGCTGTACTTCATCGTCTTTGGCGGCGCGATCGGCTCGCGGATGAGCCATGTCGGCGGGGTGGGCTATGGTGCCTTCATCGTGCCGGGGCTGATCATGCTGAGCCTTTTGACCCAAAGTATCTCGAACGCCTCGATAGGCATCTACTTCCCCAAATTCACCGGCACGATGTTCGAGATCCTCTCCGCGCCGCTCAACGCGGTCGAGGCCGTGATCGGCTATGTCGGCGCGGCGGCCACCAAATCGGTGGTGATCGGCCTGATCATCCTGCTCACGGCCACTTTCTTTACCGATGTGCGCATTCTGCATCCGGTCTGGATGGTCGCCTTTCTGCTGCTCACCTCGCTGACCTTCAGCCTGTTCGGCTTTCTCATCGGCATCTGGGCCAAGAATTTCGAGCAATTGGCGATCATTCCCTCGCTGATCATCACGCCGCTGACATTCCTGGGCGGTGCGTTCTATTCCATCGACATGCTGCCCCAGCCATGGCGCACGGTCAGCCTGTTCAACCCGGTGGTCTATCTGGTCAGCGGTTTTCGCTGGAGCTTCTATGGTCTGGGCGATGTCGGCGTGGGCGCCAGCCTTGGCTTTACCGCAGGCTTCATGGCGCTGTGTCTGATCGCGCTGACATGGATATTCCGCAGCGGATGGCGGCTCAAGCCCTAGGCGCAAGGAGGGCGTGACGGAGCAGAGGATGCCGGAACGCACCCCATTATTTGCAGCTTCGGTCGGGCTGTGCTAAATGAACGCTTCCCGGCAATCGGCCGGAGTGCAAAAGGAGCATGAAATGGACCGGAAGACGCGCTGAAATCGCCCGTCCCTTTTTTATTTCCGGTACTGTCATGCCCTCATTTCTTACACTTGAATCCGTGGTCCTTGCCACGCCCTCCGGTCGGGTGCTGTTTTCCGGCCTGTCGCTTCATGTCGGGCGCGAGCGCGTCGGCGTGGTGGGCCGCAACGGCTCCGGCAAATCCACCTTGCTGCGCGCCATTCTGGGGCAGGCCCCGGTGCAATCCGGCGTAGTGGCGCTGGGCGGCACGGTCGGCATGCTGGAACAGGCGGTCATGCCCGGCGATGAAACGGCGGGCGAGGCGCTGGGCGTTTCTGCCGCATTGGCAAGGCTTGATCGGCTTGAGGCCGGGACGGGGAGCGAACAGGATTTCGCCGAAGCCGACTGGACGCTGCCGCATCTGCTCGAAGGGGCGCTGACCGGCGCCGGTCTGCCGCCGCTTGACCTCGATCGCCCGCTGGCCAGTTTCAGCGGCGGCGAGCGGACACGCCTTGCCATCGCGCGCCTGTTGATCGAACAGCCCGACCTGCTGCTCATGGATGAACCGACCAACAATCTGGATGACGATGGCCGGGCGGCGATTGCCGGACTGTTGGCAAACTGGCGCGGCGGGGCCTTGGTGGTCAGCCACGACCGCGCGCTGCTCGAAGGCATGGACCGTATCGTCGCGCTTTCGCCGGTGGGCGTTGCGATCCACGGCGGCGGATGGTCATCGTGGGTCGAACAGCGCGATGCGGCAAGGCTGCGCGCGGAGGCGGAGCTTGACGAGGCGGAGCGACAGATGCGCGCGGCGCGACGCGAGGCCCAGACCGCGCGCGAAAGACAGGCCAGGCGTGATCGCGCGGGCCGGGCCTATGCCGCCGCCGGCAGCGCGCCCAGGATCCTGCTGGGCCGCCGCCGCGAAAGCGCCGAAAACAGTGCGGGCCGCCTCCATGCCCAGGCCGAGGACCGGATCGGAGCCAAGGCGGATGCGCGCGATGCGGCTCGCACCCGCGTCGAGGTGGCAACCCCGCTCAGGCTGGAAATACCGCCCTGTCACCTGCCGCCGGGCCGCCTTGCACTGGCTTTTGACGATGTCCGCTGGAGCGCCGGAGAGCGTCAGATCATCAACGGCCTGTCCTTTTCTCTGCGCGGCCCGGAGCGGGTGGCGCTGACCGGCCGGAACGGCGCAGGCAAAACCACGGTTCTCAAACTGGCCGCAGGCCTTGCCATGCCCACCGGCGGCAGGATCGAGCGCCCGGTTCCCTACGCCCTGCTCGACCAGACGGTCAGCCTGCTCGACCGCAGGGCAACGCTGGTGGAGAATATGCGTCGGCTCAATCCGACGCTGGATGACAACAGCCTGCGCGCCGCGCTCGCCCGTTTCGCTTTTCGCAACACCGAAGGGGAGCGGCGGGTGCGCGATCTGAGCGGCGGGGAATGTCTGCGGGCCGGGATCGCCTGTGTGCTCTCGGCCATGCCGGTGCCGCAGCTCCTGATGCTGGATGAACCGACGAACCACCTTGATGTGGAATCCATCGAGGTGATCGAACATGCGCTGCGCGGCTATGATGGCGCGCTGCTGATCGTCAGCCATGACGCGGCCTTCCGCGAGGCCGTCGGCATTGCCCGGCAAATCCGGCTGGACGGGCCCGCCTAGGGTGTACCGGCCCGACCGAACCAGTTCTTAACGCATCGGCGCGTAACAGGATGCCCTTCGGGGAACAGACATGGAAAAACGCGACCGCAGCGAAAGATTGGCAAGGCTGGATGGCCTGCGCGGTTTTGCCGCGGCCGGGGTCGTGCTCTATCACATGGCCAACTGGCCCGATCTGCCCGTCCGTCTGGACCCGATAACCGGCTGGGTGTTTCTGAAGGGCTGGACGCTGGTGGACCTGTTTTTCGTCCTGTCCGGCTTTGTGTTTGCCCATGTTTACGGCGCCCCCGATCAATTGCGCCGGCCTCAGGCGATGCGGGCCTTTGCGGTCGCCCGTTTCGCCCGTCTGTGGCCTTTGCATTTTGCGGTCCTGTGTCTGTTTGCGGCCTTTTCATGGGGCGGGGGCAACAATGGTCCGCATTTTGCGGCCCATGCGTTGATGCTTCAGGGCTTTGACCTGATGAGCGCGCGCAGCTTCAATTCGGCGAGTTGGTCGCTGACCATCGAGATCCTGTGTTACGCGCTGTTTGCCGCCGGGGCATGGCTTGGCGAAAGAGTGCTGTTGTGGATCACGGTGCTGGCGGTGGTGGGTTGCGGATGGTGGCTGGCGGTGCTGGGCCATCCGGGCGGGCCGTGGTTTGGCGAAACCATACCGCGCGGCATTCTGGGCTTCTTTACCGGCCAGTTGGTGTGGCGCAACCGCGCCTTGGGCGCGCGCCTGCCCGCCGCGCTGCTCTGGGCCATGGTGGGGGCGGGATTATGGCTGGACAATGGCCATATCAGCCCCCTCGTGCCGCTGGGTCTGCTGACCTGGCCCGCTGCGGTCCTGCTGGCGCTGCGCATGCCGGTCATGGAAAGCGCGGTGATGCATTGGCTGGGGCAGCGCTCCTTTGGGCTCTATATGGTGCATATGTTGTTTATCCACGCCATTGACGGGATCTGGCCCCCACAAGGGCTGAACTGGCCGGGCTTTGTTGCCGCGCAGGCGGCCATCGCGACGCTGACGCTTGCGGCGGCCGAGGGGGCTTTTCGCTGGATCGAAGTGCCGGGACGCCGGGCCATCCGCCATTGGCTGGCGCGGGCACAATCCGCCGCTCCCGCCGTCGAGGCGCGAGGCGCAGCCTCGTTTATGAGCCATTAACCGGTGTGGCTAAGCCCGATCAGCAGCACGGGGTCAATCAGCAGATGCGAAAGCCCGTGCCCCGCGGCCGCCGCAAACCAGCCTTGGCGCCAATAGAGCAATCCCCACACCACCCCGACGGCAAGATAGCGCAGCGAACCATAGAGCGGATCCTGCACCAATTGCGGCCAAACGCCGATCATCTGGGCAGCAACCGCCGCCAGCCCATAGGCCGCCGGCCCGGTAGGCCCCCGGAGCAGCCTGATTGCGGCGACCAATGCCGTCATGCATCCCAGACGATAGATGACCTCCTCGCCCAAGGACCAGACGCATAAGACGGGCGTCCTGCCGCCCAGCGGACTGGTGAAGAAGGCGACATAGCCCGGCGCAAGACGGCCGCGAAACAACCACAGATCCAGCATAGCGATAAAGGCGGTGACGCCCAGAACGGTCCAGGCCGTTTCCGCAACCGCCGATCGGCCATCACGCGGCAACAGGCCCAGCCCCAGCTTGCCGAGCATGTGTTCATGGGCCTTGGCAAAGTTCACAGGCAGAGCTTTCCTTATCGTGCATCAGTCCAGATAGGCGATACGGCAACCCGCACGCCCAAGCATGGCAGCCGCCCGTGCATTCTCATGAACCGCTCCGGGATCGGCGCGGCCCCGGAAAAAGGCGGCGATGCCGCGATAGGCGTCCGGGCGGATCAATGCCACCTGCGGCCGACCAACGCAAAGGCTTGCGGCCAGAGCAGGGCTCACCAGATCGCGCAGCAACCGGATGGGGCCGCGATCCAGACGGGGCGCGTTATAGACAAGGTCTTGAGCATAGGGCGCGTCGAGCGGGCCGATCAGGACATAGGCGGCAGGGCTGGCCGCAATCCGCGCGTCCAGCTCGGCATAGGGCCGGTATTGGCTGTAGGCCATCCATGCCTGCATCGGCAGGATCACAACCAGACCCAAAGCTGTCGTCGCCAGCAGCAGGCTGCGCCACATGGGCCTGGCGTCCCTCAGCCGTTTCCAGCCATAGACGGCGACCAGAATGCCATTGCCGATCAGGCCGTGGAAATAGCGATAGCCAAAGCCATGCCCCTGTTCGGGCAGGATCAGCGTCATCACGCAAGCGGTAAGCCACAGGCCCCCGGCAAGGGCGCGGGCCAGAGGATCGCTGCGCGTTGCCGCCAGCCCCATGACAAACAAGGGCAGGAGCAGCACAGGTTGCCACGCAAGAAAGCGCAGCAGATTGACCGTCATGTCGGGCAGGGCCCGGGCGTAATGTCCTTGGGACAGCACCATGATCAGACGGGAAGGGAAATCCACCCCCGCCGGGCGCAGCGCAGCCGCGGCCGCCTGAACCAGATGCCATGTCCAGTTAGGCCACCACAACCAGAAGGCGCCCGCCAGCCCATAGCCGATCGCAAAAAGGGCGGCCCGTTTCCAGTTGCGTTCCCGCAGGACAAGATACAGCAGGGGCGCGGCGAACATGGGGTGCATGATCGGCTGATGCAGCCCCATCGCCACAAAACCGACCGCCAGCGCCGCAACATCGCTCCGCCATGACCGTCTGAGATAGAGCCAGAGCCAGACGAGGTTCAAAGCCAGATGCGCCGGCATCGCATAGGAGGTCATGCCCGCAAACAGCACCTGACCCGAGCCAAGATAGAGCAGCGCGGCAACTGCGGCGGCCTCGCGGTCCGCGGGCCAGATACGCCGCGCGCAACCCCACAGCGCCACCCCGCCCAGCGCCGTCATCAAAGGACCGACCAGCGCCGGATCACCCAGCAGGCCGAACACCGCGCGCAGCGCCGCATTCAGCGGCAGATAGGACGAAATCCAGCTGGCACGATGTTCGGCCGGATACATGAAAAGCGTGTTCAAGGCATCGGCATGGTCGCGCCACATGGGCGGCAGCGGCTGGGAAAAATGCCCGTCGGCAAAGACCGCCGCATCGAAACTGGCCATCTGTTCATCACGGCTCAGATCATATGCGCCCAGCAGCCAATCATGCCCCGCAAGACAGGCCGACGCCATAAGCGCAAAGGCCGCCAGACAGAGGCGCGGATCGGCGCTCAACGTCCGCATCCGGCGCCGGACCAGCAGGGCCGAACCGGCCAGCATCGCCGCCTGCGCCAGCAGCAGCCAGCGATCCTGTCGATACAGCAGCGCCCCGCCGATCTCCAGAACAGGCGGCAGCAGCGCCGCATAGGCAAAGCCGACCAGCGCGATGATGGCTGCCCAGCTCACCGCTCTTCGCAGCGGCGCCTGACCCGCCTCGCGCAAGGCCCCGCCCTGCAAAAGCTGCTCGATGATCCTCATGGCCAAACCATCGCACCTTTATGGCTAATGCTTTCCTAAACCTTATCACCGGGCCTTTCCCCTCCGCTTCCCCCTGCGTGTTGCGCCAAAATGGCGTTGGACAAGGCAAATTGTCATGGCGACGGATCATTCTCGGTTCTGGCGTGTTATGGCAGGTGACAGGATTGGGCCTGGTGGCAAAAGGGGGCCATTTTTGCGGAAGGTTTTACAAGCGGCGCGGCGGCAAGGCGCGGAATGCGAAATGAGGGACGCATTCTTTCCCCCGCGCGGATGCCATGTTGCACGAATTTTTGCCCGGCAAACCGTCCGGCAAATCCCTCGGGGAATATCCGGGACCGCCATGATGATCGGCTGGGCCGTGTTGACTGGGACCATGTTGACCGGGGCCATGTTGACCGGGACCGCCTCGGCTCAGCCCGCACCCGCCGCGCCGCCCTCCCCCATCATCACCGATAGCGATTTCGAGGCCGCACTTCCGCCGGTGGACGCACCCGCCAAACCGGCCGCCACCAATCCGCCCCCCGCCCAGCCTCCTCTTGCCGCCGATCCCGACCTGACCAAACCGCTCACCCCGCTCGACGATTTCAACAAGGAAGCGCTGCGCGATGACAATGGCGGCGCAAAGACCGAAAGCGCGCCCAGCCTGTCCTATCGCTGGCATGTGACCGGGCTGGAAAACCTGCGCGATGCCGACCCGGTAGCCCCGATTGAGGGCGGCGCGCTGGTGGACAGTTTCGAGGCTGTCTCCGCCCTGAAGCAGGGCAAGGGCAAGGCGACGAATGCCGCCGCCATCGCCGCGCGGATCGAGCAGGACCGGCAGGCGCTCTCCGATGTGATGGCCTCGCAGGGCTATTTCGACGCGGGCGTGCAATCCTCGGTCGCCATGCCCGAGCAGGGCAAGCCGGGGGATATCGTCGTTTCCATGGCGGTGGCGGCGGGGCCGCGCTATCGGCTGGGCGCAATCCGCTTTGACGCGCCCGCGCTGGTGCCGCCCGATTTGCTCACCCGCCATTTCGGCATCCATTCAGGCGAACCCATCGTGGCCGAGCGCGTGCTGTCGGCCGAGGCCGAACTGGGGGTGATCCTGCCCCAATCGGCCTATCCCTTTGCCAAGATCGGCCAACGAGACATCGAACTGGACGCCGCCACCGGCCTTGGCGATTACACCCTGCCCGTCACGCCCGGCCCGCGCAGCCGTTTTGGCGATATCAGGATCAAGGGCCGCCGCCCGGTGTTTGACGCCCACCACATCGCCACCATCGCCCGTTTCCGCAAGGGCGACCTCTATGACAGCCGTCAGGTCGACGATCTGCGCAAGGCGCTGGTGGCCACCAACCTGTTTGCCACGGTCACGGTGGACCCCGCCCAGACCGGCACCAGCGCGCCCGATAACACCGAATATGCCAATCTGGTCGTCAGCCAGCGGGCCGGACCGCCGCGCTCGCTCTCGGCGCAGGCGGGCTATTCGACCGGCGAAGGCATCAAGGCGGTGGGCAGCTGGAGCCACGCCAATCTCTTTCCGCCCGAAGGCGCCATCATCGCCAGCGCCACCGCAGGCACCAGCGAGCAGGGCGTCTCGGGCACCTTCCGCCGGTCCAACGCGGGGCTGCGCGACCGCACGGTCGAATTGTCGATCAGCGCCAACCATACCAATCTCGATGCCTATGAGGCGTTTACCGGCGCGCTCAAAGGGCGCATCTCGCGCGCAAGCACCGCGATCTGGCAAAAACGCTGGACCTACAGCTATGGCTTTGAACTGATCGGATCAAACGAGCAGGACTATGCCTTTGAACAGGCGGGCGAGCGCCGACGCACCTTCTACATCCTCGCGCTGCCGGGACAGATCACCTATGACCGGTCGAACTCGCTGCTCGACCCCACGCGCGGTTATCGCCTGTCGGCCACGCTCTCGCCCGAGGCATCCTTGGGCAGCAACATACAAACCTATGCCCGCTCGATCTTTGAGGCGACCGGCTATTATCCCATCGCCGGAAAGCTGGTGTTGGCCGGGCGGGCGCGGGTGGGCATGATCGGCGGGGCCTCGCGCGAATCCATTGCGCCATCGCGGCGCTTCTATTCAGGCGGCGGCGGATCGGTGCGCGGCTTCGGCTATCAGGAGCTTGGCCCCAAAGACCCCGACGGCCACCCCATCGGCGGGCGTTCCCAAGCCGAAACCAGCGTGGAATTGCGCTATCGGTTTGGCAATTTCGGCGTGGTGGGCTTTGTCGACAGCGGACAGGTGTTTACCAGCGAAGTGCCCACCTTCAATTCATGGCGCTTTGGCGCGGGGGTGGGCGTGAGATATTACACCAATTTCGGGCCGATGCGCTTTGACATCGCCACGCCGATCAACCGACAGATCGGGGAATCGCGCGTGGCGGTCTATGTCTCGATCGGGCAGGCATTCTGATGGAGCAGGTGGAAAATCCGCAGGTTCGGCCCCGCCAACCCCTGCTGGGCAAGGCGTTGCGCTATGCCGCGATCGCGGTGGGTGTGCTTGTGGCGCTGGCGGCGGCGCTGTGGATCTGGCTTTCGACGCAGAGCGGGCGCGACATGGTGGCCGCGCAGATTTCCCGCCTGTCCTTTGCCAATGGCATGAGCCTTCGTGTCGACCGGATCGAAGGCTCGCTGCTGGGCGCGCTGACTATCCGCAATCTGGACATCGGCGATCCGGAGGGGCGGTTTTTCCATGCCGAAAATGTGGCGCTGGATTATCGGCCCCTGGCCTATATCGGCGGGCATCTGGATATTCGGCGCCTGCATATTCCCGCCGCGCGGCTGGAACGCGCACCCCGCTTCAAACCCACGCCGCCCAGCAATGAGCCGCTGCTGCCCGATCTGGATATTGACGTGGGCCAACTGGCGGTGGATCGGCTGGAGATTGCCCCTGCCATCACTGGCCGGCGCCATATCGTCAGCCTTCAAGGGCAAGCCCATATCGCCGACCGGCGAGCCCAGATCACCGCGCGGGCCGTGGCGCTGGTCGCCCCCGGCGTGGCGGGCGGAGACCGGCTGGCGCTCAAGCTGGATGCCGTGCCGCAGATCAACCGGCTGAACATGGATTTCGCGCTGGATACGCCCGCCGACGGCCTGCTCGCGGCCCTGACCGGGCAGGCCGAGGCGCGCCATCTGCGGTTGACCGGGCGGGGCGACTGGAAGGCATGGAACGGTTCGCTGGCGGCCAGCGCGGGGGGCAAACCTTTGGCCGACATGGTGATCAACGCGCGCGCCGGCACCATTCACATCGCGGGCCTTGCCCATCCCAACGTTTGGCTCAAGGGCCAGAACAGCGCCCTGTTCCAGCCCGAGACGAAAGTGGACGCCACCGCCGCCTTCGACAAGCGGCAGATGCAGGTCACGGCCCGGATCGGCAATGCCAATTTCGCGCTGGCCGTTGATGGTATGGCCGATATGGGCAACAACACGATGCATCAGATACGCCTTGCCCTGAAGGTGATGCAGCCGCGTGTGCTGGCGACAAACCTGTCGGGCAATGACATTGTCGCCGAGGCAACGCTCGATGGCAGCTTTGCCGCGCCGCGCATCGCCTATGCGCTCAAGGCGGCCTCCATCGGCTTTGGCGCCACCCGCATCGACGGCCTCGCCGCATCGGGCAGCGCCGCGCTCGACAAGGACCACTGGCGCATTCCCATAAACGGCACGGCCCGGGCCATCACCGGCGTCTCGGCCAACGTGGCGCCCCTGCTCGAACATGTCCGCTTTGGCGGCGATTTCGGCTATGCCGACGGGCGGCTGTTATCCGACAATATCCGCCTGCAATCAAGCCGGATCGACGCGCGCGCCGTGGTGATCGCCGATCTGCCGCGCGCGCTCTACACCGGCACGCTCAATGGCACGATCAACGGCTATCGCGTGGAAAGCGTGGGCATTTTCAACCTCGCCTCCAATATCGGGCTCAAGACGCAGGAAGATGGCGGCTTCCGGCTGGAAGGCCGCGTGAGCGCGCGCTCGACCCGTCTGCTCAATGACGGGATCGCGGGCTTTCTGGGCGGCAATGCGCTGATCACCGCGCGGGTGGGCTATGGCAGCGACGGGGTGGCGACGGTGGATGGACTAACCGTTGCCGCGCCCGCCTTCCGCCTTGCCGATGGCCGGGGGAGCTATGACGCCAAGGGGCAGATCGCCTTTGCCGCCGATGCCTCTTCCGACCACTATGGTCCGATCCGGTTGAGCGCAAAGGGCAGCGTGGCGCAGCCGGTGCTGCATCTGGAGGCGCCACGCCCCGGCATGGGCGTCGGGCTGGCCGCGCTGGTGGCCGATGTGCGCGGGGCGGGCGGCGCCTATCAGGTCAAGGCCAAAGCGGCCAGCGATTACGGCCCCATCGGCGCCGATCTGCTCGTCTCCACCGCCAAGGGGCCGCTGGCGGTTGATCTGCGGCCCGGCACCAGTCTGGCCGGGATCGCGCTGACCGGCCATGTGCAGCAGCAGGCCGCAGGGCCATTCGCGGGCGCGCTGGCGCTGGCCGGGGCCGGGGTGAACGGGCGGGTCGATCTGTCCGCCATGGGCGCGCATCAGCGGGCGGTGGCCGCGATTAACGGCCAGAACGTCAGCCTGCCGGGCAAGGCAGGGCTGACCATCGCGCGGCTGGTGGTCAAGGGCGATGCCGTAATGGCCGACCGGCCTCAGGTGAACGCCGATGTGCAATTGGCGGGCGCGCGGCAGGGCGATTTCTATCTGGCGCAGACGCGGGCCAACATCACCTATCGCGACGGCGCGGGCGAGGTGAAGCTGCTGACCGAAGGGCGCAACCGCTATCCCTTCCGTCTGGCCGCGCAGGGCAGGCTCTCGCCCGACCTGTGGCGGGTGGCGGTCAATGGGCGGATCAATGGCGTCAGCATCGCCTCACGCGGGGCGGTCGAGATCGTGCCGGAAAAGGCGGGCTATCTGCTGCGCCCCGCCACGCTTTCGGTCAACAACGGCAGCCTGCGGATCGAGGGGCGCTATGGCGCGGCCAGCACCCTGCGCGCGCGGCTTGACGGCGTTGATCTGGCGCTGGTCAATGGCTTTGTGCCTGATCTCGGGCTGGGCGGGCGGATGTCGGGCAGCCTCGATCTCGATCAGGCGGGCGCCGGGGCCATGCCCAGGGTCGACGCCCAGCTTCATATCGCGGGGCTGACCCGCACGGGCCTTTCGGCAGTCTCCACGCCGGTGGATATCACCATGGCCGCGCAATTGGACAACCGGGCCGCCCATGCCCAGGCGCTGGTGCGGCGTGGGGATGCACTGATCGGGCAAATGCAGGTGAATGCCACGCCGGGCGCGGCGGAAACCGGCACATGGAGCAATCGCCTCATGGCCGCGCCGCTTTCAGGCGGGGTGCGCTATAATGGTCCGGCCGATGTGCTGGCCTCGCTGGCCGCGCTTTCCGATCAAAGCCTGAAAGGGCCGATCGGGATTGCGGCCGATTTCGGCGGATCGGCCCATGCGCCCAGCATCACCGGCACCGTGCGCGCCCAAAATCTGGTCTATGACAATGCCACCTATGGCACGCGCCTGAACGATATGGCCTTGCAGGGCCGGTTCACCAATGACCGGCTGGAGGTGCAGAGCCTGACTGCCAAGGCGGGCGACGGCACGGTCAAGGCCAGCGGCTTCATCTCTCTGAGCGCGCAGGAGGGCTATCCGATCCAGTTGGGCATCAATATGGCCAATGCCCAATTGGCCAGCGGGGCGGACCTCTCGGCGCGGGCTAGCGGCGATATCAAGCTGGTCAATGCGCCGGGCCAACCGCCCACGGTCAGCGGCACGCTCGACCTGCCCGAAACGCATTACCGCATCGTGCGGCAGGGTTCGGCGGCGGTGCCGACGCTGAGCGGCGTGCGCCACAAGCCCGCCATCGGGCCGGAGCGCATCAGCGGTGATGCCGAGCCGGTGCATTCACTGCCCGTCAACTGGAACCTCGATATGCGGGTGCGGGCCGACAACCAGATCTTCGTGACCGGCATGGGGCTGGACAGCGAATGGTCGAGCAACCTGCGCATCGGCGGATCGACCACCCAGCCAGCGATTACCGGCACGGTGCGCGCGGTGCGCGGCACGCTGGATTTTGCCGGGCATAGTTTCACCATCGACAGCGGGACGATCACGCTCAATGGCGGCGATCTGACCGATCCGGCGCTCAATATCCGGGCCTCGGGCACGATTTCGGATGTGACGATCAGCATCGTCATCACCGGCACGGGCTCGAACCCGGAAATCGCGCTGACATCCGACCCGGCGCTGCCGCAGGATGAATTGATGGCGCGCATTCTGTTCGGCGGGCCGGTGGGCAGCCTCTCGACGCTTCAGGCGGTCCAGCTTGCCTCCTCGCTCAACACGCTGCGCGGGGCCAAGGGCGGGCTTAATCCGCTGGGGGCGCTGCAATCGGCCACCGCGATCAGCCGCCTGCGCGTGCTGGGCGCCGATGCCGCCACCGGGCGGCAGACCGCGCTGGCGGCGGGCAAATATATCACCAACAACATCTATGTTGAGGTGGTGACCGACACGCGCGGCTATATGGCCACCCAGCTGGAAATCGCGCTGACCAAGGCGTTTTCGGTCCTGAGTCAGGCAGGCCAGTTCGGCGGCACCGGCGTCACGGCGCGCTATCGCAAGCGGTATTGAGAAGAGGCGATGATGGGGCATGGCGCGCAAAAAGGCCGCGGGATCGGATTGGGGCTTCTTGCCATGCTGGCGCTGATGGCGGGGGGATGCCGCCGCGAAAGCTTTGATGACCAATGGCAGCGCAGGAGCAAGGAAGCCGACCAGACCGCCAGCGCGATGGAGCGTGACATGCAGGCCCGCCTCCATATGGCCGAGGAGGCCGGGCAGGGACTGTCCAGCGCGGCCGAAACCGCCTCAACCGGACCATGAACGCGCAGGTTCCCCCATCGGCCCCCGGCTGCGACGCCGCCAGCCCGCTGGAAATGCCGTGGGCGGCATGGCGCCAGATCGCCGGGCGGGTCTGGGCGACGATGGACGAGCATCAGCTCAACCTGTTGGCGGCGGGCGTGTCTTTCTACACATTTCTGGCCTTTGTGCCGATGATCGCCTCGGTTGTGCTGGTCTATGGGCTGGTCGGAGATCCCAATGCGGTGGCCTCGGGGCTGGACGGATTGCGCGGATTCCTGCCCGACGACGTGATGCGGGTGGCGCGTCCGCCGCTGCTGGCCGCGATCAATGCCGAAACGCCCGCCAAGGGACTTGGGCTGGTGATGGCGCTGGGCGTGGCGCTGTATGGGGCGATGAATGCGGCCTTTTCGCTGCTTTCAGCGATGAATCTCATCTATGAGGAACCAGCCAAGCGGTCCTTCTGGCGCACCTTTGCGCTGGCGGTGGCGGTAACGGCCGGGATGGTGGCGATCGGCGTTCTGGCAACGGCGGCCATTGCGCTGGTTTCCTGGGCCGGGCCGCTGATGGTGGTCTGGTGGGGCGAACAGGTGTTGATTCTGGCGCGCATCACGGTGTGGAGCGTGGCCGTGGTGGTGGTCAGCCTGTGTTTTGCGGTGTTTTACCGCATGGTGCCCGACCGGCAGCCGGCCAAATGGCGCTGGTTGGCGCTGGGGGCTTTTCTGTCCACCGTGATCTGGATGGCGCTTACGCTGGGCTTTGGCGTCTATGTCGATCATATCGCGCGCTACAACGCGGTTTATGGTTCGCTGGCCACGGTGGTCGTGTTTCAGGTGTGGCTCTATCTGTCGGCCTATGCGGCGCTGATCGGGGCGGCGGTCAATTGCGAAATCGAGCGACAGACGATGGTGGATACGACCATCGGGCCCGATCTTCCCATGGGGCATCGTGGGGCGGCATTGGCCGATAAGGTGGCGGAGGCGGGCAAAAGGTTGATGGTGTGAGGGCACGGGCGCCCGCTCGCGCGATAAAATTTTTACGGCCCATATTATTGATATTTATACATATATTTCAATCGGCAAAATTTCCTTTGACGCATCCCTCCACCTCGGGCAAATAGATAAAACAAATTGCTTTAATGAGTCTCCCAAGAGGCTCAACCCCAGGAGAGGAATCCCCATGCAATCAAAGGCCAATCGGTCTGGTGTGTTGTCCTGCGCCGTTTCCGCGCTTGCCATTGCCCTGCCCACCTTCATGCCCGGCGTTGCGCTTGCGGCAACCCCTGCGGCCGACGCCCCGGCCCCGCAGGCGGCAAGCCCCGATGCCGACGCCCCCGGCATCATCGTGACCGGCATCCGCGCCTCCATCGAACGCGCGGTCAGCATCAAGCGCAATGCGGCCAGCATCGTCGATGCGATTTCGGCGCAGGATATCGGCAAGCTGCCTGACGCCACGATCTCGGACTCGCTCCAGCGCATTCCGGGCGTCCAGATCCGCCGCGACGCGGGCGAAGGCAGCACGGTCAACGTGCGCGGCCTGCCTCAGGTGGTCACGCTGATGAACGGGGAATCCTTCCTTGGCGCCGGGTCCATCACCTCGGTCCAACCCAATTTCACCGACATTCCGTCCCAGCTCTTCTCCGGCGCCAGCGTCATCAAGAGCTCGACCGGCTCGATGCTCTCGGCCGGCATTTCGGGCACGATCGACCTTAAGACGCGCCGCCCCTTTGATCTGAAATCCGGCGTGCATGGCGCATTTTCGGCCGACGGCGGATCGGGTTCGAGCACCAAGAAGTTCGATCCCCATTTCAACGGGCTGGTGTCCTGGCGCAACGACAATGTCGGCCTCCTGATCTCGGCGGCCTATTCCAAGGACCATCTGGGCAATTCCTATTCGGGCATCCAGCGCGACTATGGCGGGCGTCTGGCCGATGAATCTTTGGCCAATGCCACCGGCTATGGCGGCTTCCGCTTCGACAATCCCAATCGCGGCACGAATGTGCCGGGCGGCATCGACGTGAACGGCAACGGCACCGCCACCGACTCCTTCTTCTCGCCCCAGGCCCATACCGGCTGGAACCGTATGACCGAGCGCGAACGGATCGGCGTCAACGGCTCGTTTCAGGCGCATCTGAGCGACACGCTCGAATTTGTGGCCGATGGTTTCTATACCAAGCAGAACCAGTACACCGGCACCTCCGGTTTCCAAATGCAGGGCGTCAACTGGCAGGCCGCCGATTTCGTGCCGGGGCAGAGCCGCGACACCGGATCGCTGATCAACGGCTTCCATTTCAACACGACGCAAAAGTACAATTACACGCTCCAGAATTTCGACAGCTATTCCGAGCTTAACCGCGCGATTTCGGACTCGACCAACCTCAACGCCGAATTGCGCTACAAGGGCGAAAAGCTGAGGCTGACGCTGCGCGGCGTGTATGGAAAGGCCAATTACAGGCTCGACAACAGCTATGCGCAATTCTCGCTGTCAGACGGCACGCAATGGTTCAATGGCGTTGGCACCTATCCGGCCTCGCTGGGCGGCAACCGCATCTTCAACCCGCTGGGTTATACTTACAACACCCTGCCCGCGACGGTCGATTACATCGGTTCCTCGGTCAATTTCACCCTGCCGGGCCAGTTGACCAATGAATTGGGCAACAAGAGCGCCTATGCGCTCAAGACGATTTCCTCGGAAGGCAACCAGCGCTCGAACGCGGATATGAAGGTCCTGCGTCTGGACGGCGCCTATGAATTCAACAGCAGTTTCAATGTCGAATTCGGCCTGCGCTATGGCGACCGCAGCGCGCAGCAAACCGTGTTCGACCGCGCGGCCCCGCTCTATGGCGGCAATGGCGCGTCTAACCCGGCCGGTTGCTATGTCAAGTGGAAGGCCTTCGACGTTCAGATGAACGATCCTTCCTGCTATGCCAACAACGCTTCGGGTCAATATCTGACCGCCGGGCTGACCCGCCTTGCCACCGATCCCACCCTGTCGGGCCTGCTTACGCAATCCAGCCTGCCCGTGGGCGGGGTCGGCTCGATCTATACGATCAACCCAATGGCGATGCGCGATCCGCTCGCGTTCCAGAACAGCTTCTATCCGGGCAACAAGGAATTCGTGCAGCCGGGGCAGACCTTCTCGGTCGGTTTCAAACAGTGGTCCGGCTTTGCCCAGCTCAATTATGCCGGCGAAATCGGCTCGATGGCCTTCCACGCCAATGGCGGCCTGCGCATCATCAACACCAGCCTGCATGTGATCCAGCATCTGGCCGGTTCGCCCCAGCCCTATGGCCTGCCCAATACCGATGCGGGCACGCTGACCACGGACCGTTCCTTCACCGATTTCCTGCCCGCCTTCAACGCCTCGCTCGATGTAACGAGCAAGCTGCGCCTGCGCGCGGCGGTGGCCAAGAACATGACCCCGCTCAACCTCGACCAGTGGGGCGGCGGGCTTAACCTCAACTATGCGATCGACACGACCACCAATCCGCCGGTCTTCCACGTGGCGGGGGGCAGCTCGAACGGCAATCCGCAGCTCGATCCGTGGCGTTCGACCAATTATGACGTGTCGCTGGAATATTACCTCGGCCGCACCAGCATGATCAGCCTTGCGCTGTTCCGCATCGATGTGAAGAGCTTTATCCAGAGCGCCACAGTGATGCGCAGCAACATCCCCGATCTTGACGGTGTTGTGCGCTCCACCGTTCCCATCACCACCAATGTGCAGGGCAATGGCGGCAAGCTGCAAGGGGTCGAAGTGGGCGGCAAGTATGGCTTTGACTTCCTGCCGGGTTGGCTGGGCGGTTTTGGCATTGACGCCAATTACACCTATTCGGACTCCTCCTCGGGCAATTACGATCTGTCCGGCGCCAAGGAACCGTTCCACGACAATTCCAAGCATCAGATCAATGCCGCGCTGTGGTATGAAAAATACGGGCTTCAGGCGCGTGTGGCATGGAACTATCGCTCCAAGCGCGCCGAACAGTCCGATTTCGCCGGGATCGCGGGCATGACGCTGTATCAGGCGCCCACCAACTACGTCGACGCCTCGGTGTCCTATGATGTGAACAAGCAGGTGACGATCTTTGCGCAAGGGTCGAACCTGACCAAGGAATCGGAACATTACTTCCTCGTTTGGCCCGATCTGAAAGCCTTCAACAACCTCTACGAACGCCGCTTCCAGATCGGCGCCCGCGCGAGGTTCTAAACGCTCTCCTCCCCACCGTCCCTCCTCCTGCGGGCGGCCTTGCAGCGCCGTGTCGGCCTGCAAAGCCGCCCGATTTTTTGAAGTCCGCTTCTTTGGAGACTGCCCCGATGCAAAACACCCCTGATCATCAAGGCGCCTCTCCCGGCGCGATCCGCTCGGTGGTGGTGGCGGGCGGCGGTACGGCGGGCTGGATGGCGGCCACCTATCTGGCCGCGCGGCTGGAGGGTCGGGGCATAACGATCACTGTTCTTGAATCGCACGAAATCGGCACAATCGGCGTTGGCGAGGCAACCGTTCCGGCCATCCGCGATTTCTTCAGAATGATCGGTCTGCATGACTTCGATGTGCTGCGCGCCACGGGCGGCACGCCCAAACTGGGCATAGACTTTGCCGGATGGGGCGGCGAAGACACGCGCTTTTTTCACCCTTTCGGGCTTTACGGCCTTTCCTCGCGCGGGGTGCCCTTTCATCAATATTGGCTCAAGCTGGCCCATGGCGGACTCGTGCGCGATCTGGGCGATTACAGCCTCTGCACGGAAATGGCCTGTAATGGCGCCTTCATGCTGCCGGTGGACAATCCGGTCAATGATCTGGCCGTGTTCGACTGGGCCGTCCATTTCGACGCCTCGCGCTTTGCCGCCATGTTGCGCGATCTGGGGCAGCAGCGCGGGGTGCGGCTGATCGACGATGTGATCACGCGCGCCGTCAGGGATGGCGAAACGGGCCATATCACATCGCTCGAAACGCGCGGCGGGCTCTCCATCGCGGGCGATCTGTTCATCGACTGCACCGGCTTTCGCGCGCTCCTGCTGGGCGAGGCTATGGGCAGTGCATGGGTGGACTGGACCGACATGCTGCCCTGCGACCGGGCCGTGGCCATGCCCTGCGCGGCCTCGGGCGGCTTTGACCAGCCCTATACAACCAGCACCGCGCGCAAGGCGGGCTGGCAATGGCGGATACCGCTGCAACATCGCGTGGGCAACGGCTATGTCTATTCCTCGGCCCATATCAGCGACGATGAGGCAGCGGCCACCTTACGCGCCCATCTGGAAGGCGAGGCTTTGGCCGAACCCAATCTCATCCGCTTTGGCGCCGGGCACAGGCGGGAATTCTGGCGGGGCAATTGCATTGGCGTCGGGCTGGCCGCAGGTTTTCTCGAACCGCTTGAATCCACCTCGATCACCCTCATCCAGACCGCACTGGAAAAACTGGTCGATCTGTTTCCAAACTGCGCCTGCGATCCGGCGCTGGCGGATGAATTCAACCGCGCCACCACGCTGGAATATGAACGCATCCGCGATTTTCTCATCCTGCATTATCACGCCAATGGCCGTCATGGCGAAGCGCTGTGGGATCACATGCGCGCCGCGCCGCCGCCCGAAAAGCTGGCCCATAAATTGTCGCTGTGGCGCGCGCGGGGCAAACTGGTGCGCTATGAATGGGAAGCCTTTTTCGATCCAAGCTGGCTGAGCATGTATGCCGGTTTCGGCATCATGCCCGCCGCGCATGATCCCATGGCCGATCATTTCACCGATCAGCAGGTGGTCGAGGCGCTCGACCATATGCGCGAGGCGATCAGGGCGGCTGCCGCCCATGCCCGCCCCGCCCGCGATTTTCTGGCCCGGCTTGCCCCACAGGCGAGCCGCGCCGCCGCGCCCGTCGGCGTGGGCTGAACCCATTTATCCCCTTGGAGAACACCTATGACACTTCGCATTGCCGGCATTGAACTGGGCGGCACGAAATGCGTCGCAACTCTCGGCGATGGCGAAGGGCATGTGCTGGAACAGACCACCGTGCCCACCACCCAGCCCGACATCACATTGCCCGCGCTCTCGGCCATTCTGGCCGATTGGGCCGCAAAGGCGCCGTTTGACGCGCTGGGGATCGGCTCTTTCGGCCCGGTGGGCCTGACGCCCGGCACGCCCGATTTCGGCCATATCACCGCCACGGCCAAGCCGGGCTGGCGCGACACCGATGTGCTTCATACGCTTTGCGCGCCTTATGCCGTGCCCTGCCATTTCGACACGGATGTGAACGCCGCGGCTCTTGCCGAACAGCGCTGGGGCGCGGCAAAGGGGCTGCGGGATTTCGCCTATGTCACCGTGGGCACCGGGGTCGGGGTCGGGCTGATCGTGAACGGCCATGCCACGCGCGGGCTGGGCCATTGCGAGATGGGCCATATCCGCGTGCCCCGTCTCGCCGGCGATACATGGCCGGGCCATTGCCCCTATCACGGCGATTGCGTCGAAGGTCTGGCCGCAGGCCCGGCGATCAAGGCGCGGCTGGGGCAGGAGTACGTCCATGACATCCCCGCAGATCATCCCTTATGGGACAGCGTGACCCATGCTCTGGCGCAGATGTGCCACACGATGCTGATGGCCACCGGCCCGCGCCGCATCCTGATCGGCGGCGGCGTCGCCAATGGCCAGCCCCATCTGCGCGCGATGATCGAGCGCCATGTGCGCGAGAGCGTGGCGGGCTATATTCCCCTGCCAGAGGAAACCTTCATTCTGGCCCCCGGCCTTGGCGATCAGGCCGGGCCTTTGGGTGCCATCGCGCTTGGGCTGAACGCATGGGAGGAACAGGCGCGCTGATGGCTCAGTCCTCGGTCGGCCCCTTCCACAAGGCTGTCGCCTTGGGCAGCAGGAAATGGCTGAACGGCAGGACGGCGGCGCCGACCGAAGGCGCCTCCTCGGCCAGTCGGGCCTTCATCACCGGGGCCAGCACAGGGACATGGTGGCGATGGCTTTCCAGCCTTGTGTTGAGCGCCTGCACCAGATCCTCGATCCAGCCGCCGGGCAGGCGCCCGCCGATGATGACTGCGGCCGGATTGATCAGGCAACTGACCGCCACCAGCGGTTCGACCAACTGATCGCTGGCCAGGTCGATCCAGCGGCGGCGCACCCGCTGCAGAGCAGCCCCATCGCCGCGCAGATCGGCAGGCGCCAATCCTTCCCCGGCCATCAGCCGATAGACGCCCGATAGTGAAACCAGATTCTGGATCTGCTCGCCCGTCCCACGCGCCAGCAGGAAGCCGATCTCGCCGCTGCGCCCCTGCGCCCCGCGAATGTAATTGCCGTCGATAACCAGCCCTCCGCCAAGGCCTGAGGAGAGCAGCAGATAGAAAAAGCTGGCCGCCTTGAGCCCGTGGCCGAGTTGTTGTTCGCCCATGGCCGCCGCCGCCGCGTCATTTTCCACAAAGACCGGCAGGCCAAAGGGTTCGGACAGCAGGGCGGCGATATCCGTGTTTTCCCAGAGCGCGAAATCGTCGGGCCGTCCGGGCAGGTCGATCAGCCCGAAATCATCGGGCATCGCCACCCCGACCCCGACCAGCAGCGCCGGATCAATCCCCGCCTGCGCCACCAGTTCGGCGGCGGACACGCGATAATGATCGCGCACGTCCTCGGGCCGGGGGAAAGCGATGTCGCGCGTGGCCTGCGCCATCACCTCGCCCGCGAAATCGACCAGCACGATGGTGATATGATCGCGGTCGATATTGACGCCCAGCGAATAGCAGGCCGCCTTGTTGACCACCAGCTTGGTGGCCGGTTGGCCGCGCCCGCCCCGGATCTGTCCTGCCTCCTCGATCAGCCCTTCGGCGGCAAGCCGCTTGGTGATATTGGCGATGGAGGGCGCGGTAAGCCCGGTGATCCGCGCCAGATCCACCCGCGTGATCGGCCCGTTGACGCGGATCGCATGCAGCGTCACGCGCTGATTATGGTCGGCGGCGCGTTCCAGATTGGTGCCCGAAAGGCGGATCGGACTATGCGTCATCAGGCAGGCCATCCGTTTGAAAAGACAAGAACGTGCCGAGCCATCATCAAAAAGTCCTTTCAAGGCGGCACGATCGCCGTGCTACCGCGCCCCATATCCGTCATTTTGGCTTTGCCACAGGCAAAGACCAGCCACAAAACATTAATTCAAACATTTTTCTTTATGACAGACCCATCGCGTTGGGCGTGCAGCACGGCCCGTGCCGAGCAATAACGATCGCCCTCACCCTATCCGGCAAGGCGCCGCGCCAGATCGTCGAGCGAAACGCCGCGCGTTTCGGGAAACCAGCGCCAGACCACCACAAGCTGCACCGCCATGGCCAGCGCAAAACCCGCAAAGGGCAGCGCCGGGCCATGCGCGGCCAGCACCGGAAAGGCAAAACTGATCGCGCCGTTGAGGACCCAATGCGTGCTGCTGCCCAGCGCCTGACCACGCGCGCGAACGGCGGTGGGGAAAAGTTCGGACAGATAGACCCAGATCACCGCCCCCTGCGACACGGCGAAAAAGCCGATAAACATCACCAGCAGTGGCAACAGCCATTCCCGCCCCTGACCAAGGGCAAAGATCGCCGTCACCCCGACCAAAGCCGCAAACGTGCCCAACGCGCCTGCCAGCAAGAGCGGGCGGCGCCCCAGCCGGTCGATCATTGCCATGCCCGCCAGCGTGGCCAGCAGATTGGCCAGCCCGACCGCCACTGCCTGCGTGTCGGCGGAAAGGCCGGAAAAACCGGCGGCGGCGAATATGTCATTGAGGTAATAGAGAATCGCATTGATCCCCGAGAGCTGGTTGAAAGCACCGATGGCCAGCGCCAACAGGATGGGCTTGCGATGCAGACGCCATGACAGGCGCTCCCCCGCCGCCGCCGGGGCGGCCGGTTGCAGCGCCAGCCCCAGCCGATCCGCCGCCGCCCGCGCATCGCGCCCGCGCGCCTGCAACCAGCGCGGACTGTCGGGCAACCATGGCGCCAACAGCGCAAATCCCAGCGCCGGCACACAGGCCAGCCCCAGTTTCACCCGCCATTCCATCGCCCCAAGCCCGGCCCGCGCCACCAGCGCATTCGAAAGATAGGCGAGCAAAATTCCTGAAACGATGGCGCCTTGAAACATGCCCACCCGCCGCCCGCGCTCGGCAGGGGCGCTGATTTCGGAAATATAGACCGGCGCCACAACCGAGGACGCGCCGATCGCCAGCCCCCCCAGCAGCCGGAACATGCAAAAGCTCAACAACCCGTTGGCCAGCGCCGTCCCCAGAGCCGAGACGACATAGAGCCATCCGACCCAAAGCAGCAGTCTGCGGCTCCCCAGGGCGTCCCCTGCCCGCCCCGCAAGCCCCGCGCCCGCCAAAGTGCCCCACAATGCCGCCGAAACCGCCAGTCCCAGATCCTGCGGGCCGAGATCAAAGGTTTTTTGCAACGCCTGGGTGACGCCGGATATGACCGCTGTATCAATACCAAAGAGCAGCCCGGCCATGCTGGCCAGCACCGCGCATCGGGCGGCCATCGGAGGCTTTGCAAGGGGGAAGGCGGAAACAGGCATAAGGCAGGCATCCTTTTATTATTTCAATTTGCATTAATAAATAAATTCGCTACGCTTGCAAGCATGATGCCCATCGGAACAGATGGCGGTCGGATCACCGCGCCCGGCGCGGGGACATGGGAGAGTTCTATGGTTTTGCGTAAATTCGGCCGGGATATGGCCGGCAGCGTCGCTCTTTGCGCGATTGTCTCGTGCCTGCCCGCGCTGGCCCAGCCCGCCTTGGCTGATATGACCGCATCAGCGCAGGCGCTTGGCCCCTATAATGCGGCCTTCCTGCAAGGCGGCATCGGGATTGACCGCGATTTGCCGACCTCGGATCTGCTGACCGGCCAATCGGGCATGACGATATCGACCTGGGTCAAGCCCACAGAAATAGCGCAAGGTCCGGTCGGTCTGATCACACTGGGCGATGTGGCAGGGCCGAACCGAAGCCTGATGCTGATCGACGGACGCCCTGCGCTGCAATCGGGCGACGCGCCGCACCGTCTGATCGCCGCCAACCCGCTTGCCAAAGGCCAATGGTTTCATGTTGCCGCCACATTGAGCGCCGATGGTGCCCGGCTCTATGTCGATGGCCAGATGGTGGCTTCGGGACCGCTGCCGGTAGGGCCGGTTGCCGGGCAGATCCATGTCGCCCCGGTGCAGGATGGCCAGACCCATTTCAACGGCTCGCTCGTTGCCGCACAGGTCGCGCCCGGAGCAGCCTCCGCCAAAACCATCGCCGCCAGCGCGGCCGCCCGCCCCTCCTTTGAACTCGTCCCCATGTGGCAGGTGGGCGTGGGCTGGGAATTCCAGAAAACGGCCAACACCGGCTATTGGCGCCCGCAGGACGCGTGGACGCTCCCCGTGGCCAAGGGGGAGACCACCGCGCCGGTGGCCAAGCCCGTCACGCCCCGCCCCGCGATGGAGCCTGTTGCCCCCGACCGCTGGCGACTGAATGGCTGGCAACTGGCCGCCGCGCCCGAAGTGGCGCAGGATGGCGCGGCGCTCTCGCGGCCCGGCAGCCCCGCAGGCCCTTGGCGCGCGGCAACCGTGCCGGGCACGGTGCTGACCACGCTGATCGATCGCGGGGTCTATCCCGATCCCTATTTCGGCCTCAACAATCTGAAGATCCCCGAAAGTCTTGCGCGGCAGGACTATTGGTATCGCACCAGCTTCACCCTGCCCGCCTCGGCTGCCGGGAAACGTCTGGCGCTGGTCCTCAACGGCGTGAATTACGCCAGCGAGACCTATATCAACGGCGCCCGAGCGGGCAGCACCAAGGGCGCCTTCACACGTGGGCGCTTTGCCTTCAACGCGGTGGCGGGCGAAAATGTCGTGGCCATCCGCGTATCGCCGCCCCCGCATCCCGGCACACCGCATGAACAGTCGATCAGCGCGGGCGTGGGCGAAAACGGAGGGCAGCTGGCCATCGACGGGCCTACCTTCATCGCCACCGAGGGCTGGGACTGGATCCCCGGCATCCGCGACCGCGACACCGGCCTGTGGCAGGATGTGGAAATTCAGGCGACCGGCCCGGTGCGTCTGGGCGATCCGCAGGTCATTACCGATCTGCCGCTGCCGCGCACGGATTCCGCCGATATCTCCATCGCCGTGCCGGTCATCAATGACGGCGCCCTGCCGCGCCGCGTCACTATCACGGCCAGCTTCGACGACGTTCGCGTCAGGCGCGAGATCACCGCCCCGCCCGGCGAGAGCGAGGCGCGTTTCTCGCCCTCCGAATTTGCCGCGCTGCATGTCCAGAACCCGCGCCTGTGGTGGCCCAACGGCTATGGCGATCCGGCGCTCCACACGCTGCGCATCGAGGCCGCCGTGGAGGGGCAGAAAACCGACATCAGCACTACCCGCTTTGGCATACGCGAGGTCTCCTATGACCTTTCGCTGATGGACAGGGCGGGCCATCTGCGCCGCGTCAATGTGCAACCCACCGATGGTCGGCAGGCAGGCGTCAAGCTGATCGACGTGCGCCACGAGGCGATCAAGCAAAGCCCCAAGGGCTGGGTCGAATCGCTGACGGCGGCGGGGGAGACATCCCCGGCGGTGCGCGATCTGGGGGCGGAGGATACAATGCCCGAACCGCATCTGACCATCCGCGTCAATGGCGTGAAGATCGCCGCGCGGGGCGGAAGCTGGGGCATGGACGATGCTCTGAAACGCCATGACCGCGCCCGGCTGGAGCCTTATTTCCGCCTGCACAAGGATGCCCATCTCAATATCATCCGTAACTGGATGGGCAATAACACCGAGGACGAGTTCTACGATCTGGCCGACGAATATGGCATGATGGTGCTCAACGATTTCTGGCAATCGACCCAGAATTTTCAGGTCGAACCGCAGGATCCCGCCCTGTTCCTGGCCAATGCCGAGGATACGGTGAAGCGCTATCGCAATCACCCTTCGATCGTGGTCTGGTTCGGGCGCAACGAGGGCGTGCCCTATCCGGCGCTCAATGAAGGCCTCGATGATCTGCTCTTCCGCCTCGACGGCACGCGCTGGTTCACGGGCAGCTCGAACACGGTCAACCTGCAAGGATCGGGCCCGTATAATTACCGCCAGCCCGAAGCCTATTTCACCAATCTGGCCACCGGCTTTTCGGTGGAAACCGGCACGCCTTCGCTGGCCACGCGTGAGGCGATCAACGCTTATGTGCCCAAAGCCGACCAATGGCCGCTCAGCGACACGCTGGCCTATCACGACTGGCATTTTTCGGGCAATGGCGACACCAAGACCTTCATGGCCAGCCTGAACACCCGCTTCGGCCCGGCCACCAGCTTTGCCGATTTCGAGCGCAAGGCCCAGATGATGAACCTTGAAGGCCACAAAGCCATGTTCGAGGGCTTTCTGGGCCATCTCTGGACGAAAAATTCGGGCCGCCTGCTGTGGATGACCCACCCGGCCTGGACCTCGAACGCATGGCAGATCTACAGTTCGGATTATGACACTCACGCGGCCTATTACGGCATCGCCAAAGCCTCCGAACCGGTACATATTCAATTGAACCTGCCCGGCAATGAGGTGGTGGTCGTCAACACCACCCGCGACGCCGCGCCCGGCCTTGTCGCCACCAGCCGTGTCCTGGGGCTGGACGGCAAGACATTGTTCACCCGCACCGACAGGCTCGATGCCTCGGCCAATGCCGATACGATGCTGGCCCCGCTGCCGCTGGACAAGGTGTTGGCCGATCATCCGATGGTGCTGGTGACGCAGAGCCTGAATGATGCGGCGGGCCGCCTCGTCTCGTCCAATTTCTACTGGCGCGGGCGGGATGAGGCCAGCTATCGCGCGCTCGATGCCATGCCCAGGGTGGCCCTGCGCGCGAAACTGGCCGCCCCCGTCAACATTGGCGGCGAACAGGAATTGCGCGTCACCATCACCAATCCCGCCGCAACGCCCGTCCTTGCCGCGAAACTCACCCTGCTCGACGCCAAGGGGGAACGCATCCTGCCCGCCTATTACAGCGACAATTACGTCTCGCTGATCGGCGGCCAGAGCCAGACGATCACGATCCGCTATCCCGCGCGCAAAGGCCCCACGCCGCATGTCGCGCTGCGCGGATGGAATGTGGTCGAAGCCGAGGCGCGCCTGCGATGAGATGGTGCGCTCTTGTGCTGGCGGCGCTGCTGGGCGCGGGGGCGGCAAAGGCCGCCCCGCCCATGGTGGCCATTACCGGCGGCGTGGTTCAGGGCACCACCAACGCCCATGGTACGCAGATTTTCCGCGCGATTCCCTATGCGGCGGCGGCGCTTGGCGCGATGCGCTGGCGTCCGCCCGGCCCCGTCCAACCGTGGAAAGGATTGCGCGATGGCGCGAAACCCGGCCCCTCCTGCCTGCAAAATGACTATGGCTGGAACCACGCCGATTATGTCCGCGCCTCCGAGGACTGCCTGACGCTGGACATCGCCACTCCCGCGCTGACCGGCAAACGCCCGGTCATGGTCTGGATCCACGGCGGCAGCAACCGCGCGGGATCGGCGGGCGATACGGTGCTCTCGCCTCTGGCGCGGCGCGGGGTTGTGCTGGTGGCGATCCAGTACCGGCTGGGGATCTTCGGCAATCTGCCCCATCGCGCGCTGGCCGCCGAGCAGGGCGGGCATACGGGCAATTACGGGCTGATGGACCAGATCGCCGCGCTGCGCTGGGTTCAGGCCAATATTGCCCGCTTTGGCGGCGATCCGGCCAATGTCACAATCTTTGGCGAATCCGCCGGGGCGCAGGATGTCGGCCTGCTGCTGGCCGCGCCGGATGCGCGGGGGCTGTTCGCCCGCGCCATCCTGCAAAGCGGCACGCCCTCCTTCGGCCTGTCCTGGCGCCCGCTGAACCAGGCGCTGCGGCTGGGCGATCAGTTGGACGCCGTTCTGGGCACCGACGGCAGCGCGGAACCCTTGCGCGCCGCCTCGGCCCATGCGCTGCTGGAGGCGGACAGGGCCCTGCACGATCCCGCGCTCGAAAGCGATGATTTCCTCTGGCTGCGCACGACCATCGATGGCGCGGTGCTGGCCGATACGCCCTCCGCCCTGCTGGCCCATGCGCCGCCACGGCCCGTCATTATCGGATCAAACCGCGCCGAATTCGGCCTGCCCGGTGGTCGGCCCCATCGCGATGCAGGGGTCGACGCCGCCTTTGGCCCGCAAGCCGAAAAGGCCCGCGCCTTTTACCGCCTCGACCAAGGCGATCCCCCCGCCGATCCGCGTCGGGGCGACCGCGACCTGAGCATCGCCACCGATATCCTGTTTCGCTGCCCCGCCGGGCAATGGGCCGAACTGCTCGCCCGCGCGGGTGGCGCGGTCTGGCGCTATGAGTTCGATCTGGCCGCCCAAGGTGCTCGCTCCTTCCATGGCTCGGACCTGCCCTATGTGCTGGGCGATGAACGCTCCGGTTCGTTCTCGCTGGCCGATTACTGGCTGAGTTTTGCCGGGCGCGGCGATCCCAATGACGACGCCCGTCCGCCATGGCCCGCCTATGCCGCAAACAAAGAGCATGTCCTGTTCACCGCATCGGGCGTGTCCGTTCAAACGCAAGAATCCTCCCCCTGCCAATGGATGATCCAGCCATGATCCCCACCCATCGCCGCGCCCTGCTTAAAGGTTTGGGCGCGCTTGCCCCGCTTGGCCTTGCCGCCCCGGCATGGGCGCAATCCGGCCCCGCCCCGGTCGAAAGCCCCGAGGCTGCCCGCGCCCACACCGACTTTGCCTGGCTCGCCCGCTATGGCGAGGACAACCGCCGTCTGCTGGCCGAGGGACCACCCACCCGCATCGTCTTTATGGGCGACAGCATCACACAGGGCTGGCGCGACAGGAACCCCGAATTTTTTCCCGCCGGGCGCGTCAACCGCGGCATAGGCGGCCAGACCACGCCGCAAATGCTGCTGCGCATGATGCAGGATGTGATCGCGCTGCGCCCGCGCGCGGTGCATATCATGGCGGGCACCAATGACATCGCGGGCAACACCGGTCCGATGACGGCCCAGATGACCCGCGACAATCTGGACGCGATGGCCACGCTGGCGCATGCCCATCATATCGGCGTGTTGATCGCCTCGATCCCGCCTGCGGCCAATTTCCCGTGGCGGCCCGGTCTGGAGACAAAAGGTCCGATTGCCGCGCATAATCTCTGGCTGCGCGATTATGCCCGCAGGCACGGCCATGTCTGGGTCGATTACCATCCTGTGCTGGCCGGCCCCGATGGCGGGATGCGTGAAGGGCTGGCCGTGGACGGCGTCCATCCCACCATTGCCGGTTATGCCGCGATGAACGGCGTGCTGCTGCCCATTCTTACCGCGCTGGATCTGGCATAAGCCGGTTGCAGCTTTTGCCGCGCATCACGGTGGACAAGCCGTGGGGCCGCGCCGATCTGCCCCCGCCTTTCCCCTCGCCCGCGCAGGGAAAGACCGGCGAGATCTGGTTCGATTCGCCCGCCCCGCTGCACGCACTGCTGGTGAAATATATCTTCACCAGCGAGAATCTCTCGGTTCAGGTCCATCCCCGCGATGCGCATACCCGCGCCAAAGGGTAGGGCGCGCAGGGCAAGGAGGAATGCTGGCCGGTCATTGATGCGCAGCCGGGCGCCCTGCGTTTTCTGATCGCCCAGCCCATCCTTTTGCCAGATGCTTCGTGAGATCCCATCTGCGCCTTTCTTGCCGCATTGCCGGCCCTGATCGGGGGTTGGCGCTTTGCATGGCAGCAAAGGTCCAGTCTTTCCGCAAACCGCGATCCTAGGCCGACATGGCGCTGATCGGGCCTGCATCCTCGTCCAGTTCACGCAGATCGCGCCCGCGTGTTTCCTTGCCGAACCAAGCTACCAGCAAGAGCGACAGCGCGGTCGGCACCATCACCATCAGCGAGGAGGCCCCCATCGACAGCGCGACCCCGCCGATCGTCAGACCCTGCGCCAGCAAGCCGCCGCCCTTGGTGCAGGCCGCGACCCAGCCTGTGGCCCGGCCACGGACCTTCAGCGGAAAACTCTCGGCCGTATAGGGCAGCACAATGGCGATGATGCCGTTCGTGCCCACGATCAGCAGGGCAACCGGCAGAACCGGACTGCCGCCGCCCGCCAGTTCCAGCCGCAAGACCAGAAGCAGGCCCAGCAGGGTCAGCACGATCATCGAGGTCAGCGCCCATTTGGTGCTCCACCGGCTGTAGAGCAGCGCGGCCACGAACACCGTTGGAAAGGCGATCAGCGCGCTTTCGGCCAGCAGGCGGCTTGATACGCCCACGGAATAGCCCTTGGCCACAAGATCGGCTGGCAGCCAGAGCAACAGGCCAAAGTTGATCAGACCCCATGACAGGGCGCAGATGCTGAGCGCGGTCAATTTGCCGTAAAGCTGAAAGCCGACCAGCGTGTGGGCCCCGCGCGCGCCGCCATCGACAGGGGCCTGCGCGCGCCGCGCCTTGGCCCCGAACCGGCGCATGACCGCCTCGGCCTCTTGCGCCCGGCCGCGCGCCAGCAGGAATTTCGCGGATTCAGGGATAAACGCGCCCAGCAGCACCAGCGTCAGCCCGGTGGGCAAATTCGCAAGCCACAGGATGCGCCAGCCAAAGACCGGTTGCAGCAGGGCCGACATGCCGCTGGCCGCGAAATAGCCGCCGACCGCCCCCAGCCCCCCGACCAGCACCAGGCTCCAGCCGCGATGGCGATTGGGCATCATTTCGGCCAGCAGCGCATAGGTGACCGGCAGCATCCCCCCCGCCGCCGCGCCCATCATGAAACACATGGCGATGTTCCATGCCAGACTGGGCATCGCCCCGCAGATCGAGGTGCCCACAAACATCACCGCCGAGAGCAGGATCGAGGCCTTGCGCCCATAAACATCGGCGATCCAGCCCCACAGCACCGATCCCGTCACCGTCCCGGCCAGCGCGAAAAACGGCACCAGCGAGACGGTTTTCTTGGGCACGCCATATTCGCTGATCATGCCGGGCACGGTAAAGCCCAGCGAAGCCGGCTTCATCACATCGATGACCAGCGCCAGCGTCAGCACCGCCATCAGCCCCCAATGCGCGGGGCCAAGATGCGCATCCTCGGGCGCGGCCACCACGATCCGGGCGGCATTGGCCTTTTGCTCGGCCAGATTGCGCGGCAAAAGCCCATAGGCCGCAACCATCGTGCCCAGAACAATCAGCCCCATGCCAAAGAGCATGGTATTGTCCATCGGCATGCCCGCTAATTGATAATTCATGGCGCGCGCCATCGCAAACATCGGCAAATGGGCGCAAACGCCCAATGTCACGGCAATGCAGCCTGCGACAAAGGCCCATATGTGCCTGTCCGCAAGCGTGCTTTTCATCGATCCCATCTGCCCCCATCCTTCCCTTGCCGAGGCGTGATAATCCCATTGTCGGACAAGGGAAAGCCGCGAGCGGGCCGATCATGGGAACAGGGCGATCAACTCTCCTGCACCATGGCCGCCACCATCGTTTGCCACACGGCAAGGCAATCTGCGCTCTCCATTCTGACGTTGCCCTTGGCGATCATGGCCACGCTGGGCTGCATCACGGCCATGAAGGCCACGCGGACATTGTCCCGATACATTTTTCGCATCGGTTCGGCATCAGGATCGCTCCAGTCCCAATCGGGCTGAACATTGTCATACATGGCGCGGGCGGCGCGTTCGAGCGGGGTCGGGTGAATATCGGTCATCGCGGCCGCCTTAGCCTGTCGGCGCGCCATGGTGAAGATGGCGCGCGCCCTTCAATCCCCCAGCGGCAGTTCGGTGGTGCGCTTGATCCGGTCCAGGACGACGCTGGAGCGGACGCTGGCCACATCGCCATGGCCCAGAATGTCCTGATTGATCAATTCGGACAGGCCGCGCAGATCGCGCGCCAGAATACGCAGGAGATAGTCGGAATCCCCCGTGGTCGCGCAGCAGTCCAGCACGCCTCCGATCGCCTGCATACGGCCATGAAAACCGCCGATCACCTCAGGCGCATAGGAACTCATCGTCACGGCGACAAAGGCCTCGACATGCAGGCCCAGATTTTCCTCATCCAGCAGGGCGACCTGTTTGCGGATAATGCCATCCTGTTGCAGCCGGGCAATCCGGCGCGAGACCTGTGAAGCGGACAGGTGGACGATCTCGCCAATGTCGGCGTGGGACAGCGAGGCGTCGGCCTGAAGCTGGGTCAGGATTTTGCGGTCGAGTTGATCCATGCGCCATTTTTGCATGAAAGGACAAATGAGCGCAAGAGTGGCGCGCAATGAAGCCGTTTACCCCCCAACTTCGCGCGGACCACGCATGGGTTTTGCGATAGAAACTTCTCCAACGGCTGCGGCAAAACGCAGCCCTTTGATCGTGGAGAGACATGCATGGCCGACGACGCCCGCCCCGCCGACCTGTTCGACAATCCCCTCGGCCTTGACGGCTTTGAATTCATAGAATTTTCCGCGCCGGAAAAGGGTCTGCTCGAACCGGTCTTTGCCGCCATGGGTTTTACCCATATAGCCAACCACCGCAGCAAGGATGTGCAATTGTGGCGTCAGGGCGGGATCAACCTGATCGCCAATTATGAGGCCCACAGCCCCGCCGCCTATTTCGCCGCCGAGCATGGACCATCGGTCTGCGGCATGGGCTGGCGGGTGCGCCATGCCGCCCATGGCTATGCCACCGCCATCGAGCGCGGGGCCGAACCGGTAGAGCTCAAAACCGGGCCGATGGAATTACACTTGCCCGCGATCCGGGGCATCGGCGGCTCGATCATCTATCTGATCGACCGCTATGGCGATGAACTGTCGATCTATGACATTGATTTCACTTATCTGCCCGGTGTCGATCGCCACCCGGTCGGCGCCGGATTCCACACGATCGACCACCTGACGCATAATGTCTATGGCGGGCGGATGGCCCATTGGGCGCATTTCTACGAGCGCGTCTTTGGCTTTCGCGAGATCCGCTATTTCGACATCAAGGGCGAATATACCGGCCTGACCAGCCGGGCCATGACCGCGCCCGACGGCAGGATCCGCATTCCGCTGAACGAGGAGGGCAAAGCGGGCGGCGGCCAGATCGACGAATTCCTGCGCGCCTATAATGGCGAGGGCATACAGCATGTCGCTTTCCGCTGCGACGATCTGATCGCGGGCTGGGATGCGCTCAAGGCGCTTGGCACGCCCTTCATGACCGCTCCGCCCGCGACCTATTACGAGATGCTGGCCGAACGCCTGCCCGGCCATGGCGAACCGGTGGAGGAATTGCAAAGGCGCGGCATCCTGCTCGATGGCAGCACCGAAAAGGGTGATCCGCGCCTGCTGCTCCAGATCTTTTCCGAAACGGTGATCGGCCCGGTCTTTTTCGAATTCATCCAGCGCAAAAAGGACGAAGGCTTTGGCGAGGGCAATTTCACCGCCCTGTTCCAAAGCATCGAGCGCGACCAATTGCGCCGCGGCGCGCTGAACGTGACGGAGAAGGCGTGATGACACAGGCCCCCACATTACAGCGCATCCACCATGTCGCCTATCGCTGCCGCGATGCCAAGGAGACAGTGGAATGGTACGCCCGCGTGTTGGGCATGACCTATACCACCGCCTTTGCCGAGGATCATGTGCCCTCCACCGGGGCCTTCGATCCCTATATGCATGTGTTTCTGGATGCGGGCGGCGGCAATGTCCTGGCCTTCTTCGAATTGCCGGGCCAGCCCGAGATGGGCCGCGACCCCAACACGCCCGCGTGGGTTCAGCATCTGGCCTTTGAGGTCGCCGATGAGGCCGCCTTGCTCTCCGCCAAGGCGCATATCGAGACGCAGGGGATCGACGTGCTGGGGCCGACCTATCACGGCATTTTCCGCTCGATCTATTTCTTCGACCCCAATGGCCATCGACTGGAACTGGCCTGCAACATCGGCACGGACGAGCAATATCGCGAATTGCGCGAATTGGCCCCGGTGATGCTGGAGGAATGGAGCCTGACCAAGCGCGCGCCGCGCCATGCGCAATGGCTGCATCACGAACCGACCGGGGACGGAGATCGCGCGTGATTGACCACACTCATGATGCCGCCGCCTCAAGCTGGGTTGAGGGCGCCGACGAGCATGGCGACTTTCCGGTCCACAACCTGCCGCTGGGAGTCTTTTCGCGCGAGGGCGGGGCACGGCGGATTGGCTCTGCGATTGGGGATTATATCGTCGATCTGGCGGGGCTGGCGGAGGCCGGCCTGCTGCCCGATGCCCTGCGCCCGGCTTTGGGCGAACAAACGCTCAACGCCCTGTTTCGCCTTGATGTGGTCACGCGGCGCGCGCTGCGCCATGCCCTCTTCGCCCTACTGACCCATCCGGCACGGCAAGACGCGGTCGCTCCTTGGCTTTGCCCTACGCAAAGCGTTGAATTGCATCTGCCCTTTGCGATTGGCGATTACACTGATTTCTATGTCGGCATCCACCACGCCACCAACATCGGCAAGCTGTTTCGCCCCGACAATCCGCTGCTGCCCAATTACAAGCATGTGCCCATCGGCTATCACGGGCGGGCCAGTTCGATCCGCGTATCGGGCGCCCCGGTGATCCGCCCCAAGGGCCAGATCAAGCCGCCCGATGCCGATCAGCCGACCTATGCCCCCTGCCGCCGCCTCGATTACGAACTGGAACTGGGCATCTGGATCGCAGGCGATCACGATTTGGGCCAGACGATCCCGATCGCTGCGGCTTGGGACCGGATCGCCGGGATCAGCCTGCTCAACGACTGGTCCGCGCGCGATATTCAGGCCTGGGAATATCAGCCGCTCGGGCCATTCCTGTCCAAGAGTTTCCTCACCACCATCTCGCCATGGGTCATCACCGCCGAGGCGCTGGCCCCTTTTCGCGCGGCCCAACCGGCGCGGCCCGAAGGCGATCCTGTGCCTCTGCCCCACCTTTGGGACGCGCAGGATCAGGCCCGGGGCGCGCTGTCGATCGAACTGTCGGTCACGCTGGCCAGCGCCGCGATGCGCGCGGGCGGCATGGCAGCGCAGGAATTGAGCAGAAGCGCGGCCGATCAGGCCATGTACTGGACCCCTGCCCAGATCGTCACGCACCATGCCTCGAACGGCTGCGACCTGCATACCGGCGACCTCTTGGGCACCGGCACGCTTTCCGGCCCCGCCCCCGGCAGCGAGGGCAGCCTGATGGAAATCTCGCAAGGCGGCAAACAGCCCGCCATGCTGACCAGCGGCGAGCAGCGTTGTTTCCTTGAGGATGGCGACGAACTGACCCTTTGCGCGCGGGCGATGCGGGGTGGCTATCGCGCCATAGGCTTTGGGCCGTGCAGCGGGGTGATCCATCCGGCGCGCTGAAACGTCGCGCGGCGGCCAGACCGAACCATTTCAACGCAAGCGACACACCGCTTTCCATTTCCATCAGATCTGCCAAGCTGACGGAACGGATGAGAGGGTGAGACGGGGATGGAATTTGTTGGCTGGGCGGCCATGGTGGGCGCACTTTTGGGAGGTTTTTCGCGGGGCTATAACCTGTCGGGCGCCTTTGTCGGCGCTGTGCTTGGCGCCGTGATGGGCCAATGGTTGCGCGTGCTGATGCGGCGGGAAATCCAGTCCGCGGTGCAGGCCGCGCTGGCCGAAGCCGAACCGGGGGCATGGCCGGTTGAAAGCCAAACCTTTGCCGAGGCAGAGACAGAAACAGAGACAGCCCCGCTACGGGAAGTGCCCCCGCCCGAAGCCGTCCCCGCCCCGGAAACGCACCAGCAGCCCGAACCTGCGGCGTGGGTCGCCCCCATTGCCGCCCCGACCGATCATCCCGCGCGCACCGATCCGATCGAAGAGGCCATCGTCAAGGTGAGGGCATGGCTGTTTGGCGGCAATACGATCGTGCGCGCCGGTCTGGCGGTCCTGTTTGTGGGACTGGTCTTTCTTGCGCGTTTTGCGGCCAATGCCGGACTGTTTCCGATTGAGATGCGCTTGTCGCTGATTGCTCTTACCGGCGTGGCCCTGCTGCTGGTGGGCCTGCGCAAACGGATCGAGCGGCCCGCTTTCGGCCTCTCGCTGCAGGGGGCGGGCGTGGCGGTGCTCTACCTTGTCGTGTTCGCTGCGGCCAAGGCCTATGGAGTGCTGCCCCCGGCGGCGGCCTTTGCCTTCATGATCCTGTTTGCGGCGCTGGGCTGCGGGCTGGCGATGATGCAGGACTCGCTGTCCATGGCGCTGGCTTCGTTTCTGGGGGGCTTCGCGGTGCCCGTGCTGCTGGGGGGCAGAGCCGACACGCCGCTCGGCCTGTTCACCTATCTGACCATCCTTAACGTGGCGATCCTTGTGATTGGGTGGAAAAAGAGCTGGCGGCCGCTCAATCTTCTTGGCTTTGCCGCCACCTTCCTGCTGGCGGGCCTGTGGGGCTTTTCCTCCTACGAAACGCGGCATTTCCTGCTGTGCGAGATCTTTCTCCTCGCCTCCATTGCGATCTATCTGGCCGCTGCTGTGCTCTATGCTCACAACACGCCGGGACCGCTGGGCCATTATGCCGATTCCACCCTGCTGTTCGGCACCGCGCTCGTCGGTTTCGGGCTTCAGGCGGGGCTGGTCCATGGCCGTCCCTTTGCCGAAGCCTTTTCCGCGCTGGGCTTTGGCGCGGCCTATCTCGGCATCGCCGCGCTGACCCTGCGCCAACGCCGGGCCGAGATGCGCCTGCTCGCCGAATGCCTGCTGGCCATCGGGGTGGGCTTTGTGACGCTGGCCGTGCCTTTGGCGCTGGAGGCGAAATGGACCGCCGCGACATGGGCCCTCGAAGGCGCAGGCGCTTTCTGGGTGGGCGCGCGGCAGGCGCGCTGGATGCCGCGCGCTTTCGGCTTGCTGTTGCAGGCCGCCGCCGCGCTGATGGTGGCGGTCTCGCTAGAGCGCAATGTTGCCGCGCTGCCGCTGGCCAACAATGGATTCATGGTGCCGATGCTGGTGGCCTTGCCGGTGCTGTTCACCGCATGGCTGCTGCGCGCGCGGCTGGAGCATAGCGGATCGTTTCTGGCGCAGGCCTATGCGTCGCGGGAATACGATTTGCGCCATGTATGGTTTCTGGGCGGCTTTGGGCTGGTTTGCCTTGGCATCCTGCGCGAGACGGACCGCTATCTGCCCGCTTCTGCCGCGCCTTACTGGTCCGGGCCCGCGCTTGCCTCCCATATGCAGATCTATGCAGCCATGCTGGCCATTCTTGCCGCCATGGCCTTGGCGCAGACCTTTGGCCGCCGCAGGGATTGGCCGGTCGCGCTCTGGCCCGCGAGGCTTTCGCTGCCGCTGCTGACGCTGTGTTTTCCGACGGCGCTGATGGATGGACGCAATATTCTCTATAGCCCCGATGTATTCTGCTGGGTCTTGGCGGTGAGCCTCCACCTGTGGCTGCTGCGCCATCTGCCGCGTGATCGCTGGAGCCTCGCCATGCATGCGGGCGGGGTGATCCTGGGCACGGCCATGGTGGCGGACGGGCTGTGGCTGGGGATTGATCGCGGCGCGCTGTGGGACACATCATGGGCGGGCGTGGTGTTCCTCATCAGCGCCACCGCCATGCTTTTCACACTGACGCGCTGGGCGGGCAAGGCCGCATCGCGAACCGGCACCGAAGGGCTTGGCTGGCCGCTCAACCCGGCCGCGTCGGCCTATTGGTGGCATGGGGCGCGGGTGCTGGCGGTGCTGGTCTATGGCGGGGCGCTGGCCACCACGCTGATGGCCGAAGGGGTCACCGAGCCCCTGCCCTATGTGCCGCTGCTCAATCCTGTGGATCTGGCGGCCCTGCTGGCCCTGGCATCGCTGGGCCTGTGGCGTCAGATGCTGTGCCGGGTTCCGGCCCCGCCCCCCGGAGCCGCGGCGATAGGCGGCGAAACGGGAATGGGCGCGGGGGCCGTGCTGGGCTTTGCCATCGCCAACACGGTCTGGCTGCGCACTGCGCACCATTTTCTGGGCGTGGGGTGGGACGGCGAGGAGCTGATCGGAAGCCAGATCGTCCAGTCGGGCTGCTCGCTGCTCTGGACAATGATCGCCATGGGCCTGATGCTGTTTGCCCACCGGCGGCAAGAGCGCTCGCCGTGGCTGGCCGGGGCGGTGCTGCTGGGGGTGGTCGTGGCCAAGCTGGTGATGGTGGACATGTCCAAGGTTGAGGGCGTCGCGCGCATTGTGGCCTTTATCGGGGTGGGCTTGCTGATGCTGCTGATCGGATATTTCGTGCCGTTGCCGCCGCGCGCCCAAAGCCGCAACGGGGTGGAGGCATGAAGCGCCTTGCCGCGCTGGTGCTGCTGTCGGTGGCCTCTTGCGGTCAGGGCGACCGGGACAAGCCGCTTGGCCCCCGCGATTTTGCGCTGCTCCTGCCGGTGGAGGCCGATGCGGGGCCGCTTGAGCGCATCGCGCTTCCCCCTGCCGCGCTGGCGGCGATCAGGCGCAGGGACAAGGGCGACATCCGCGTGTTCGACGCGCAGGACAGGCCGCTCTCGCTGGCACTGTTGCCGGGTGGCCCCGGCGAATTGGCGGTGGTCAGGCTCAAGGCGATCCCTTTCGCTCTGCCGCAATCCCCCAGTCCGGGCTCCAGTATTTCGGTCCGTGTGGACCGCGGCGCACAGGCGATCCGCGTCAAAACCGATGACGCCTCGCCCGCCGCCCCGGACCATGCGGTGCTGCTCGACACGCGCCAACTGAACCAACCGGCGGTGTCGATCACGCTGGATGCCGATGTGCCCGTGCAAAGGCCGGTCACCGTTTCGCTCGCGGTGGGCGGTGATCTGAGCCATTGGCAAGATCTGACGCGGAAAGTGCTGTTTCGACCCGATCAGGGTGCCGGTCTGCTGGGGTCTGGCAGGCTCGATCTGGGCGGCGAGGTGCTGGGCGGGCGCTATCTGCGTGTGGCGTGGAGCGGCGCCCCTGCCTCCATGGTCACCGGGGCAAGCCTTGCCACCTCGCCAGACCCGGTGCCCCGTCGCGTGACGGTGGCGGCCAAAGGCGCGGTAATGGCCGACCCGCATCATGTCCTTTTCACCCTTCCTGCGGGAGCCGGCCCGACGGCGCTGATGGTGGCGATGACGGGGCGGGACGGTGTGGTGCCGATCCGTCTGCTGGGCCGCGCGGCCGCCGACCAGCCATGGGCGCCGCTCGCGCTGGCCAGTGTCAGACAGGGCGAGAAAGCGGCGTTGCTGGAACTGGGCGATGGCGGGTCGCGCGAATTCATGGTCGAGGCCGATACGCGCAGCGCAGGGTTTTCACAGATGCCCCGGCTGGACCTGCAGTTTGCCCCTGTCGAGGTGCTGGCCGCGATGAACGGCGCGGCGCCCTATCGATTGGCCGTGGGGCAGGCCAAGGCCCCGCCCGCCTTTTTCGGCATGGCCGAGCTGGTCACCCGACCGGGGCCATTCCCGCAGGCACGAGTGATGGACGATGGCCGCGATGTCGAAATCGACGTGGCCATCGGCAAGGCCCGAACAGGGCTTGCGCCCCGCATCGTCGCGCTGTGGGCAGTCCTGATCGGCGGGGTGCTGGTGCTGGCTTTTGCCGCCTATCGGCTGTTCCGGGCCAATGACGACCAACCGCAGGAACCATGACACCGCGCCCGCCCCTTCGACAAAGGGAGCGGGCGCGGCGCCGGGATCAGCCAAAGGTCAGAAATTAAAGCCGAGTTGCGCCCCGATCGTGCGGAACGAATTCATGCCATAGCGCTGGGTGACGGTGGCGATGCCGGAATTGCCGTCGCCCGATTCCAGCCCCAGCGAACCGGGCACGCGCTGATCCCCGCAATTCTTGCAGAAAACCGAGACGCGCCAATTGTCCGCCTTCAAGCCGATGGTGCCACCCCAGATGTTGCTCTGGCCATAGGTGGTGCCGGGATAAGGCTGGGTGGTGAAATTCATCGACGAACGGTGATAGAAATTCGCGCCAACGAAGGGGCGGAGCGGGCCGCTGGCGTTGAATTCGTAATTCACATCCACGGTGCCGGTGAATTTGGGCGCCAGCGGCGTGCTGCGCCCGGCGGCGTTATAGGTGGTGCAGCCTTGGCCCGGATAGCATTGCGCGCCGGGGAAATTGCCGAATTTGGAATCGAGCAGGGTGGCATTCGCGCCGATCGTCAAACCCGACAGCGGCCGCGCGGTGATGCTCAGCTCGGCCCCCTTGCTCTTTACCGTGGCGGCATTTTGCGTGACGAAAGAGGCGCTGGTCAGATCGAAGGACTGGACCTGATAATTGCTGAAATTCGAGCTGAAGGCCGAGATGTTGACGATCAGCCTGCGCCGCAGCCAGCTCGTCTTGATGCCGATTTCGACATTCTCGTTGGTTTCCGGCTTGATCGCCAGCGAGGCGGTGGTGCTGACCTCGTTGTTGTTGAAGCCCGGCCCCTTATACCCACGCCCATAAGTGCCATAGGCCATCAGATCGCGGGTCAGATTGTACTGCGCGCCCAGCTTGTAGCTGAAATTGGTGTTCGAAACGCGCTCGCTGCGGCCCGGTTCGACCACGCCAAAGGGCACGAAATATTTCTGCTGGTTCTGCACCAGATGGATCGCAACGCTATCACGCGTGACACGCGCGCCGCCGATCAATTGCAGCGCATCGGTCAGTTTATAGGTCAATTGGCCAAAAGCGGCGAGGCTGTCATTGGTCTGGCGCACCACGCGGTCAAAGCCGAGGAAATAATTGTTGCTGACCGAACAGGTGGGCGGGAAAGCCCCCGAAACCGCCGTCGCGCCGACGCAGAAGGGATAGGAGGGCAGCAGGAAGGCCGGGAAATAATTGTTGCCCGCGATCTGGCCGGTTTCCTTGAGCGTCGAGCGGAAGACATAGATCCCCGCCTGCCCGCTCAGCCGGTTTTCGCCCGGCAGGGCGAGGCGCAATTCATTGCTGTACTGGTTGAAGCTGGTCGAGCTGGCATTAATGTCGGCGCCGTTCGATCCGGTGCCGTCGACGTCAAGCTGCTGACGGCGGGTGAAACCCTTCCACGCGGCGATATTGCTGATCTCGATGCCATTGTCGAACAGATAGCTGGCCTTGGCCTGAAGCCCATTGCGGTCCAGATCGCGGTAATAGCCCGCATTGCCCGCCAGCGTGATGTTGCCCGGAGCGGCCGTGATGCCGGTGGCGGCCAGCGGCGCTGCATTGAGGCTGCCCGCGCCAAGGCTGCGATAGGTCGTGTCGAACAGGCCCAGCACGCCGCGATCCTGCCCCACATCACCCACGACATAGAGGCTGAAGGCCTCATTGGGCTTGAACAACAGGCCCGCGCGCAGGCCAAAGCGGCGCAGATCCAATTCGTTGCGCACGCCATTGTTCAAAGGCCCGCTGAAATTCACCAGCGGCGTCTGATACTCGTTGAAACCGGCCAGGCGCAAGGCGACCGTCTGGCCCAGCGGCAGATTCACCGCGCCGCGCGCAACGATGCCATAGGAATCATTGGCCGCCGTGGGCCTGCGGTCGAGTTCCAGATCGAATTGCCCGCTGGTCTTGCCCAGTTGCGGTTTGGCGCTGGTCACATTGACCAGGCCCGCCGAGGCGTTGCGCCCGAACAGCAGCCCCTGCGGCCCATTGAGCACCTCGACCTGCGCCAGATCGAAAAAGCTGTAAACCAGCCCGGCGTTGGTCAGGTTGACCTCGTCCTGCGCATAGGCAACGCTGGATTCGATCGAATTCGAAAAGGCCGAGGTCCCCACCCCGCGCACCGAGAAATTGTTGTCCGCCCCCGATTGCAGGCTGGGCGCGGCCAACGTCATTTGCGTGAGATCATTGAGCCCGCGCGATTTGAGCAGGTCGGAGGAAACGGCGGTCACGCTGACCGGCACGTTCTGCAGCCTTTCGGGGCGGCGCTGGGCGGTAACGATGATGTCATTGGCGCCTTCAGCGGCGGTCTGGGCCAAGGCGGGGGCGGCCATGGCCATCACAGACAGGCTGGCCCCAGCCATAATCGACCGGATGTTCATTCGGAATCCTCCCTAAGCAAGCATTTGTTGGCCTTGCGGCTAGGCTTCAAGAAACATTCAGTCAAGAATGCATGTTAGTTCACCCTTGCATGAATGTGTCCCTCTGTGCTTTTCATGCATCAGCAAAGGATGGATGTATGACCCAGCAATCCCGAACCCGCCGCAGCCAGGAAGAGCGGACCGCCGAGACCCGCGTGGCACTGATCGACGCGGCCATCGCGGTCATCCACGAGTTGGGCTATGCCGCCGCCAGCACCACGCTGATCGCCGAAAGGGCCGGGGTCAGCCGCGGGGCGATCCTGCACCAGTTCGGTACGCGCGCCGCGCTGATGGCCGAAGTGGTGGCCGAGGTGTACCGGCGCGAAATGGATATATACAAGCGGCTGGTCACGCAGGAGCAGCAGGGCCGTAACATCCATGAATGGCCAAGGATCCTGATGAGCGTGCTGGGCATGCCATCGGGCATTGCCGTGCTGGAAATCCTGCTGGCCAGCCAAAGCGACAGGGACCTGACCGAAACGGTGCGCAAACGTCAGGCCGAAGTCGAGGAGGCAGCGCTGGCAACAATGCGGGCTGATCTGGGGGGCAAGGCGGACGCGGCCATGGCGGTCAAGCGGTTGATGGTCTGGGCCGTGCGCGGTCTGTCTATCGCCAACCGCGTGGTGCCCGATGGGATCGACATGGAGGGGCCGGTCGCGCTGTTGAGCGGCCTGCTGAAAATGGCCGCGCCCGGCGGCAAGGTCGATGAACTCGAACCGCTGATCGCCAAAGCCTGACGGCAAAGGGGCTAGTCCTGCTCCATCCTTTCGGCCATGACGCCCGCCGACCATTGGGTCAGCCGGTCGATCAGCCAGACCATCGCGGGATCATTGACCCGCGCGCGATGGCATTGGATGGCCTCATGCATGTCGGGAATGGCCACGGGCAACGGCCAGTAGCGGATGGGCAGATGCTGCGCCGCCTTGCGCGCCAGCGATTCATGCAGGATCGCCAGTCGCCCTGTCCCCACCAGCAATTGGGGCACCACGCCAAAGGTCGTCGTCGTCAGCGCGTTTTTGATCATTATGCCCTGAAGCGCCAATTGGTGATTGGCAAAGGATGAGGTGGCCGAGCGCCCGATCAGCGCCGATATGAACCGTCCGGCCCGCAAATCGTCCAGACCGGGCGCGCTTTGGACCAGAGGATTTTCGGCCCATCCCGCCACGACATGGCGCTCCTGAAAGAAATTGACCGCAGGATGGCGGTCGCTGACATAATCGCTGGGGGTAATCAGCAGATCGAGTTCGCCCGCCTCCAGCATGGCGATCGCATCATCCTGAGGCGAAACGATGTCGAGGCGGATATGGGGCGCCTCCTGCTCGATTTGCGGCAACAGATCGCCCAGCACCGCGACCAGAATGAAGTCCGAGGCCATCACCCGGAACTGGCGGATGGAGGTCGCCGGGTCGAAATGCGCGGGCGTGTTGACCAGCGCCTCAAGATCACCCAGCACCGATTTGACGCCGGGTTGCAGGCGCAGAGCAAAAGGGGTCGGGATCATCCGCTTGCCATGCTGGACCAGCAAGGGGTCCTCGAAATGCAGCCGCAGCCTTGCCAGCGCGGCGCTGATCGCGGGCTGGCTGACATGCAGCAATTGGGCGGCGCGCGTGACACTGCGCTGATCAATCAGCATGTCGAGGACCTGAAGCAGGTTGAGATCGAGACCCTTGAATCGCATGGTTTGATTTGCTTTCTTTATCCATTCGATAAATACAAAATATTTCCTTTATACAAAAGTCTTTGTCATTCTGCCCCCAGATAAAACACATGGGGAGACAGTTATGCGCCTGAAATATCTGCTTATGGCCTCGGCTCTGCTGGCCGGTCCCGCACTGGCCCAAAGCCAGAGTACGGCGCCCGGAGACGGCCAGAGCGTCGGTTTGCAGGACATCGTGGTAACTGCGCAACGGCGAGAGGAAAATCTGCAAAAGGCCGCGCTGGCCGTCAGCGCCGTGGCGGGCGACACGCTGGTCAAGCAATCGGTGACGCAGGCGACCGACCTGTCGCGTCTGGTGCCCGCCTTACAGGTGGCCCCGGCGGCTTCCTTCACACAGATCTATATGCGCGGTATCGGCAGTTTCGGCGCCAATGCCTTTGCCGAACAGGGCGTGGCCTTCAACCTTGACGGCATCTATCTCTCGCGCCCGGCCGCCCCCGCCGCGCTGTTCTATGACCTTGAACGGATCGAAGCGCTCAAAGGCCCGCAAGGCACGCTCTATGGCCGCAATGCCAGCGGCGGCGCGCTCAACGTCATCACCGCCAAGCCCAAGCTGGGCGAGACGAGCGGTTTCGTGAATGCCGAATATGGCAATTACAACGCGTTCAAAACCTCGGCCGCGATCAACCTGCCGCTGGGCGAGCAATGGGCCGCGCGCGTATCGGGCCAATATGCCCGCCATGACGGCTATATGAGCGATGGCTATGACGATGAAAACACCGGCGCCCTGCGCGGCCAGTTGAAATTCGACAACCGCGCCGGGATCAACGCCACGCTGATGCTGGATTACGGCCATGTCGGCGGCAAGGGGTCGGGCGGAACGATCATGCCGCTGATCGGCAACGGGCGCCTTGGCCCCAGCGATCCGGCGGTGGTGGCCGCCTATCTGGCGCAAAACCCGACCGCGCCCGTCCCCCAGATCGTCGCCAAGAATGACGGTTTTCAGGACAACAACTATTACGGCGCAGCGCTGACCGCCAATGCCGATCTGGGCTTTGCCACGCTGACCGTGATCCCGGCATGGCGCAAGACGGATCTCAACTTCCAGTCCTATGCCTCATCCTTCCTGATCCGCGACGTCGAGAAATCGCGGCAGGGTTCGGTCGAGGCTCGGCTTGCCAACCGTTCGGGCCCGGTCAATTGGGTGGCGGGCGCCTATTGGTTCGACGAGCACGTCGATGCCCAGCAGCGCTATGATCAGGGCAGCAACGGGCTCCAGATCAACTCGCTGCTCGATACCAGAAGCCTTGCCGCCTTTGGTCAGGCGACCGTGACCGTTGCGCCGTCTTTCCGGGTGACGGGTGGCCTGCGCTATACCGATGATCACAAGCAGCAGTTGACCAATTTCACCACCATGCCCTTTGTCGGCTTTGTTAGCCCGGCCACCGGCAATTTCACGCCGATTTTCGCCAATATCCCGGCCGTGGCCACATCCGACGTGCATTTCCGCAAGGCAACGTGGAAGGCGGGCGTGGAATATGATGTCGCGCCGCGCAGCCTGCTCTACGCCTCGGTCGCGACGGGCTTCAAGTCGGGGGCGCTCTATGCCGCTGCGGGCCAGAACTATTCCGCGCCGGAAAACCTGACCGCCTATACGATCGGGTCCAAAAACCGCTTTCTCGACAACCGCCTGCAACTCAATGTCGAGGCCTTCTGGTGGGATTACCGCAACCAGCAGGTGTCGCATCTGGGCCCGGTGCAGGTGGCCTCCACGCCGGGCGGGGCGATCTATGCGCCCGTGTTCCTGACCGAAAATGCGGGCGCGGCCAAGCTCTACGGCATCGAGGCCGAGGTGCTGTTCAAGCCGACCAGCGGTGACCTGTTCACCGCCGACATCCAGTGGCTCCATGCCCGCTACAAGAGCTTTGGCTATTTTGCCTATTCCTCATCGGGCGCCACCCCGGCGGTGGGCTGCGCGGTCACGCCCACCTCGCGCCTTGCCGCCACGGCAGGCGCGGCCATTTTCAGCGTGGATTGTTCCGGCCGCCCGGTGGTCAATGCGCCGGACTGGACGATCAATCTGGCCTATGAACACAAGTTCGCGCTGAAGAGCGGGGCCAGCGTCACGCTGGGCGCCGACACGCGGGTGCAGAGCGCCAGCTATGTCTCGATCGACTATCTGGCTGGCGGGCGACAGGGCGCCTATATGGCCAGCAATGCCAGATTGCAGTTCGAACCGGCAGGTGGCCGCTACTCGCTCACGGCCTTTGTCAACAATCTTGAAAACACCACCGTCTTTGCCGCCAGCTTCCAGAGCCCGGTCAAGAATGGCGTGCTTTATAATCAATTGCGCCCTCCCCGCACCTTTGGGGTGCGCGCTTCGATGCGCTTCTGATGGAGCAATCAGGCCCCCGGATCCCGATCCGGGAGCCTGATCCTGTTTGGGCCTTAGAACTTGGCGTCCACGGTCACGCCCACCGTGCGCATCGCCTGCGAGGTCAGCCATGCGGTCTGATAGCTGCCGTTGTTGCTGATCGCGGTGACAAAGCGGGTGTTGAACAGATTGCGGGCAAAGACCGCCGCGCTCCACCGCCCGTCGGCGTCGCGGATGCCGATCTGCCCCCCGGCAATGCCATAGCCGCGCTGGGCCGTCAGCGGATCGCCATTGGCGCTGAAATTGACCGAGCTGCGATAGTTGTAATTGGCCCTGATAAAGCCGGTCATGGAGGCGCTGACAGGCACATCATAGCTGGCATTGACCGAGAAGGTGAACTTCGGACTGTTGGGCAATGTGCGTCCGGTGTTGTTCATGAAGCTGGTGGCCGGAACGGTGGTCGATGTGCCCGGAATAGTGGTGCTGACAAAGCATCCGGGCTGGGCGGAATAGTTGCAGGTGCCATTGGGGAAATAGGCAAAGATGGCGTCGATAAAGGCCATGTTGCCGCCGATGGTCAGGCGCTGGGTCGGGCGGGCGGTAAAGTCCATTTCGACGCCCTGGGTGCGCACCTTGCCCGCATTGGCGATCTGGAGAATGGCCAGGTTGGTGCCGTTGAAGATGAAGGGTGTCGCCACCTGCGTCTGGAAATCCTGAATATCGGTATGGAAAGCGTCAATGTTGAACACCAGCTTGCGGTTGAACCACGCGCTCTTCAGGCCCACTTCATAGTTGGTCGGGATTTCCGGGTTCGAAAACAGCGGTTGCCCCAGCGCATAGCCGCTGACCAGACCGATGCCCGGACCCTTGTAGCCGCGCGAATAGGTGGCATAGACCATCACATCGGGCGTGATCTTGTATTCGGTGCCCAGCTTGTAGCTGAAATTGTCGGCCTTGCGGTTGCTGGGATAATTGGTCTGGTCAAAGGCCAGCGGGGCTGCGCCGGGGAAAGGATTGTCGGTCGGGCTGACCAGCGTGCGGTTATAGGTGATCATGGTCAGATCGTCATGGGTATAGCGCCCGCCCACGATCAGCTTCCAGTTGGCGGCCAGATTGATGTTGCCCTGACCAAACAGCGCATAGTTGAGCGTTTGAATATCGGGCTGGGCCTTGCGACTGTAGATCGCGCTGGATGCGGGCAGGCCAAGCTGACCCTGCTGCGGATAGGCCGCCTTCAGGTTCTGGTTGAAGTAATAGAGGCCCACCACATAATCGACCAGCCCGCGCTTGGGCGAGGCAAAGCGCAATTCCTGCGTCAATTGCTGCTGGGCTTCATCGGCGCCGTTGATCGGGAAGAAAGGCGTGTCGGTAAAGCCGGTGTCGGTGTTGTCATGGATGATCCAGCGGCGGAAGGCCGTGATCGACGTCAGCGTGTAATCGCCGATCGACTTGTTGATTTCCGCCGAACCGCCCCATTGCACCATGTTGAGATAGACCGGCCCGCCCACATTGGTCTTGTGATTATCGAGGCTGGGCACGATATTATAGGCGTTCATGCGCGAGACGACATAATTCGTCGGCGAGGCGCCCGCCGTGCCGACAATCACCGATTGGCAGCAATCCGAATTGTGCTGCCCCCAATCCAGCGCCAGCAGGACCGAGAGATCATCGCTCGGCTTGTAGAGCAGCTTGGTGCGGAAACCGCCCTCGGACTGGCCGCCCAGCGTTTTGCCGGTATACACGTTCTGGATAAAGCCGTCGCGGTGGTTGAAATAGCCGTTCACGCGCCATGCCAGCTTGTCATTGACCGGCAGGTTGACCATCGCCTCCAACTTGGTTTCATTGTCGGTGCCATAGGAAGCGCGGGCGCTGGCCTCGAATTTCTGGACCGGGTTCTTGGTGGTGATCGACACCACGCCCGCCGAACCGCCTTTGCCGAAGAGCATGCCTTGCGGCCCGCGCAGAATATCGACCTGCGCAATATCGGCCAGATCGCCCGTGCCCATGCCGGGGCGGCCCAGCACCACGCCATCCACCACCACGCTGACGCTCTGTTCGGTGCCGTCGGCAAAGGCGAAAGTGCCCACGCCGCGAATGGCAAAACCCTCGCCGCGCACGCTGTTCGATTCGGCGAACTGGACGCTGGGGGCCAGGAAACGGATGTCGGTGATATTGCTCAGATTGGCGGCTTTGAGCACCTCGCCGCTCACCGAGCTGACCGCGACGGGCACATCCTGAAGCCGTTCGCTGCGCTTTTGCGCCGTCACCACGATGTCGACGACGCCGGCATTCTGATCGCCTTTGGCAGGCCCCGTTGCCGCATGGGCGGCCATGCCCGGCAGGCCCAGCATCAGACTGGCAAGCGAAATCGATACGGCGAGTCTGGTTTTCATAATCCGTCTCCCAATATTTTTTGTTTTCAATATATTATAAAGAGAAACCGCCACACCTGCGGACCATTTGGCCCGGACAGACGGCATATCCCCTTGAGAAGTTACTCATCCCCCGCTGCCTGCCTTAATGTATGCAATCAGGGCGAAAGCCCCGATCAACGCATGCAGTTCAGCGCCTCCTTGGCGATGAGGTATTTCAGGTTTATAGCGCTGTCAAACCGGAATCGCTGCAATGTATGCAGGAAATCGATTTTCCAACCATTTTGCGCACAAAGATTCCGATCCTCAGAGATTTATCCTTGATCCCCTCCCGTTTTTCAACCCAAAAGAACCTCTGTGTATACAAATGCAGAGAATCATCGGGCGGAGGAAAGGAAATCGGATATGGTCTATGCTCTTGACCGAAGGGCGATGCTGGGCCTGCTGGCCATCGCCCCAGTGGCGGGCCGACTGCGGGCTGCCGGTGCCGCAAAACTGACTATCGCCACCCGACACGGCATGGTGCGTGGCCGCGTCGAGGACGGGATCCGCGTCTTTACCGGCATCCCCTATGGCCGTGCCGCCCGCTTTCGCCCAGCCCTCGAAGCCCGAAACTGGCAGGGTGTTCTGGATGCCACCGGCCCCGCCTCCGTGGCCCCGCAATTGCCGGGCATGGCCCCCTTTGCGGGCCGCATGGGTGAGGATTGCCTCCATCTCAACATCTGGGCGCCCACCACGGCGGGGCCTCACCCAGTGCTGTTCTACATCCACGGCGGCGCCAATGAGACCGGATGGAGCGGCGAACCGCTGATTGCAGGCGACAGGTTTGCCGCCGATGGCGTGATTTGTGTGACCGCCAATTACCGGCTGGGCGCGCTGGGCTTTATGGAATTGGGCGATCTGCTCGGCCCCGATTATCGGGGCAGCGCCAATCATGGCCTGCGCGATCTGGTTCTGGCGTTGCGTTGGGTGCGCGCCAATATTGGTGCCTTTGACGGCGACCCGCGCCGAATCACGATTGCCGGAGAATCGGCGGGCGGCAAGAATGTCGGGTCACTGATCGGGATGCCTGCGGCCGATGGCCTCTATGCCCGCGCGGCAATATTCAGCGGGGGCGGGCAAACCGTCCACAGCATGGAACAGGCGCAGGAATTTGCGCGCCTCTTTGCCGAAAAGCTGGGCGGAGCCGATCGCCTGCTGAGCGCGGGGGTTGATCAGATCCTGACAGCACAAAAGGCGGCGAAGGCCGCATGGCCGCACAATTTCCCCTTCCGCCCGGTGGTCGATGGCGCAGCGCTGCCCATGGTCCCGCTCGATCGCATCCGCGCGGGCCTGGCGCCGCGCATCCCCATGCTGATCGGCAGCAATGCCGATGAAAGCCGCCTGTTCCTGCCCCCCGCAATGGCCGGGGCACCGCTGGCCCCGCAATCGGTGGCCAATGAAAGCATGGACCGGGTGGCCGCCCTTGATCGCGCCTATGCCCGGACCTTCCCCGATCTGTCGGAGGCCGAGCGCCATTGGCGGCTGCTGACGGCCGAGGAATATGGCATGCCCTGCCTGCGCGTGGCCGAGGCCCATGCCCGCAACGGCGCTCCGGTCTGGCGCTATCGCCTGACCTATCCTGCGCCGGGCGGGCCTTTTAAGGGCCTCGCCCCCCATGTACTCGATGTGCCCTTCACCTTCGATCATCTCCAGACGCAGGGGATGGCCGGTTTCTTCGGCCTGTCCGCCGTTGATCAACCGATGGCCGATGCCCTGCATGGCGCCGTGGTGCATTTTGTGCGCGGCGGTGTGCCTATGGCCAGAGGCCTGCCCGTATGGCCGACCTACACGCCGGAGCGGCGCGCAACAATGGATCTCGACACAACACCTTCTCTTCAGATCGATCCCGACGGAAAGGAGCGAGCATTATGGGATGCTCTTTGAAGCGAAGGGGCGGGAGAGGTTTACGCCTCACCTGACGAAGCAGGCTCTTTGCACGCGGCGGGCTTGTATAAATGCGCGGCAACCGGCAGGCTGCGGCCCTGTGCAATTGCGAAAGACCGCGCATGGCCCCTGCCCCGATGCCTGCCGCCACCAACGTGAGGCGCATTCGCCGCAGCCGCTTCATGGCCGGGGTCGCAATCCATTTTCTGGCGCCCGCCTATATCCTGCTGCTCATTGCCGATGCGGCCATGGGCAGGGCTCCGGGCACATGGGCGGGTTGGTTGCCCCATGCTCTGCGGCTGGGCGGGTGGTTCCTGCTGATTTATGGCTTGGCCTCACTGGCGCTGATCGCTCTGGCGGCGGCGGGCGATCGGCGCGGGGCGCAGCGCGAGACGCATGACCCGGCCGCCCAGAGCCGGTGGGAACTGAGCCAAAGTCTGGCCGGGGCGCGGGACCGTTTCGGCGAGGATGTCGCGGCTTTGCTTGACCAGATTGCCGCCATGCCGCTCGATCATGACGACTCGCAGACCCGCCAGATGGTCCAGGATTTGCAACGCCTGCTCGACGCAGCAGGGGCCGCCCTCGACAAGGCGGACGGGGCGCAGGCCCCCTTGCGCCGCCAGACCGCCGCCGCGCTGGCCACGCTGAAACAGGCGCTGGAGGCCAGATCAAGGGAATCCGGGATTCTTGCTCAGGACAAGGCCCGTACTTTAGCTCATTATGTCGAGCTTAAGTATGGCGAAAAATTCGACTGAAGGATACTTTATCACGTTCCGATTTCGCTAGCGCAGCATTCGCTTTGGGCGTAAATACGGCGGCGGCCGCAACTGCGCGGCTTCTTAAAAAGACACCACAGGATGTCACCCTCCATGCAGAATATGATCGTGCTCGGCGCCGGCGCCGGGCTTTTTGTGTTTGTTCTTGCACTCTTTGCTGCCTCGCGCTGCGTGCGTTATGTCGGCAATAACCGTGTCGCCATTGTCGAAAAACTATGGAGCGGCGCCGGTTCGATCAATGATGGCCTGATAGCGCTGCGCGAAGAGGCGGGTTTTCAGCCCGAAGTATTGCGCGGCGGCTACCACTTTTTCTTCCCCTTTCAGTACCGCGTCCACAGCCAATCGCTGGTGACCATTCCGCAGGGCCAGATCGGCTATGTCTTTGCCCGCGACGGCGCGCCGCTGGCCCCCACGCAGACTTTGGCCAGCAATGCGGCCACGGCTGATTTTCTTGACGTGCGCGCGTTCCTTTCCAAGGGTGGCCAGAAAGGCCCCCAGCGCACCATCCTGCGCGAGGGCACCTATGCCATCAACACCGCGCAATTCGTGATCATCACCCGCGACCAGATCTATGGCCTGATGCTCAACGCCAATGACGGCGAATTGTTTGGCCAGATGCAGACCGTCATCGCCGGGCGAGGCGGCTTTGAGGCCGTGGTCATCAAGGACAGTTCCGACCAGATCGGCATCGTGACCGTGCATGATGGCCCGGCGCTGAACGCCGACCATATCATTGCGCCCGAGGTGGGCACGCAGCAGAGCGAAGAGGCCCATTTCCACAACAGTTTTCAGGACCCGGAAAAGTTCATCGCGGCGGGTGGCCGTCGCGGTCGACAGCTTCAGGTGCTGGTCGAGGGCAGCTATTACATCAACCGCCTGTTCGCCACGGTCGAAATGGTGGCCAAGACGGTGATCGAGGTCGGCCATGTGGGCGTCGTCATCAGCTATACCGGCAATGACACGGGCGACACATCGGGCGAGGATTACCGCCATGGCGAACTGGTCGCGCGCGGATCGCGCGGCGTGTGGAGCGAGCCTTTGCTGCCGGGCAAATATGCGTTCAACACCTATGCGGGCAAGATCCTGATCGTCCCCACCACCAATTTCATCCTGAAATGGGAAGAGGATACCGTCGGCCAGCACAAGTTCGACGAGAACCTGTCCGAAGTCTCGCTGATCACGCGCGATGCCTTTGAGCCCACGCTGCCGCTCTCGGTTGTGGTCCATATCGACTATCGCAAGGCGCCGCTGGTGGTGCAGCGTTTCGGCGACATCAAGAAGCTGGTCGAGCAGACGCTGGACCCGATGGTGTCGGCCTATTTCAAGAATATCGCCCAGAAGAAGACGCTGATCGAGCTGCTTCAGGAACGCAGCGACATTCAGCAGCAGGCGGGCGAGGAAATGCGTACCAAGTTCGGCGCCTATAACCTTGAGCTTCAGGAGGTCCTGATCGGCACGCCGCGCGCGGGCCGGGGCAATGATCAGATCGAAAAGGTGCTGCAACAGCTGCGCGAGCGGCAGGTGGCCGAGGAGCGCGTGGCGACCTATGAAAAGCAGCGCATTGCCGCCGAAAGCGAAAAGGCCCTGCGCGAGGCCGAGGCCAAGGCCAACCAGCAGACGGCGATCACCCAGTCCGAACTCTCGATCATCGTGAAGGAGAACGAGGGCAAGGCGGCCCTGCGTCAGGCCACGCAGCAGGCCGAACAGACCCGTATGCAGGCCAAGGCCGAGTCCGACCGCGTCCGCCTGATCGGCGAGGGCGAAGCGGCCAAGATGATCGCTCTGGCCGCAGCCGACGCCGAACGCATCACCAAGACCGGCCTTGCCACCGCCGAAACCATCGCACGGCAGGCCGAAGCCTCAGGCGGCGCGCATAACCAGTTGACGCGCCAGATCGTCGAGCGACTGGCCGAGGCGCTGGAGAAGTCGGGCGTGGATATCGTGCCCCGGATCCAGATCAACACCGGTTCGGACCATGGCGAAGGAACCGGCGGCGGGCCGCTGGCCGCGCTGATCGGCATGTTGCTCAGCCAGAAGGGGCAGGATCTGCTGAGCTCCAGTGAAGCGGACCGGTCGGTCCTTGTGACGAAAGAAGGCTGATCAGGGAGCCTCCTGAGGGCACGTAGGCTTTCAGGGGGCGCCCGACAGAGCGAGGCCGGGCAAGCAAACATAAAAACATCATGCGCCCTCCTCGCGCCCGCGTCGCGTCATCGGCAAAAATTGATATCGCATATACCAAATGGTTCATGCGCCCCTCCCTGCCGCACGCCATTATCGTCCCAGCGGCGGCTCATGAAAGCCGGGCCGCAGGGAGATGGATCAACATGACTTTTGCATTTCGTCTTGCCGTGGGCGCGATGGCCGGCTTGCTGGCGGGGCCGACAGCGGTCTGCGCCCAGCAGCAACTTCCGGCCCAACTGAAGGGCGAGGTCCGCTCCGATGTGCCGGTGGCCACGCAGATCATGCGCTGGCATATGAATGATGCGGATGTGAACTCTTTCGCCTTCCGCAACATGGATCAACTGTTCACCACGCGCCTTGTCGGCCATTCGGGGGCGCCCTCGCCCCTGCCCAAGGTCGAGCGTCCGATGGATTTCACCTATTCCTTCGGCGGCAAGACATGGACCGCGCAGGAGGCGCTGGAGCGGACCTATACCAACGCCCTGCTGATTATGAAGGACGGGCGGATCGTCACCGAGATCTATCGCAACGGATCGAACGAACGCACCCGTTTCATGGGCTGGTCGATGACCAAGTCGATCACCTCGACGCTGGTCGGCGCGGCGCTGGCCGATGGGCTGATCGCCTCGCTCGATGATCCGATCACCCGCTATCTGCCGGAATTGAAAGGCGGCGGCTATGACGGCGTGACCATTCGCCAGATCCTCCAGATGCGCTCGGGCGTGGATTACGAGGAGCGCTATGATTTCGCCAATCCCGGCATCGCGGCCAGCAACCATATCAACGCGCTGGTCAGGAATGTCGCGCGCTTTGCCGATGTGGCCCGCACGATCAAGCGCAAGTCCAAGCCGGGCGAAGTCTTTGCCTATAAGACAATCGACACGGCGGTGCTGGGCTGGCTGATCGAGCGGGTCAGCGGCGGATCGGTGGCGGCCTATACCGCGCGCAAGCTGTGGGAACCGCTGGGCGCCGAGGCGGACGGGTTCTACATCATGGACGGCGAACCGGGCATCGGGCGCGAATTCAGCGGCGCCGGTTTCAACGCCACGCTGCGCGATTGGGCCCGCTTTGGCCAGATGATGCTGGATCAGGGCGTCATCAACGGCAAGCGTGTGGTGAGCGCCGATTGGGTCAAGGCCGCGCAAACCCCTGCCGGACCAGAAGACGGCCCCGAGGGCGGCTATGGCTATCAATGGTGGACCATGGCCAATTCGCCCGCCTATTCGGCCATCGGATTGCAGGGACAGTATGTCTACATCGATCCGGCAAGCCGCACCGTGGTGGTCAAGCTGAGCTATTTCCCGCCGCAGGACGGCGAGGTCAGCCAGGAAACCTTGGCGTTTCTGGCCGCCGCTTCGGCATGGAAGCCGCAATCCTGACACAATAAAACAACGGGAGGGAAACATGAAACTTCATTCTATGCTGGGGGGCGCTCTTGCGCTCGCCCTTGCCTGCCAATCCGATGCCGGTCTGGCGCAGCAAACAGCCCCCGCAACCGAGGCCGCCGGTCAAGGCGTCGGCGACATCATCGTCACGGCCCAGCGGCGCAAGGAGAAGCTGCAGGATCTGGCGGTTTCGGCAACAGCCTTCGATACCGGCTCGCTGGCCGCCAAGGCGGTGACCAACCTGTCCGATCTGCAAAATGCCAGCCCGGCCCTGTCGATCTCGGATGGCGGCATTACCCAATCGATCAACATTCGCGGCATCGGTCTGGCCAGCAATTCGCCCAGCGTGACGGCCGGTGTCGCCACCTATGTCGATGGGTTGTTCCAACCGCCGATCGTGCAGGGGAACAGTTTCTACGATCTGGCCAGCGTCGAGGTGCTGCGCGGGCCGCAGGGGACGTTGGTGGGGTCAAATTCCACCGGCGGGGCGATCTTCATCAACACGCAGAACCCCCAGCTCAACAAGGGGCTGGGCGGCTATGCGACGGTGGGCGTGGGCAATTACAATTCGTTCCAGTCCGAAGGTGCGGTGAACCTGCCGGTTTCCGACACATTCGGGCTGCGCGCGGCCGGTTTCTATCGCAGCCACCGCAGCTATTACACCAGCGTCGGCCCGGTGCCCACCGATGCGGGCAAGCTGCAGGAGGGCGGCGGCCGCCTGACCGCCATGTGGAAGCCCGGATCGTTTCAGGCCATCGCCAAAGTGTCCTTCAATGACCGCAACACGGGCGGCTATGCCTATCGCCCGATCCTTGGCACGCCCTTTGATGCCTACCGCGTGGGCGACATTCGCACGCTCAGCTTCGATACACCCGTCGCCAACCGCGAGCGCGCCTTTCAGGCCAGCCTTGAACTGAAGCAGGAATTGGCGAGCGGGATCGTCCTGCGCTCGGTCACCGGCTATCAGAACAAGCGGATCAACGCGCTCAACGATGTCGATGCTTCGACCGGGCCGGAGGGCGTTGCGGAAAACTATTTCGCGGGCGAAAAGGTCTATACGCAGGAAATCAACATCATCTCGCCCACGGCGGGGCGGTTCGACTGGATTCTGGGCGGCTATTTCCAGCGCAATGACATCCGCATCCGCATCCTTCAGGATCAGGGCGGTTTTCCCACCGACATCATCGGCGGCAACCAGCGCACGACGACCGGCCTGTTCGCCCAAGGCAATTACGAGATCATTCCGGGCCTTGAGGCGCAATTGGGCGCGCGCTATTCGACCTATAAGGCCACCGGCTATGGCGATGTCACGATCGGGCGCGGCATTCCAGGCTTCCCCACGGGCGGCCTTGCCGTGGCCTCGCTGGCCGGCGAGCATAAGGATTCGCTGGCAACCGGCAAATTCGCGCTCAACTGGAAGATCGACCGCGACAACCTGCTCTATGCGCTGGTCGCGCGCGGGTACAAGCCGGGCGGCTTCAATTCGCCCACGTCCAACTTCGATCCCGAACGCGTGATCAGCTATGAGGCGGGCTGGAAATCGGCCTTCCTGCACAACCGCATCCGCACCCAGCTCAGCGCATTCTACAACCAATACTCCAATTTCCAGTTCAACGTGGTCGAACCCAGCACCGGCTTTTCCGGCGTGGAGAACATCTCCACGGTCAAGATCAAGGGCGTCGAGGCGCAGGTGCAGGGGCGCTTTGGCGGCTTGGGCTTTGACGCCAATGTCGCCTTTGTGGATTCGCATCTGGCCAGCGTGACCTTTGTCAACACGCGGCAATTGGGCGGGGCCAATCTCGGCCCGCAATGCCCGGCGGGCACCCCATCCTCGCCGCCGCTTTGCTTTGACTATCGCCCCTTTATCCAGACCACGGGCGGCGGCCCCAATCTCTATGCGCCGCGCCTGACATGGGGCGGCGGCGTCGAATATGAAATCCCGCTGGGCGGCGAGGTGAGGCTGACGCCGCGGGTGAATTATGCCTATGTCTCCGAGCAATTCACCTATATCGGCTATTCGCCGCTGTCGGACCGGCTCAATCCGCGCGGGCTGTTGTCCGCGATTGTCACGCTCAAGCTCAACGACCGGCTGAAGGTCGAGGCATGGGGCACCAACCTGACGAACAAGCAATATATCACCGGCCAATTGAATTCGAACGAGTTCTATGGCGCGCCGCGTGAGTTTGGGGTCAAGCTGGACGTGACTTTCTGACGGGAACGGCCGGGGCGGCGGCAATCCGCCCCGGCCGACCTAGAGCCGTGCGAGCGACTGGCAGACCTGCCGGACCAGATCGGCCTGACGCCCCACGCCGGTCTTGGCCAGCGCGCTTTTGAGCTGCATCCTTGCCGTGCCCTCGGCAATGCCGCGATAGGCAGCGAAATCCTTGACCGTCATGCCGCCCACCAGATGCGTGGTCAGCATCGCCTCGGCCATGGTCAGCCCGAACAGATCGGCCACCTCGGCCGCATCGATGCTGGGCGCCGTGCCGGGCGAGCAAAGCGCGATCAGCGCCAGCCTGTTGCCCGGACGGCGCCGGTCGGCGGCATCGCGGCGCAGCACACGAAGATGCAGCACCTCGCACGGTTGATCCCCCGCGATGCGGCAAGTGTCCCCCTTTTGCCCTCGGATCGTCTCGCGGACGACCTGTTCCGCCTCGAACGCGCTCAGCCGCAATTTCCCCGATGCGCGCGCGATCTGCGGCAATGTGTCGATCAACCGTTCGGCCGCGGCATTCATCCATTGCAGGCCCAGATCCCGGTCGCAGGCGATCAGCGCGAGGCTCGTGGAATCCATGAAAGCATCGGCCACGGCAAGCCGCGCTTCATACCCCGCCATTTTCGCAAGCAGGCCCGAGACTTGCCGGAAATGCGGCAGAAGCTGGTTGAGAAAGCCCAGATCGGCCTCGGTTATGTCGCGCCCGTCACCGACATGGCGGTGAAAAATCATCGTCGTATGTTCGCCCGGCGCGGTCTTGCACCCCAGCCAGAAGCCCGGCCCCAGCCCGCAGGCCGCCAGACCATGGCGCAGCGCCTCGCGATCGGCGGCGGTAAAAGCCAGGCTGCGCTGATCGCTCTCGATCTCCTCCTCGCCGCGCGGCTCGGTATCGCGGCGAAAGCGGGGGTTGAGCGGTGAATTGGCCCAGGCGTCGTGACGCTCAGCCTGCTGCGTCGACCACGTATCGCGCCGACACAGATAGGGGACAAGATCGTCCTTGTCCGCAACAAGGCCCTGAAACACGGCGCTGGCCACGCCCAGACGCATTTTTATCGCGTCAAGCACGGCGGTCCAGCGCAATTCCTCGCCGACCGCGCCATACATCGTGGCGATGAGTTGGTTGTCATCCACCGGCCAATGCCGCTCCTCTCTGCCTGTCATCGCGCTCTGTGGCGCTTGGCGGCCAAGCTACTCCCATTTTGCAGCCAAAGCGAGATCCGTTACGCGGCATCACCATGGCGCGCGCTAACCTGGCAAAACCGAGGAAAGGCCCCAAGAAGGCAGAGGCATGCTCCAATTTGGCAAAACCCCGGCCCGGCGGCCGAGGCCAAAGGTCTAAACGGCATCCCCCTCAAAAGGAAACGCCCTCGATCATGGTCGTATGGCCCGCTGGCAGCTTTCAGGCCCGGATCAACGGCCGCCCCGCCAGAACCGTGCCCACCCCCAAGACCAAAGCCGCCAGCAGATGGGCGACAAAATCTGTCATCGACATTTCCGCCGGATGGCAAAAGCCCAGCAGGCCAAAGGCCATGAAGGCAATCCCCGCCCCCGCCACGCTCAGGGACCGCCGGGGATTCAGCGACCGCGTGCGGCGAAGGGCGGCAATGGCGACCAGGATCATCGGCGCGCCTGCGGTCAGCACAAAGGTGAAGCAATAACTGCCCACACCTCTTTGAAAGCTGATCAGCCGGGGCGAGAGCGCCATGCTGACCATGGCCAGCACCAGCCATGCCGCCAAGCCGCCCACGATCCACCCCTTGCCCCGGACCCGCCCGCCGGCCACGCTGATGGAAAGGGAAGCGGCGAAAATCGCCAGACCCAGCGTCAGAGACAAAGCCACATTGGCCACCGAAATCGCCGCATGGGCGGCTGACCAATCGGTGTTGAAACGATGCAGCATAAGGGTGGCCATAAAACCGAGCCCCAGCGCCACCGGCCCCCAAACCATCACCCGCCGCCACACCGGCGCCACCCGGTCCACAGGCCGCATATCCTTGGCCAGCACCTCAATCAGGGCTTCAGAATCGCGCATATCAGGCATTCCCATCCTCGCGCAGCCGGGCAAGGGCGCGGTGGAGCAGGGATTTGACCGCCGAAACGGACATCCGGCTCGCGCCCGCCGCATCATCCAGACTCATCTCTTTCAGCTTCACCATTTCCACCATCATCCTTTGCCTTTGCGGCAAACGGCCCAGCAAACGGGCCACTTCGCGTTCATTGCCCCATGCCTCGCCCGGCTCGGCGGCGGCGTGGTCGGGGGCGGCTTCCATGGCTTCGTCATCCATGATCTCAAACCGCCGCGTCCGGCCCGACCGGCGCAGCACGTCAATCGCGCGCGACATCGCAATCGCCCCTACCCACGGCATCAGCGGCCGCGCCGGGTCATAGGTATGGCGCAGGCGATGGATCGTCATCAGCGTGTCCTGCACCGCATCCTCCACCAGATCCTCATCGGAAATGCGCCGCCCGGCGATGCGGCGGATCGAGGGCAATATCGCGCGCAGCACCATGCGATAGGCCGCCTGATCGCCATCCTGCGCCCGCCGCATCCATGCGGGCCATTCGCTTTCGGGGGGAAGGTCGCCGGGCACGCTGGGCCTATCGCATCCTTGGACAAGGCATGGGATCAACCCTTTGCGCGCGCGGCGGCTTCCAGCGCCTTGATCGCCAGATCCTTGGTCAGCACCTGCGGCAGGATCACCGGCTTGCCTCCGCCCGCCGGATAGACGAGGTAAAGCGGCAGACCGGTTCGTCCAAGATCGCTCATCGCTTTTTCGATTCCCGCGTCATAGTTGGTGGAGTCGGCGATCATAAAGGCTGTATCGGTGCGCGCTATCGCTTCCTTGAAGGCGGGCGTCGAGAGGACCGCCTTTTCATTAACCTTGCAGGTCAGGCACCATGCGGCCGAAAAATCCACGAACACCGGCCTGCCTGCGGCGGTCTGGCGCGCGACCTGCTGTGGCGACCAGCGGATCGGGCGATCATCGCGGGCGGCCGTGACGGTCGGTTTGCGCGCCGGGGTTTCAAACGCGGCCCCCGGCATGGCAAAGGCCCCGCCGATCACCGCCAGCCCCGTAAGCGCCGTCAGCGTAAGAGTGCGCGCCGGTTTGCCCGACATGGCGCGGCGCTGGGCCAGACCATAGATCCACGCGCTGAAGCCCAGCAGCAGCGCGCTGCCCAGAATGAAGGGCAGGCCCGCCGAGCCCGTCTGTTCATCCAGAACCCAGACCAGCCAGGCCGCCGCCGCCAGCATCGGAAAAGCCAGCGCATGTTTAAGCGTGGCCATCCACGGCCCCGGACGCGGCAGACGCCGGGCCAGCGCGGGCGAAAAGCACAGCGCGGTAAAAGGCGCGGCCACGCCCACCGCCAGCGCGGCAAAGATCGCAAGGCCCACGATGGGCGGCTGAACCAGCGCAAAGCCCAACGCTCCGGCCATGAACGGGCCCGCGCAGGGCGTGGCCACCACCACCGCCAGCGCGCCCGTCAGGGCAGCCCCCGTCAGGCCCTCGCGCCCGCTGACGCTCTGTCCGGCGCGTTGCAGGCCAAGGCCGATTTCAAACAGGCCCATCAGGTTGAGCGCCGAACCGATCATCACCAACGCCAGCAGCGCGACAACCATCGGCGATTGCAGCTGGAACCCCCAGCCCACCGCCTCGCCCCCGGCCCGCAGCGCCAGCAAAACACCCGCCAGCGCCAGCATCGCCAGCACCGAACCGCCCATGAAAGCCAGCCCTTCACGACGCAGAAGGGCCGGATCGCCCCCCTGCCGCACGAGGCCGAACGCCTTTAACGAAATGATCGGAAAGACGCAGGGCATGCAATTGAGGATCAGCCCGCCCAAAAAGGCGGAGAGAATGGCAACAAGCATCAAAAGCCTCGTAACGACAGAGAGGGGGACCCGATCAGCGATCAGCCGTGCTTGGCTTTCCATTCGCGCACGGCGGCCATGGTCTTGTCGATATGGGCCTGCGGATTGCCGTCAGTATAGCTCAGCAGGATCTTGCCGTCGGGCGCGATGACAAAGGAGGTGCGCTCGGACAGCAGGCGGTCCTTGAAGGTCATCGTGGTCTTGTATTCGGCGGCGATCTTGGCGCCCGGATCGGCGGCCACGGCGAATTTGTCGCGGCATTCCACCTTGGAAAATTCGGCCACGCGCTCAACATTGCCCGCCGTCACGCCCACGACCGTGGCGCCCATCTTGCGGAAGCTGTCGGTGGCTTCGGCAAAGAGATGCGCCTCGACCGTGCAGCCGGGGGTGAAGGCTGCCGGGAAGAAATAGAGGACGACCGGCCCCTTGCGCAAAGATTGGTTGAGCGTGAAATGGAACGTCTTTCCGGCCTTTGCCGCGTCCAGCGTGAAATTGGGCGCGGAGGCGCCCTGCGGCAGGGCGGCAAAGCCGGCAGTGGGAAGCGAGGCGGCCAGCAGCCCAAGCGCCAGCGAAACGGCAAGGTTCTTACGGAATTTCATCTGCTCTGCTCCAATACGAAACCGGTTGAAGGGGATGGGCCTTCCCTTACCCCCTCACATTCCGTTTCGCTGGCACGCGGCAAAAAGTTGCGGTCAAAATCATCCGGTGCAAAATTTTTTCCTTCTTGCCGCAGGTGTGTAGCATATGGCTGAAAGGCAGGATGGAATTTCTTCTCGAAATCATCATCCAGTTTCTCGGTGAAGTCCTTCTGCAAATTTTGGCGGAGAGCTTGTTTGAAGGCGGGCTCGAATGCATCGGCCAACTGTTTGAGCGCAGGCCCAACCGGCTTGTTGCCTCGATTGCCTATGTCTTGTTGGGCACGATGGCCGGAATTGTCAGTTTGTGGATTATGCCTCATTCCCTGATCACCGGACATACGGCGCGGATCGTCGGCACGATTGTCATTCCCTTGTTGTGCGCGGCAGCGATGGTGCCGATCAGCCGGTGGCTGGGCAGGCGCGGCGCGCAACGCGCCGCCGCCATCCGCTTCCTTTACGCATTCCTCTTTGCTTTCGCGATGACGCTGGTGCGCTTCAGGGGCCTGCCATGAGAGAGCGGCGCGCCTGCCTCACTTGGGTCGCACGAATGTCTGGGCCTTTTCTATGCCGAAATGATCGGGCAATTGCGCGCCGGTAAACCCGCTGGTCCCCGCGTCATAATCGAGGGGGAGCATCTGGGCGTTCCACTTCTGCCACTCGGCCTGCATTTCGCGGAATTTTTCCGGCATCCGGTCCTTCAGGTTCGCCCGCTCCTGCGGGTCTTCGACCACGTTGAAGAGGAAAGTGTTGTTCAGGATTTTGAGATATTTCCAGTCGCCCTTGCGACAGGCCTCCTGATTGAGGTTGAGATAGCGCCATGAGAAACTGCGCTCATGCGCCTGATCCGGGCGGCGCAAAACGGGCAGCAGGTTTTCGCCATCGGAAGGGAAGGCCGGATCGGGCGCGGTCCCGGCGGCGGCCAGCAAGGTGGGCAACCAGTCCATGGTGATGATCGGCTGCTCGCTGACCGCGCCCGCCCGCGTCACGCCCGGCCAGCGGATGATGGCGGGCACGCGCAGCCCTCCTTCGAGCAGTTCGGTCTTGCGCCCGGTGAACGGGCCGGTGTCGGAAAAGCGCTCGCCGCCATTGTCGCTGGTAAAGACCACGATCGTGTTCTCGGCCATGCCCAGTTCCTCAAGGCGTTTGAGGATCAGGCCGATCTGGTAATCCATCCGCGTGACCATCTGCGCATAGATCTTCGCGCTGCCCCCGTCGAAATGGAACATGGCCATGGGCTTGCCGCTTTCGTCCAGACGGCGCGCTTCGGCCACATCCTCTGGCCCTTCCCAAGGCCAATGCGGCGCGTTGAAATGCAGCGACATAAAGAAGGGTTTGTCCTGCCGCGCATGGTCCGTGATCACCTCGCGCGCCTTGGCGGCCAGCAGGTCGGTCAGATAGCCCTGCTGGTCGATCTGGCGCGCATCATCCCACAGGTCCGCCTTGCCGAAAGCCTTGTGGGTGAAATAGTCCAGACCACCGCCGCGAAAGCCCCAGAAATGATCATACCCGCTTTGCTGCGGCCCATAATCGGGCAGCGCCCCCAGATGCCATTTGCCGATCAGCATCGTGCCATAGCCCGCCTGGCGCAGCAGCGAGGGCAGCGTGGGGTGGCTGGGCGGCAGGCCGACCGGGCGCTGGCCCAGCGGCTCCTCAAGCCCGACGGGCAGCCGGTTCTGATAGCGCCCGGTGATCAGCGCCGTGCGCGTGGCCGAACAGACCGCCGAATTGGCATAGGCCTGCGTAAAGCGCAGTCCCCCGGCCGCCAGAGCATCGAGCGCGGGCGTGGCATAATCACGCCGACCATAGCAACTGAGATCCGCGAAACCCATATCATCGGCCAGAATGAACAGGATATTGGGTCGGCGTTGCCCCTTGCCCGTCGCCGCTCTGGCAAGTTCGGGCACCAGACCCGCCCCGATCAGAGCCGTTGACCGGGCGATAAGCGAACGTCGCGATAAAGAAGCCATGGCATTTGTCCTTGAGCGAATGATCAGAAATTGCGGCGCAGCGTCACGGACACTTCACGCGGCGGCGCAGGCTGGGCAAGGGTCATGCCCAGATTGAAGAATTTGTTGTTGTAATAGGTCGTGTCGAACAGGTTGCGCACGGCCAGCGACAGGCGCCAGTCCTTGTTCGGAGAATCGAAGGTCAACCGCGCATTGGTGACGCCATAGGCGCCCACCTGCCCTTCGGGATTATCGGCAATTGTGGTGAAATAGGACGATTGATAGCTGTAATCCACGCGCGGGGTGAAAGTGCCGATCCTGGTTTCCACCCCATATTGCGCGCCAAACGCCGCCTTCCATGCCGGGGCAAAGGGCGCGGCATTGGCCAGCGTCACGCCCTGAATGACCACGCCCGCCGCGCTGATCGAGGTCAGTTGAAAATGCAGATAGCTGACGCTGGCGTCGATCAGCATCCCGCCCATAGGCCGCGCCGTTATCTCCAGTTCGGCGCCCTTGTAGCGCGCGGAGCCGACATTGGTGGGCGTGGCGTTGAGCGCGCTGTTGGCCGTGGGCGCGGTGTTGGTGAAGATGATGTTCGAATAATCATTGAGGAACAGCGAGCCATTGACCCGCACCCGCCGCGACCATAGATCGCTTTTAAAACCAATCTCATAGGCGGTAATCGTTTCGGGATAGAAAGGCACCGCCTGTTCGGGCACGAAAGGCCGGGGATTGGTGCCGCCGCCGCGAAATCCGGTCGATACCTGCGCATAGGTCATCAACTGATCATTCCAGCGATAGTCCAGATTGACCCGGTAATCGACCTTGTTCGCCTGATAATGGCTCTGCACCCCGGTCAGCACGCCCGCAGCGGTAAAGGTGGGCACACCGGGCAGGAACGGGTTGTAACGGCGATAGGTGTAGTCCTTGGTGTCGCCGGTATAGCGGATGCCGCCCGTCAGGTTCAGGCCCGAAAGCGGATACAGGATCGCCTGACCAAACACGCTCTTGTTGGTGGAAATCGCGTCATCGTCGGGCGCGTTGAGGTTTTCGAACGGCTTGCCGGGATAAAGGATGTTCGACCCGGCAAAATTATTGTCCGCCCGGTAATAATAGCCGCCCACGGTCCAGTCGAGCAAAGTGCCCAGTGCCCGACCATTGAGGCGCAATTCCTGGCTGAACTGGCGGCTGCGGGCCTGATACAGCGCGGTCTGGGTGGTGATCGGGCTGGCATCGCCGTCAATGCCATAGCTGACATTGGTGCGGCTGTAGCCGGTGATCGAGGTCAGCGTCAGGTTCTCGCCCGGCCGCCATGTGGTCGTGCCGTTGAACGTGCTTTGCAGCAGGTCGTTATGGCTCGGCACGCTGATCGCGGGATGGCTGCCCGCGCCCACCTTGCCATTATAGATGGCCGGGTCGATGAAGGCGGGTGTGGCATAGGTGGCGTAATTGTAATTGGCCCCGGCGGGCACGACAAAGAGCGCGGGATTAAAGGGCGCAAAATAGGCCGCCGAAGTGCTGTTCGCGGCCAGCAGGACCGTGGGCGCGACCTCGGAATTGTCCTTGATCACCGTGGCCGACAGATCGACCGTCCATTGCGGATTGGGCGTGTAGCGCAGGGCAAGCCGCCCACCCCCGTAATTCTTGCCGCCCTCATGGCCCAGCACGCAATGGCCGGAAATGCCCGCCGCCGGAACCCCCGATGACGGATGGAGGCAGCCATAATCAAAGCGCGTCACATAGCCGTCCTGCTGCGTATAAACGCCCGAGGCGCGGGCATAGAGTTTGTCCGGCACGATGGTGAAATCGCCCCCGCCGCGAAAGCTGAGCAGATTGCGCGAACCATAGCCGGCCTCAAGGTAATTCGCGCCGCGCCCGTCGGGCTTGCGGCTGTAGAGTTTGACCGCCCCGCCGATGGAATTCTTGCCCGCCAGCGTCCCTTGCGGCCCGCGCAAAATCTCCACCCGTTCCAGATCAAGCAGGTCGAAATTGGCGCCGAACAGCGAACCGTAATAGACATCATCGACATACATGCCCACGCCCGGTTCCATGGCGATGCTGCTGTCGCTCTGCCCCAGGCCGCGCACGAAGACCGTGACCGCCGGGCCAAAGGCGGCGGCCGATGGTTTGAGCAGGACGCCGGGCGCGCTGTTGCTGATATCGGCAATCTGGTTGATCGAACGCGCCTCCAGCCCGGAGGCATTGATGGCCGTGATGGCCAGCGGAGTGTCCTGCAATTTCTGCGACTGGAATTGCGCCGTGACGACAATTTCAGCAACCCCGGTATCGGGCTTTTTGGCCTCCTGCGCCATCGCGCCCTGGGCGAGCAACAGCGCCCCCGATGCCAACAGGACATAGCGTATTCCAGCAAATTTCGACATGTTCCTCTCCCCTGATCCCGAACTTGCCGTCGGTGATGGCGCGCAGCCTAGGTGGGGCGGACGCGCCTGAGCAAAGGGGGCAGGCCTTGTCATAAGTGACAAGGCAGAGCTTATCGGTTATCCTGCCTTTCATGTTCCGCTTCACCATCCGCCAGATCGAGATATTCCTGAAGGTCTGCGAAGCGGAAGGCTTTCGGCGGGCCTCCGAGGCTCTGGGCATTTCCGAGGCCGCGATCAGCCACCAGATCTGCCTGTTGGAGGAGCAGTTGGGCGGAGCGCTGTTCCGCCGCCGCAGGGGGGCGGCCATCCAGTTGCTGCCCGAAGGCGAGGCATTTCGTGATGCGGCGACCCAGTTCGTCCGGCAAGGGCTGGCGCTGGGGCAAAGGCTGGCACCCTCGCCCGCCGCACCGACCTGCATCACCATCCACACCGGGCCGCATCTGCTCGAGGATGCCCTGCGCCCGGCGCTGCCCCAATTCCTGCGCCGGCATCCCGAAATCAACCTCAATCTGGTGATTCCCAAAACCCGCAAATGGCTCAAACAGGCCATTCTGGCGGACAAGGTTCAGGGCGCCTTGCTGAATGTGAAATCAGCGGAGGAATTGCCCCATTCGCAGGCGTTGGCGCAAACCGACATGGGCATCTATGCCTGCCCCACCATTGCCGCGCGGATCAGGGCCGACCCGGCGCAGCCGATCGACCTGATCCTGCCCAACAGCGACCATCCCGATGCCGCATCGCAGATCCGTTATTTGCGCCATGCCGGGGTAAATTTCCGCATCGCGGGCCATTATCCCTTTCACGACGTGGCCATCCGCATGGCCAGCGAGGGCGCAGGCGCGCTGGTCGTGCTTTCCAGCATCGTGACCTCACTCGATCCCTCGGGCATTCTGGAAGAGGTCCAGAAACTGGGCGTGTGGCAGACGAGGCTCTACCTTTCCCCGCAACTGGCACGCGACCATGCCGAGGCCCTGCGCGGTTTTTTCACCAAGGCGGCGCAGAAGTTGAGCGGCCCGGCCCCGGACGCCTGAACGGCGGAACGAAGTCGCTGCAAAAATGGCCTTGCGCAATCCTTTGCGCATGATAGCCTATCGCTCATGAAATCGCCCCCGAAACGCACCGTCCGTCTCCGGTCCCTCGCCCCGATCCTGCCCCTCCTTGCCCTGAGCGCGACACCGGCCAAGGCATCGACCGAGGCAGAGCAGTTGTGCAAAGGGCTTGAGCAGCGCACTTTGCCCGATCTTGTGATCGAAACGGCGCTGGCGCATCCTGCCGGCCCCGGCCCTGCCGCGCCCGTACCTCCCGGCATGACCCCGCCCCCTGCCCCGATCCTGCCCGCCCATTGCGAAGTGATCGGCCATACCGAACAGCGCGTGGGGTCCGATGGCCAGCATTACGCCATCCGCTTTCACCTGCGCCTGCCCGAGGCATGGAACGGCGGCTTTTTCTTTCAGGGCGGCGGGGGCAGCGATGGCGATCTGGGCGATGCGGTCGGGGCCATGGGCGTCGCGCCTCCGGCGCTGGCGCGGGGCTATGCTGTGCTGTCACAGGATTCAGGCCATGACAACAAGGCCAATTTCGACCCCAAGCGCGGCGGCACTCTGGCCTTCGGTTTTGATCCACTGGCCCGCATCAATTATGGCCATGCCTCGCTGCAAAAATCGGTACTGGCCGCGCGCAGGGTGATCGCCGCCCGCTATGGGCAAGCGCCAAAGCACAGCTATTTCGTCGGCTGCTCCAAAGGCGGCCAAGAAGGCATGGCGCTGGTCCAGCGATACCCCACCCTGTTTGACGGCGTGGTGGTGACGGCACCGGGCATGTCGCTGCCCCGCGCGGCAATTGGCGAGGCGTGGAACACCAAGAGCTTCAGTTTCTCGGCCGCCAATGGCCATGGCCCGCTCACCCCGCTCAATATCGCGCAGGGCTTTTCCGATGCCGATTTTGCCCTTGCGCGGCGGGCCATGCTGCGCGCCTGCGACAAGCTCGACGGGCTGGCCGACGGCATGATTTTGGCGGTGGGGCAATGCACTTCGGCGCGGGTCCTGCCCGCCTTCAACGCCATCCGGTGCAAGGGCGCCAAAACCAACGCCTGCCTGACCGGCGAGCAGATCACCGCCCTGCAGCGCGTCCACGATGGTCCGCGCAATGCCAAGGGGCAGAACATCTATGCCGGGTTCCCGTGGGACGCCGGATGGGGTGCGGCCGATTGGCGCATCTGGCAATTGGGGACGGCGGACGGGCGCGTTCCCTCGCTCAACATGCTGATGGGGGCCGGGGCGCTGGCCTCGGTTTTCTCGGTGCCGCCACAAGCTTTGGCCCCCGGCGCCGAAGGCGGTCTGGCGTTTCAGATGGCGCTCGATCTGGACCGGGCCGAACAGGGCATTCTGGCGCGCGGCGGCGATTTCGCCACATCGGGGTGGGAGGATATTTCGGCCCGCTCGACAGACCTTTCGGGCTTTCTGGGCCATGGCGGGCGGCTGATGGTGCTGCATGGCGGGTCGGACCCGGTGTTCTCCATCGCCGACACGCTGGATTGGTATCGCGCGATGCTGGCGCGCGGGGGCGATGCGGCGCGGGCCAATACGCGCTTTTTCGCCGTGCCGGGCATGAACCATTGCACCGGCGGCCCCGCCACCGACCAATATGCCGCCTTTGACGCCATGGTCGCATGGGTCGAACAACAGCACACGCCCGAAAGGATCATCGCCCGCGCTGGCCCTGCGTCGCCCTTTCCGGGACGCGAGCGGCCGCTTTGCGCCTTCCCCAAGATCGCCCGCTATCGCGGCCATGGCGACCCGGAAAAGGCGGAAAGCTTTGTCTGTAGCTGACGATCAGCGCGCCCGATAGAAACGGATTACCACCGAGGGATGCGCGGGATCCTTGCCCCCTTCCAACCGGCTGATCCAGGCGCCATGGTTGAGCCAGCCATAGCGCCCCATCGGCGCTTCAAACCGGGGCTGGGTGAAGGCGGGCGTGAAAGGCTGGCCCTTTTCAAGGCAGAACTGGCCATGGTTGACCACGTTGAACATCACGCCATCGTCGGTTTGCAGGAAATAATCGGCATGCAGGCTGCTGCATCCCGCAGAAGTCTGCAATTGCCAGTCCCATCCACCCGGCACCACCTTGCCCTTGATGGCGGGGCCGGAGAATGTGCCGCCGATGATGGGGATATAGCCGCGCTGGCCAAAGGCGGTGCCGCCGACCTCGACACGCGGGGCGAGCAACACCTCGGCCTCGAACATGAATTCCAGTTGCGGCGCGGGCGGCGCGCCTTGCGCCGCCACAGCCACCGGCGCCAGCGACAGGGCCAAAGCGGCGATTTTCAGAACAGGCACGATTAGAGTCTCCCAACGGTTGCGATTGTCGGCTATGGTAAGACAAACGTTTGTGCATTCCAAGGATGACTGAGATGGCCAAGAACATTTTTGCCGCCGACCGGCGGGCCGCCCTGCGCTGGATGACGAGCGCGGCGGCCGCCATGCTGCCGGGCGGGGCGCTCTGCGCCAAGGAGGCGCGCGGAGCGGCCGGCCTCCCCTTTGTCGATCCGGAACTGCGCGAGGCGGCCAAACAGATCATCGCCATGACCAGCGGCTTTTATCCGATGGGCCCATCCAAATTGCCGATGCTGCGCGCCGCCATTGCCAAGGCACAAATGCCCGATCATCCCGCCGTGCCGATCCGCACCGTTATGGCGCCGGTGGGCAAGGGACTGGGTGAGGTGAAGCTCTATGTGCTGAATGAAAAGCCCGGCGCCCCGCCCCGCCCCGCCATCCTGCACACCCATGGCGGCGGCTTCATCACCGGCTCGGCATTGCTGGAAATCGGCGGGCTGATCGATCTGGCGCGTGAACTCGACTGCGTCATCGTCTCGGTCGAATATTCCCTCGCGCCCGAAGCGCCATGGTCGGTGTCGATGGAACAGACCTATGCGGGCCTGCTCTGGCTGCACAATCAGGCCACCGCGCTGGGGGTGGACCGGGCGCGGATCGCGGTGGCGGGCGAAAGCGCGGGGGGCGGCCATGCCGCGCTATTGGCCCAGACCGCGCGTGATCGCGGCGAAGTGCCGGTCGCGTTTCAATGCCTGATCTATCCGATGCTGGACGACCGGACCGGATCGACATGGAATCCCGCGCCGGGGCTGGGCTGTATCGGGTGGGATGGGGATGCCAACCGCTATGGCTGGCGCGCCTTTTTGGGGCAAAGGCCGGGTCAGGCGCATGTGCCGCGCCGCGCGGTGCCCGCCCGCGCCCTCAGCCTCAAGGGCCTGCCCCCCGCCTTTATCGCGGTGGGCTCGATCGACCTCTTTGCCCGCGAGGATATCGCCTATACCCAGCGCCTGACGGCCAGCGGCGTGCCCGCCGAACTGCTGGTGCTGCCCGGCGCGTTCCACGGGTTTGACAAGGTGATGCCCGGCGCATGGGTATCGCGCCAGGTGCTGGCCGCGCGATCAGCGGCCTATCGGCGCGCATTCAGCCTTTGATCCCGGTTTTGCTTGCCGCCATGAGGCGCGGCGATAGAAAGGCGCGCATGAACAGGGAGCCGGTGGATTGAACAGCCCGACCAATATCAAGCAACTGGCCGATCTGGCCGGCGTTTCTGCGGGCACGGTGTCACGCGCGCTTTCCGGTTCGGGCCGGGTCAGCCCCAAAACGCGCGAGCGGATCATCACGCTGGCGCAAAAGTTGGGTTATCAGCCCAACCTGCTGGCGCGCAACATGCGGATGCGCAAGACCAGTACGGTGGGCATGCTGGTGCCGCTGGGCCATGATGATCTCCAGCATCTCTCCGACCCGTTTTTCAACACGATGAGCGGCTATCTGGCCGATGCGCTGGCCGATCAGGGCTATGATCTGCTGCTCTCGCGCGTGATCCCCTCCGATGGCCGCTGGATCGAGAATTATGCCCGGTCGGGTCGGGTCGATGGCGTGCTGATCATCGGCCAGTCGAACCAGCTGGCGGTGATCGAGGCGACTTCTTTGGCCTATCATCCGATGGTGGTTTGGGGCGGACAGGTTTCGGGGCAGCACCATTGCTCGGTGGGGTCGGACAATCGTGCGGGCGGGATGATGGCCGCGCGCCATCTGATGGAGCGCGGTTGCCAACGCCTCGCCTATCTGGGCCCGGTTGAGGGGCCGGAATTCGGCGCAAGGCTGGATGGCGTGCGACAGGCGCTGGCGATTGCCGGACGCGGCGAGGAATTGCAGATCATGCCTTCGCATTGCGAACCGGCGGCGGCCTATGACGATGCGCTGGGGCTGCTGCGCGGATTACCGGTGATGCCCGACGGCATCGTGGCGGCATCCGATGTCACCGCGATCAGTGTCATCCGCGCTTTGGGCACGATGGGCCTGCGCGTGCCCGAACAGGTCAAGGTGGTGGGCTATGACGGCCTGCCGCTGGGCGAACTGGTTTCGCCGCCGCTGACCACGATTGACCAGCAATTGCGCCATGGCGCGCGGGTGATGGTCGATCTGTTGCTCAAACGCATGGCGGGCGAGCCGACCAGCAGCGTGCTGATCGACCCGCAGCTTATTCAGCGTGAATCGACCTGAATCCGGCTGGTATCACCCTCCAGACGCAGCGTGAACCATGGCGCAGGGCTGCCGCCAAAGGCGCGGCGGCGGCCCAATGCATCGGAAGGCGCGGCATCCGGCGCAATGCCGGGCAGGTCGGCAAAGCTGGTGACGCGCCCGTCGCCCAGAACCCACCAGCTATAGGCCTGCCAAGGGGCCTCCTCCGGGTTGCCCGCCACCAGCGTGTCGCCATTGATCGGGCGGAACGGCCCAAGGGGCGACGAACCGACCACGCCATACAGGCCGGTGGGCCCCTGCGGCCCATCTGCGGCAAAGACTTTGCGCTGGGTGGACCAGAACAGGTAATATTGGCCGCCGATATAGCGCATATGCGGCCGCTCCAGCTCATTGTTCAGCCCATCGCCGTCCACCACCGGAGCCAAAAGCCGCCACGGCCCATGCGGCCCGGCCAGCGAATGCGCAACCCCGATCACGCCATTCCATGACGAGGCGGAAGCGGCTTTTGACGCGGTGAAGAAAAGGAAATGCTCGCCGCTGCGGGGGTCCTGAAAATAGCAGGGGTCGCGGAAAGCCTTGATCGTGCCCGCGCCCCCTTCGCTGCCCCGAACCTGCAGATAGATTTCGCCGTCGGCCGCGACAGCCTCTTCCGGCTGGGTCCAGTCTTCGATCACGGGTGCATCGCCGCGCCAATGGAGGAACCCTTCCGTCAGAAACAGGCGCTGCTCGAAGGAGGGCTTAGCCTCGTCGCGGCGCCCGGCGGCGGTGAACCAGCACAGGACGCGCCGATCCGCTGCATCATAAAGCGCGCTGCCCGACCATTCGCGGCTGCCCGGCGTGTGGCCGTCGGGAAAGGCGGGGCCGCAATCGACCCAGCCAGAGCCATCGACCGTCTGCAGCAACAGATGGATGCGCGCAATGGCATGGCGGTCTTCGGGATCGGGCAGCACCGGCGCGGCCAGCGCCAGCCAGAGCCACCCTTGCGCAAAGGTATGCGCATAACCGTCCCGATTTTCCACCGGCCACATATCCCAGATATCCAGACCGGGAAGGTACGGCGCGCATGCCTCCGAGCCGAAAGGCGGGATCGTGTTGGCGGGCGTGGGCCGCAGTGCCGCCATATGGTCGGCGGTCCAGCAAAAGGCCGATGGGTGAGGCGAATCAGCCACATGTTGCAAACGTTTGTTCATAAAAGTCCCTCCCCCATTAGGGCAGATCGAGAATAGATAATTTTTATCAACCGTTTAGATCGAGACCTACGCAATCAGACCTCGGACCATCGCCTGGAAAATTCCCCCTAGGCAACGAATGCTATCGATTGTAACAGATGCGCAATCGGTTGTGCAAGAGCAGCGATTCGTTGCAACAGCCGTAAGGAGAGCGGCGCCGCCCCCGGCGCCGGAAAAACACAGGTATGATCCCGGGAGGACGCCATGAAATATTCCGCCATCTTGCTTGCCAGCGCCGCGCTGTTTCCTCTGGCCACTCCTGCCCTTGCGCAGGATGCGGCGGCCGCAAACGATCCGATCACCACCGAAATCGTGGTGACCGCGCAAAAGAGCAGCGAAAAGATCTCCAAGGCGCCGATCGCCGTCAGCGTGGTTTCGCAGGCTGCGCTCGACCGCCAATCGATCACCAGCGCCGATCGGCTGGTCTCCACCGTACCCTCGCTGCAACTCAGCCAGAACGGCTTTGCCATCCGCGGCATCGGCAGCAACAATGCCTTTTCCGGCTATTCCACCGTCGCGACCCAGTTTGACGGGATCTACAATCCCTCCTCGGTGGCGCTGGGTCTGGCCATGTTCGACATCGGCTCGGTCGAGGTGCTGCGCGGGCCGCAGGGCACCGTCTATGGCCGCAACGCCACGGCGGGTGTGGTCAACATCAATTCGGCCGATCCGGGCAGGCATTTCGGCGGCAGCGCCAGCCTGCAATATGGCCGCTTCAACGACATCCGCGCCCAGGCCGCCGTCGACCTGCCGGTCAGCGATACATTCGGCCTGCGCATCGCAGCCTTTCGTCAGGTGAACGATGGCTATGGCGCGCAACTGGGCACCGCGCGCTTTGACCAGACCAATCTGGGCGGCGTGCGCCTGACTGCCAAATGGGCGATCACGCCCACGCTGATATGGCGCGTGTCGGGCTCCTATGCCGAAAACAACGGCACCGTCCCCGCCGTCTATCTGCGCAATTACAATTACTATCCGCAGGCCAATCTGAACACCGGCAGCTTTGGCCCGGTCACGATCGTCCCGACCAGCTTTGACACGGTCAATCCGGGGCTGGATCAGGTCCGCAACAACCGCATCAACGTCAAAAGCTATGATGTACGCTCCAAGCTGATCTGGCAGGCCAGCGACAGCCTCAGCCTCACCTGGCTGGCAGGCTATTCCTCGCTGGTGAACAATGGCGTGGCGGCGGCCTCTGGCGTGTTTTCGCAGGAATATATCAACCACAAGACCAACAGCTGGTCGCACGAACTGGATGTCAATTTCCAGCGCGGCCCGGTCAAGCTGGTGGCGGGCGCCTATATCTATCAGGACGAGATCCCCTCAGGCCAGCGCCTGCTGCATGCGGGCAACACCGCGCCTGCGCCTTTCGCATCCGTCTACAACATCTTCGGCCCGCTGGTGGCCAGCACCGGCAATCAGATCGGCACGATCAACGCCGTGGACGTGGTCAACACCTATTCGGGCGAGGGCAGCAAATCGCGCGCCCTGTTCGGGCAAGGCACCTTCTCATTGACCGAGCGCCTGCGCGCGACCGCGGGCGTGCGCGCCACGTGGGATGATGTGAACGGCCGCGAACAGCAATTGGTCTGCCCCGGCGCCACGGTCACACGGGCCAATATCAACGCATCCTCATGCCCCGGCGGCTTTGCCATCGCCTATACCGATGATCGGGGCCGCGCCGCCGCCAGTTTCAGCAAGGTTAGCTGGAAGGCGGGGCTGGATTATGACCTGACGCCGGGCGTTCTGGCCTATGCCACGGTTTCGACCGGCTATCGCGGCGGCGGCCTGCAATCCAGCGGCAATCCGGTGGCCTATCAGCAATATGCGCCCGAAACCGTGACCAATTATGAAGCAGGCCTGCGCGCCAAACTGCTGGGCGACCGGCTGTTCATCGGCCTGACCGGCTATCAGATGGATTATCAGAACCTTCAGGTTTCCTCGATCGTGGTTGATCCGGTGCAGGGGCCGATTGCCGTCACCACCAATGCCGCCAAGGCGCGCATTCGCGGTGTGGATCTGGAAACCACGTATCGCCCCACCCGCAATGACACGTTCTCGGGCTATCTGGCCTATATGGTGGCGGAATATCGCAGTTTCCCCGGCGCGTCGGACAATCTGCATTCGGCCGACACGATGTATAACATCTTTGCCCCCATCCTTGGCTATGCGGCGATCCCCTCGGCCTCGGCGGATTATTCGGGCAAGCGTCTGACCAATGCGCCGCAATTTTCCGCCCGCTTCAGCTATGCCCACGCCTTTGATCTGGCATCGGGCGGCAAGATCACGCCTTCGGTCGATTTCTATGCCCAGTCCAAAACCTTTGCCAGCAGCGACAATGCCGTGCAGGGCCGCATCGCGGGCTATACCAAGACCGATCTCAACCTGCGCTATGACGAACCGAGCGGCCATGCCTATATCAACCTGTTCATGAACAATGTGGAGGACCGCCGCATCGCCACCACCGTCGTCCCGGTGTGGAGTTCGACCACGGCCAGCTATGCCCCGCCGCGCACCTATGGCGTGCGGATCGGCTTCAAATACTGAAACCATCTTGGCAATTTGCGGCCCGTCGATCATGATGGATCGGCGGGCCTGTGCCGCGCCCGCAAAACGTGTGACGAAAGGAAAGCCCCCTGTTCTGGAACCGCCGCCGCACGATACAGGCCGGATTTGCCGCCCTTGCCGGAGCCGTCATGACCAAGCCTGCCCAAGCCGTCGCGCCTTTGCTGATCCCCGAAGGAGGCGGCCCCCTGCCCCGCCCATGGATCGAGGCGCAGCGCGTGCCTTTGTGGCCAGCGGGCGTTCCGGGCAAGGGTTTTGCCCCCCGCGAACGGCGTGCCGATTGGCCGCAGACCTTTCTGAGCAATATTGCCGAGCCGGAATTGCGCCTGTTCCGCGCCGCGCGGCCCAATGGCAAGGCCTTGCTGGTCATTCCGGGGGGCGCGTATAATTTCGTCTCGATCCGCAATGAAGGCGTCGATGTGGCCCGCGTGTTCAATGCGGCGGGCTATCATGTCTATGTTCTGGTCTATCGCCTTCCCGGCGAGGGCTGGGCCAACCGCGCGGATGTGCCGTTGATGGATGCCCAGCGCGCGATGCGTGTGATCCACTCGCGCGCCGCGCAGGACGGGGTTTCAGACCCCGACATCGCCGTCATCGGCTTTTCCGCCGGGGGCCATCTGGCGGCCTCGCTGCTCACCGAATTTGATGAAAAGCTGGCCCCGCCGGTTGACGCCATCGACGGGCTGGATGCGCGGCCCCATGCCGGGATTCTGGTCTATCCCGTGATCAGCATGACAGTGCCCTATACCCATGTCTGGTCGGCCCAAACCCTGCTTGGCACGGCGCCCGATGCAGCCCTGATCGCGCGCCGCTCGCCGGTCCAGCATGTTACGGCTCAGACACCCCCGGTGTTTCTGGTCCATGCGCTCGACGATGATGCCGTGCCCTATCAGAACAGCCTGATGATGGCCGATGCCCTGACCAAAGCGGGCCATGCGCCCGAAATGCATCTGTTTGCCGAGGGAAAGCATGGTTTCGGCATCGGCCCGTCCAACGGTTCTGCGGGGCAATGGACCGCCTTGGCGCAGAAATGGCTGGAACGGCTGGCTTAGGGCGAATAGAGCCGCCTCAGGCCATTGAGCGCTTTGCTGCGGCGGCGTGGAGGGTAAAGGCCACCGCCGCCAAACCGCTGCCCAGCAGGCAGACGCCTGTCCATTCCATCGTCTGCCAAACGGTGATCGCCAGAGCCGACCCCAAGGCTCCGCCCAGAAACATGCCGCCCATGAACAGTGTGTTGAGCCGCGCACGCGCGTCGGGTTTGAGGGCATAGATGAGGTGCTGGTGGGAAATCAGCGCGCCCTGCACTGCAAGATCGAGCACGATGCATCCCAGCACCAATCCGGCGATGCCGAAGGGAAGGCCGGCGATCGCCATGCCCACAGCCGTCAACAGCGTGCCCGCCACGATGGCCGCGCCCGGACCGCGCCGGTCGGCCAGATGGCCCGCCAGAGGTGCCGCCAGCACCCCTGCGGCCCCCACGATGCCAAACAGCCCCGCCACCGACGGGCCATAGCCCAGCCGCTGCACCTGCAACGCCAGCGTGCTCCAAAAAGCGCTGAAGGCGGCGAAAAGCAGGGCCTGCGTCAGCGTCGAGCGGCGCAGGACCGGCAGGTCACGCCAAAGATGCCACAGGGACGCAACCAGACCGCCATAGGAGAGCCCACCATCCGGTTGGGACTCGGGCAATTTCACCCGCGACAGCCCGGCGGCAAACAGGGCCAAAGGCACGCCCAGCCAGAACATGGCCCGCCACCCGGACTGTTGCGCCACAAAACCGGCCAGCGTGCGGCTGAGCAATATGCCCAGCAACAGCCCGGCCATCACCTTGCCGATCACCGCGCCGCGCTGGGCGGGCGGGGCCACATGCGCGGCCATCGGCACGATCTGCTGCGCCACCGTGGCAAAGGCCCCGACCATCAGCGAACCCAGCAGCAAAGCCGCGCCTGTCGGGGCCAGAGCCGCAAGGCCCAGCGCCACCGACAGGGCCACGAATTGGACAACGATCAACCGCCTGCGTTCCAACAGATCGCCAAGCGGCACCAGCAGGAACAGGCCCAAGGCATAGCCAAGCTGGGTCACCGTGGGCACGAAACCGGCGGCGCCGCCGGGCAGCGCACGCTGGATCAGGCCCAGCATCGGCTGATTATAGTAGATATTGGCCACGGCCAGCCCGGTGGCTGCCGCCATGCTGAAGGTCAGGCCGGGAGGCATGGTCCGGGCGGCCGCGCGAGTCATGACACCACCTCTTGCGCGGCCAGTTCAGCCAAAGTCGGATAATCGGTGTAACCACGGGCATCGCCGCCGTAGAAAGTCTCCGGGTCCGCCTCGTTGAGCGGAGCGTCAATCAGCAGCCGCGCGGGCAGATCGGGATTGGCAATAAACGGGCGGCCAAAGGCAATCAGATCGCCGCGCCCATCGCAGAGCGCCTTTTCCGCATTCCACCTTGTATAGCCGCCCGCCAGAATGATCGGGCCGGAAAAGCGGGCGCGGATGTCCCGCATCAGCGCATCGGCGCGCGGATCGGTTTCGGCGGCGATCTCGCGGCCCTTCACCGCCGGTTCGACCAGATGGAGATAGGCCAGACGGCGTTGCTCCAGTTCGCCGACCACATGCTGAAACAGCGCCTCGGGATCGGCCTCGTCCATGCCGAAAGCCTTGCCCATGGGCGCCAGACGCACCCCTACCCGCTCGCTGCCGATCGCGGCGGCAACCGCATCGACCACTTCGAGCAGCAGCCGCGCGCGGTTTTCCGCCGAACCGCCATAACGATCAGTGCGCCAGTTGCTCGCGCTGTTGAGGAACTGGTCGAGCAGATAGCCGTTGGCCGCGTGCAGTTCCACGCCATCCAGCCCGGCGGCCATCGCATTGCGGGCGGCCTGAACATAATCGGCGATGATCATCTGGATGCCCGCGATGCTCAATTCCTGAGGCTCGGGCACATCGACGAAATTGCCCTTGCCGTCGGGACCGGGGATGAAGGCCTTGGCCGGGACCGGCATGATCGTGGGGGCGACAGGGCGCGCCCCGCCCGGCTGGAACACGCCATGCGATATGCGCCCGACATGCCAAAGCTGCATCACGATGCGCCCGCCCTCCTGATGCACGGCCTCGGCCACCTTGGCCCAACCTTCGATCTGGGCAGGCGTGTGGATGCCGGGGGTCCAGGCATAGCCTTGGCCCTGCTGGGAAATCTGGGTGCCTTCGGTGATGATCAGCGCGGCCGAGGCGCGCTGGCGATAATAGTCGATGGCCAGCGGCGACGGCACATTGCCCGGTGCCGCGCGCGAGCGGGTGAGCGGCGCCATAACGATCCGGCTGGGCAGATCGAGCGCGCCGATGCGGATGGGGGTAAAGAGCAGGTCGGTCATCGTATGGGCTCTTGGTTGGGACAGCGCCGTAGTAGCGGGTCCAAGGTTGGTGCCTGTGATGTGCACCCGTTCGAAGACTTTGATAATCAGGCTATTTCTGTGAACATCTTTGCGATTTACGCAAAGATCAAATTGCGCGATCCCAATAGGGCGGCGCGCCGAAACGTTCGGCCAGAAAATCGACGAAGGCGCGCACCTTGGGCGATTCCTTGCGATCGGGCAGATAAAGAGCGTGGATGCCGCCATCGGGCAGGGCGGTCGCGCCCGGCCGACTGATATCCGCCTGCCAGTCGGTCAGCACCGGCTGCAACATGCCTTGCGCAATCTCCTCGCCCACCAGCCATGTGGGCAGCATGACCAGCCCGAAACCGGCCAACGCGGCCTCTTTCAGGGCCTCGGCCTGATTGGCGCGCAGCGGGCCCTTGACCCGGACCTGTTCGGCACGCTGGCCCTGACTGAAGCGCCAGAGCCTCTCGCCATCGGCAAAGGCGAATGTCAGGCAGGCATGGGTGGCGATATCCTGCGGCGCGGCGGGAGCGCCATGCTGCGCCAGATAGGCCGGGCTGGCGCAGACGATGCGGCGATGCGGCGCCAATCGCCGCGCGATCAGGCTGGAGGAATCCAGCGCCCCCAGCCGCACCGCGACATCAATCCGCTGCTCTACCAGATTGACCAAAGCATCGCTCATCACCAGATCCAGCTCGATCAGCGGAAATTCCGCCATGAAGCGCGGCAGGAAGGGCGTGATATGCATCCGGGCAAAGGAGGCGGGCAGGCTGACCCGCAAACGGCCGCGCGGCGGGCCTTCGCGCTCGCGCACGCGGCTGTTGGCCTCGTCCAGTTCGGCCAGCAGGCGGGTTGCGCGCGGGTAATAGCTCTCTCCGGCCGCCGTGAGCGAAACATTGCGCGTGGAGCGGTTGAGCAGGCTGACCCCCAGCGCGGATTCCAGCGCATCAACGTGGCGGGTAAAGGACGATGCCGCCTGACCCGCCCGGCGTGCAGCAGGCGCAAAGCCGCCTTCCTCCACCACCGCCACAAAGGCCCGCAGGGCTGCGAACATATCCATCGCCTTGTCTTAGCCGGTGCATCAGACCAGGAAAAGCCCCGACCATGCCCCGGCAACACCGACATTTGCCTTGCCGCCCTTTTCCCCCTGCACGGCGCCGATGGCAATATTCTGCGCTGGCACCCGGCGCATGAGAGTGCCAGAATGTCCATATAAACGATAGGCTTAACCTGATTTTCGCCTCATTTTCGGCTTGACACCGGGGCCGGAATTACAAATCCTGCGGCAACAGCCAAGCCAACAGGGATGACCAACACAGCAGGAGATCGGTATATGGGCGGACACGACGAGTTTGCACGGCAATTGCAAGGCTATGGGCTCTCCACCGCGGAAATCAGCTATTTCATGCCCGACTATCCCTCGCTGCTCCAGATTTTCGTTTGGCAATTCTACGATGAAGCGCCGCATTTCCCCGAATTGCGCCGGTTTCTCGACGCATGGCGGCGCGATATCGAGGCGGTGCTGCATTCGGTGCGCTTCGTCCACGACCGGCTGCTGGGGCCGCGTGTGTGGCATCCCAAGGGCGGGATCATCACGATACAATAGACTTGTTGTCGGGATGACTTGAAAAACCGGCAGGGTCATGCCCATTTCGCGACCATGTCGAACATCGCGCCCCACCGCCCGCCCAACCGCATTCTTGGATTTGTTCTGCGCTGGCTGTTTCTGACCGGTTGCATCGCCGCGCTCATGTTCCTGTGGCACGGGCTCAACACAGGGGCCGACGGCACCGGCCGGCGCGCCATCACGCCGCGCGGCGATCTGGCCGCGGACGAGAAATCGACCATCGCCCTGTTCGAACAGGCGCGCGGCTCGGTCGTCTCCATCGCCACAAGGCAGTGGGTCGAGGACGTCTGGACCCGCAACGTCTTTTCCGTGCCGCAGGGCACCGGGTCGGGCATGATCTGGGACGGCGCGGGCCATGTCGTGACCAATTATCACGTCATTCGCGGGGCGTCCGAGGCCACTATCCGTCTTGCCGATGGCCGCAAATTCCGCGCAGCCCTTGTGGGCGCCAGCCCCGAAAATGACATTGCGGTGCTCAAAATCGGCGTCAGCTTCAAGGCCCCGCCCGCCATTCCGGTCGGCACAAGCGGCGATCTGAAAGTGGGTCAGCGGGTCTTTGCCATCGGCAACCCCTTCGGCCTTGACTGGACGCTGACCACAGGCATCGTTTCGGCGCTGGACCGGACCTTGCCCGATGAACAGGGCGGCGCGGTTGAGCATCTGATCCAGACCGACGCGGCGATCAATCCGGGCAATTCGGGCGGGCCGCTGCTGGATTCGAGCGGGCGCCTGATCGGCATGAACACCATGATCTACAGCCCATCGGGCGCATCGGCGGGGATCGGTTTTGCCGTGCCGGTGGACAAGCTGATGCAGATCGTTCCGCGCATCATCCAATCGGGCCGCTGAACCCGGCCGCCGCGCAAGATCTCAAGGCAGCAGCGCCGCCTTTGCCGAGGCTCAGGCGAGATGGGAGAGCTTTTCGGCGTAAAGGCGGGGCAGGCAACGCCCGGTTCATCCACACAGTTCGACGGGATCGCGCTGCTGCGCCATGTCTGTTGCGGTGGGGTGGGAGCAGGGAACGACGCCCCGAGAAATCTCTGTGCAGGAATGAGAGAACACGCTGGAAAACGGCGTATGATAGCGCTATCTTAGGTTGGAAAGCAGCCCCGGCGCGCTGTTCTCCGTCATTCTTGTTTCAACATGCAGGCTGTCCATGATCCTTCGCATGCCCCTCGGCTTGGCCGCCGCCCTCTCCCTTCTCTCCCTGCCCTTCGCCGCCCGGGCGGAGGATGGCCATCAGCTTTGGCTGCGCTATCCCAGCGCCGCGGTCGGCCGCGCCGGTAGCGCCGCGATTTCCGCGCCTGACACCCACAACCGGCCCAGTCTGGCTCTGGCCATCGCCGAGTTGCAACGCGGCCTTCCGGCAAGGGCCAGACAGGGCCGGTTTCATCTGACAACGCCCGCCGATGGATCATGGCCCGCCCGCTATGATGGTCTTGGCACGGATGGCTTCGCGCTTTCCAGCCGCAAGCTGGCTGGACGCACCGAAACAAGGATTGCGGCCAAGACCGATTTGGGCCTGCTCTACGGCGTGTTTCATTACCTGCGGCTTGCTCACAGCGGGGCGGATTTGGGGCGGCTGGATCTGGTTTCCTCGCCGCGCATCGCGCTGCGCGTGCTGGACCACTGGGACAATCTGGATGGCACGGTCGAGCGCGGCTATGCCGGGGCCTCGATCTGGGACTGGTGGCGCCTGCCCGACTGGCGAGATCCGATCTATACCGAATATGCGCGGGCCAATGCCTCGGTCGGGATCAATGGCGCCGTGCTCAACAATGTCAACGCCAAGGCCGACAGCCTGACCGCGCCCTATATCGCCAAGGCGGCGGCGCTGGCCGATGTGTTCAGGCCGTGGGGGATCAAGGTCTATCTCTCGGCGCGCTGGTCGGCTCCCATCGAACTGGGCGGGCTGAAGACGGCCGATCCGCTTGATCCGGCGGTGGCGGCATGGTGGCGGGCCAAGGCCGATGAAATCTATCGCGCCATTCCCGATTTCGGCGGCTTTCTGGTCAAGGCCAACAGCGAGGGCCAGCCCGGCCCCGCCGATTACCACCGCACCCATGCGCAGGGCGCCAATATGCTGGCCGTGGCGCTGCGGCCCCATGGCGGGGTGGTGATGTGGCGCGCCTTTGTCTATGCCCATGACAATCCGGAGGATCGCGCCAAACAGGCCTATAATGATTTCAAGCCGTTGGACGGCCAGTTTGCCGACAATGTGCTGGTGCAGGTCAAGAACGGCGCCATCGATTTCCAGCCACGCGAACCCTTTCATCCGCTGTTTGGCGCCATGCCGCGCACCAATCTGATGATGGAGTTCCAGATCACCAAGGAATATCTGGGCCAATCGACGCATCTGACCTATCTCGGCCCCCTGTTCTCCGAGGCCCTGCATGCCGATACGCTGAGCAAAGGCGCAGGCTCCACCGTGGCGCGGGTGGTGGATGGATCGCTGGATGGACATCGGCTGACGGGCATTGCGGGTGTGGCCAATATCGGAGCGAACCGCGACTGGTCAGGCTCGATTTTCAATCAGGCGGACTGGTATGCCTTTGGCCGTCTGGCATGGGACCCTGACCTCTCGCCCAAGGCCATTGCGCGCGAATGGGCGGCGCAGACCTTCTCGCCCGCGCCCAAGGTGGTGGATGCCGTCACCGCCATCATGATGCCCTCGCGCGAGGCGGCGGTGGATTACATGACCCCGCTGGGCCTGGCCCATCAGATGAGCGTCTATGGCCATTACGGCCCCGGCCCCTGGGTCAACACGCTGGCCCGCCCGGAATGGAATCCGGTCTATTACAACCGCGCCGATGCGCAGGGCATCGGCTTTGACCGCACCGCCAGCGGCAGCAATGCCATCGCCCAATATGCCCCCGCCATCGCGGCCAGACTGGCCCGGCCCGAAGCCACCGATGAGAAGGATCTCCTGTGGTTTCACCATTTGCCATGGACCTATCGCATGAGAGATGGGGCGACGCTGTGGGATGATCTGGTGCGCCATTATGATCGGGGCGTGGCGGGGGTGGAGAGCATGCAGGCGCAATGGCAGGCTTTGAAACCCGCCATGGATGCCGAAAGGTTTGAAAAGACCCGCGTGTTTTTGACCATCCAACGCCGCGATGCGCAATTGTGGCGCGACGCCTCGATCGCCTATTGGCAATCGCTCAACCACCTGCCCCTGCCTGCGGGCAGCGCTCAGCCCGCGCATGATCTGGGCTGGTACAAGGCGCTGAGTTTCCCCTATGCGCCGGGCAATCCATAAAACAAAGCCATGGCGCGAAGGGCGGCAAACCTTCGCGCCATGGCGCCTTGTGGCGGGCGAGATACGGCTTCGCCCGCCGCGTGATCCGGCCCGAAGGGAGGAGGGGCAGGCCGGATTATCGCAACATCAGTATTTGAAACGCACGCCTGCGCGGAACACCCGCCCGATCTGGTCATACAGCGCGGGATTGTTGAAGATGTAATTACGTGCCGGGGTGCGGTTGGTCACATTATCAACCTTGAAATAGGCGGTGACCTCCTTGGTGATGTTCACCGATCCACCCATGTCCAGATAGAAAGCGCCGGCCATGAAATTCTGGTCGATGGTGGGATTGTTGGCGGTCGAAGCGGGGCATGTGCCGGGGCTGCACACGACATAATTGTTGGCAAATGTCCCGTTGCTGAACCAGCGTTCCTGGACCATCAGCGAGAATTTGTCATTGTCATAGCTTTGCACCGCCAGCCATTTCCAATGCGGCGTGTTGCCCAGATTGGACCCGGCGCTGTCGATGGGGATCGTGCCGGGCAGACCCGTGTCGGTGATATAGTTGATGACATGCGTGGCCAGCGCGCGCAGCGTGAAATTGCCCGGCAGACCCAGCGGGTTGCGCCAACGATAGCTGGCCTCGATGTCAAAGCCCTCGGTCTTGATCGAGGCCAGGTTAAAGGGCTGGACATTGATGTAATTGCCGCCCGCCGGATTGTTCAGATTGAACGAATTGCAGGTCTGTGGAAGCACGTTCTGATAGCAATATTGCACCATGTCATTGGCACCGATCGAGGAGATCACGCCGTTGAGCTTGAGCTTGTAATAGTCGAACGAGATGTTCAGCCCCGGCATCCATGACGGATTGGCCAAAGCCACGCCAAAGGTCGTGTTGCGCGCGATTTCCGGCTTCAGATTGGGATTGCCCACCACGCTCTGGATGACCAGCGTGGTCGTATTGTGGAAGGGGTCAAAGAAATTGGGCAGCGTTGTGGTGACAGGCGCGGCGAACATTTCCGACAGGTTGGGCGCGCGCACATCGCGCGATGTCACCCCGCGCAGCCGCAGGCCGTCGATGGGCAGATCCCATGTGCCGCCCACTTTCCACGCTGTGACCGTGCCCGATGTGCTGTAATTGGTGACACGCACCGCGCCGTTCAAATTGGCATGGCCCATGGCGTCGGAGTTGATGACCGGCAGATTGGCCTCGAAAAAGCCTTCCTTGACGCTATAGGCGCCGCCACCGTTCTTGTAATTGCCCGCATACCAGTTGTTGCCCCCCGCGATCAGCACCGGGTCGGCCGGATAATTGCCGCCTGCGGGTGTGTTGGCAAAGCCCGCGCCATAGGGATCGGCGTCCACGCGATAGAATTCATGGCGGAATTCCCCGCCAAAGGCGATGGAAAGCGGCCCCGCCCACAGATCCACCGGCGAACCGGAGAAGCTGATGCTGGCCACGTCCTGGGTCTGGCGGGTGCGCTGATAGGGGCCAAATTGCGGCACGACATAGGCCAGCGAGGCCGCCGAAGGCTGACCGCCCAGAATGTTGAGCGGTTGGCACCCATTGGCCCGCGCCACCGGATCGCGGCAGACAATCGCGCCATTGAGCGTGATCGCGTCAATCGCCTGATTGAAACGCGAGGTCAGCAGGATATTGCGGACATCAATATCGCTGTAATTGGTGCCGTGCTCGCCATAGATGTCGTATTTCCAGTCCTTGCCCGCCAGCGTGAAGGTCCCCTTGCCGCCCAGCACGAAACGGTACTGGCGCCGCTCGGTGTAGACCTGCGTGTTGCCCAACGCGGCATTGCTGGTGCCAAAGCGGAAGCTGGTGATACCGGCATTGGTGCAGGCGTTCTGGACCAGCGCGGGCACGAAAGGATTGGCGCACTGAATCGTCAGGCCCGGCTTGTTCATCCCGTTGACCGGCTGGTTATGGGTGTTCACCTTGCCGACATTGACGGTCAGATAAATCTCGTTGCGATTGTCGAGTTCAAAGCCCACCCGGCCATAGGTGTTGAGGCGCTCGATGCTGGATTGCAGCGAGCGGCCAGAATCAACATTGCCCGACAGATCGCCGCCAAGACAAAAGCCGGGATAGCACCCCGACACCGTGCCCGCCGCATCGCGCTGGGGCACGCCGCCCGAGCCATATTGGAACTGGAACGGATTGCCGCGTGCGTCAAAGGCGATGCCCTGCAGCGGGCCCGCCGTGATCAGGCCATATTTGGTGAAAGAGATCGACTGGGCTAGATCGCGCACCACATATTGCGGCGATCCGTCATTCAGCACGCCGCGGTTGATCTGCGTCGTCT